>DKAU01000154.1 GCA_002450925.1 Thiobacillus sp. UBA6918 | reverse complement strand
TGGATCAAAACTTTACTCTTTCCCCCTCCTGTCATCAACTATTTACGAATCATGGGTAATTCCTGCCCGACGCCCATACTGGAATACGAGCCCAAGAACTCAGGTTGAGCTTGAACTGTTGGCTCGCTGAACAACAACGCGCAGCGCAAAGTAATAACTCCACAAAAACAGGGCTCCCAACCCGGTCCAAACCGTGAACTTCAGCCCAAGCAGCAAAACCAGAGCACCAAGTAGCAGCAACCCCACGCCGCCGACCGCATTGACCATCATCACAACGTAGGCCCAGCGCCCAGCATCTCGAATCGAACGCCCGCGCCAATCCGCCACGTAACGATGATCCTTACGCATACCTATCGCCCACGCACGAAAACACATGCCAATGCCCAAGGCAAAAATGCCGACATACATCAAACGGGCCAGCCAAACAAACCAGTCACCCATGGAATTTCCCGGATCGATAAAAATGAAATGAAGACTGAATACTCACTGAACACAACATGACATGCAACCCAGGAAAAGGGCGAGTGAGCCTGTTTGGAAGGCTGCAAAACTTCTGCCGTTCTTGACTAATATCGTTTTTGCGGTTTAAATGCCGGGCTTTGGTTTGTGCAGATAAGCTGTTTCAAGCAAACCAAACACCATCTCAAAAAATGGCCAGGTAGCTCAGTTGGTAGAGCAGCGGATTGAAAATCCGCGTGTCGACGGTTCGATTCCGCCCCTGGCCACCACCTTGATTATCCCACCTTGGCAACATCATCCTTGCCGTGCATTTGCTGCTCCAGCAATTTGGTTGCCTCAAGCGCGGACATCGGCATGCCAAAGAGGTAGCCTTGCGCTTCCTCACAATTTAGCGCGCGAAGTTGTTCCAGTTGGGCGATATTTTCCACGCCTTCGGCAATCACGTTGAGATTAAGGTTGCGCCCCATACCAATGATGGCATTGACGATCGACATGCCATCGCGCTCCGGATCCTTGACAAAGGCACGGTCGATTTTAAGTGTATGGATTGGGAATCTGCTCAAATACTTCAACGAGCTGTAGCCGGTACCAAAATCATCAATAGCCAGCAGCACACCTGCACTTGCAAGCTGTACCAGCTTGGCTGCATTGCTTTCCACGTCGCGCATCAGCACGCTTTCAGTGATTTCAAGTTCCAGGGAACCCGGCTCCAGTTGGTTTGCTTCAAGCGCGCGCATGACACTACCGACAAAATCCGGGGTTTCAAGCTGGCGCGGCGAAATGTTTACGGAAACCTTTACCTGTGGCAAACCGAGTTTTCGCCAGACAGCTTGCTGCGCGGCAGCTTCCCGCATTACCCATTCACCTATTGGGACAATGACTCCCGTTTCTTCGGCAATTGGGATAAACGCATTTGGCGACACAAGCCCCCGATCGGGGTGCCACCAGCGGATCAACGCCTCAAAGCCCTTGATCGCCCCCGAGGTCGTATCAACCTGAGGCTGGTAGAACAGGACGAATTCGTCATTGGCCAGTGCGCGGCGCAAATCCGTTTCTATTTGGATGCGGCCCGAGAAGGCATCCTGCATGGCAGGTTGCCAAAACTGCAATCGACACCCGCCCTGCGACTTGGCCTGGTACATCGCGATTTCAGTCTGGCGTATAAGCGTGTCAGCCACAGCGCCGTCCTCGGGCGCGATGCTTGCGCCGACGCTGGCGGTAATGTAGAGTTCGTGGCCTTTTATTTTCAACGGGACATTCAGTTCCTCGACCACCTTGTGACCAACGACGGTGCTTTCGAGCCGGGAGGAAACATTGGGCATGAGCAATGCAAATTCGTCTCCGCCTAGACGCGCCAGAACGTCTTCATCCTTGAGACATTGACGCAGTCTTGCAGCTACGTGAATGAGCATTTCGTCACCCACACCATGGCCCAACGAGTCATTGATAACCCTGAAGTTATCCAGATCCAGAATCATGATGGACAGGTTCTGGCCTTTGCGCTTGGCACTCACCAAGGCCCTGCCAAGATGATCGCGAAATTTTGCGCGATTGGGCAAACCGGTCAGAAGGTCATGGTAAGTCTGGTAGTGAACGGTTTCTTCGGCCTGCTTGCGGTCACTAATATCTTTGACAACACCATAGGTACCCATAAAACGGGTTTCGAACCGACTCTCCTGCCTCTCATAAATGCCGGTTGCGGTAACTTCTACGGTACAGAAACGACCATTCATCGCACGCGGGCGGTTATTGCCCGGATTGCACTTGAGCCGCATCTCGACATTGCGCGAAGCGCGTGAATCCGAGCGCCGCTCATTAAAGACATGTTCTGCACGAAACAGGTCTTCCTCAAAAATGATCTCGCTGTAATGTCGGCCAATCAACTCGTCTCGCTTGTATTCAAGAAGACTTTCAACTCGATCGTTGACAAAAGTGAAGCATCCTTCGCTGTCCAGCGTATAGATAAAATCTGGCGAAGTGTTGACGAGAAAACGGTGCCATTTCTCGGACTGCTGCAGACGCTGTTGAATCTGATCGTTTTCTTTTTCCAGTTGACGGTTGTTCAGCGTATTGCTTATTCGACGCAGCAGTTCTTCAGGCTTGTAGGGCTTGCGGATAAAGTCTGTGGCGCCATGTCGCAAAGCATTTACGGCGCTGTCTATTGCGTTGTCACCCGATACAACGATAACAGGCGTATCCACTCCTCGCTCGGTCAGGCTTGAAAGCACGCCGATGCCGCTCATGTCGGGCATGTTCAAGTCGAGCAGGATCACGTCAAACTGCATCTTGTCGATCGCCGCAAGCGCATCCTTGCCACACCCTGCCGTGACCACGTCGTAGCTTTGCGCCTCAACCAGCCGGCGGAGGCTTTCCAGCATTTGGGGTTCGTCATCCACCATAAGGACGCGTGGCTGCCGACTCAAGCTACTGATGCTGAAGCTGCTTTTGGATTCGCCGGAAATGGGCTCGCTCATATTTGTTTCTCTCCGTCTACTGTCTCATGCCACCCGGCTGCAGGGCGGCCTGGTTCTGCCCCATGTCAGCCATGGGGAGATAAATTCTGAATGTGGAACCGCTTGGGCTGCTGTCGCACTCGATCTCGCCGCCCATGGATTTGACAAGGTTCTGACTGATATAAAGGCCAAGACCGGCATGGTTGCCGCCCTTGGATGTTTTCGCTGGCTGGAACAATTGTTCACGTACCTGTTTCGGCAGTCCCGGGCCGGTGTCATGTATTGCCAAAACGGCGCAAGCGCGACCTCCATGCTCTGCACGGGCGGTGGCAAATGTCAGCCGGCCGCCACGCGGCATGGCCTCCACTGCATTTTTTGCAAGATTGAGGAGGACCTGTTTCAACTGATCGCGATGAGTAACGATGCTGCCAATGGCAGGATCAAGGTCAATCTGAACATTGACCTTGTTGGGCAGGAACAGTGTGTCCAGGGACATTCTCACCAGTTCGGACACAACCTGGTTGACGTCTACCCAGGTACCAGCGTCGACAACGGCTTCAGCCGGTTCCGGCTTTGCACCCAGCCCTTGAAGAATTCCAGCTACCCGTTCAATTTCGTCACCGATTATCGCAAGGTCACGCTGAGTATCCCTGTCGTTGGCAAACTTGTTTGAAAGCAGACTGACGTAGTTGCGGATAATAGTGAGCGGATTGGATGCTTCATGCACCGCCTTGCGAACTTCCTGTCGCGGGATCCCGTCACTGACAGACGCCCTCACGGGGGCTGTACCCTGCAGGCTGGAAATGCGCGATGACAAGGCCTGTTGCAACTCTTTCCACGCCGGCAAAGCGGCGATTTCTTCCGTGGCATTGCCTGAAACAAGAATGTAAACCTTGTCATCCATGTTCAGCGGCTCGCAGAGCATCGTGTCGGAGCCGAGCAAACGCGCCACCTGGGCATCCACTACCGGAAACTGATCCGACGTTGCCGACCGCCAGCATACCGTTTCCCCTTTGGCGGCTCGTGCCAGGCTGCTTTGCATAAAATCCGTCGTCATGGCAAGGCCTGCCAAGCCTGTCGGGGCAGGCCACCAGCCGGCCGGAACAAGCTGGCTCCCCTCAGCCTGCAGCAAAACCGTGGGTGAAACCCCGAATAGTGACTGCGTCAGCAGCATGGTCCGCTGAGACAAAGACTCAAGCTCAGTGGCCAGACTCAAAAAATCCTGCAGCGCTGAGGCTCTCGCCATTGCAGCATAGGCTTGTACGAGGCTGTTCGATGCATAAGCAACCTCGTGGTTGTTGTACCGATGGATTGCTTCTTGCGCGAGATACTCTGCTTCAGTTTGCAGGCGCTCCGCTTCCGCGGCATCAAGCCCCAACCCCCCGAGTGATGCGCGCACGCCAACGTTTCCATTTACATGAACGCTGTAAACAAGAGATGCGGCCAGCTGCAATACCCTAACAAGCGGATGCGCTGATTTGATCCGCGCAGGCGAGGCCCGACAAAAGCGCACGGCATCCGCAATGAACCCACTTGAATCAATGGTCGCCAGATAATCCTGCAGCTTTTCCGAATCAGAAAACCGGGGATATTCGCCCAGGTTATGAGCCAAACCGGCAAGCCACGCCTCTTCATCGTTGCACACCTTGGTATGCGCCGCGATGAGACGTGCGAGATAGGCAACATGGACAGATTTTTCCCATATCGAATGCTGTTCAATGGGTGCCGGTTTTGCTGACAGAACCAGGGCGCGCACAAATTCGGGGCCGAGCTGATTTAGCGTGTCCGAGAGGGACAGGCTGGCTGTCGAAACCTCCTGGCCAACAGACTGGTGGGCGCAGCGCAGGATGGCGAGGGTGAGCTGCCCGTCAAAGCTGATATGCGAAGCCAACGATGCGGCCGAATAGGCCTCCCGCCCAAGGGCCGAAACAAGTTTTTCCAGCACCCCGGGGTGAATTTCTAGCAAATTTGGCTCACTATTTTTGAGTAAAATCTCTAAAACCCTCCCAACTATTTGCTATATATAACTAATTTTCCTGAACGGTCAATGAAAAATATGTTATTTATAGTGATAATTGGATACTAACGTTGTATTAAAGTTATGCCCTCCCAAGGACGTTCTCAGGGAGTGCTTGCAAAAGCGGGAGGCTGGCAGGATGAAATTTCGGAAGATTTTGGCGCTGACGTTCGGTTTTTTGGCTGCGGCCCCGGTTGCTGCAACGGGTACGCACGGCTACGAAAGCTACCCATCCGGCGTTTATGCCGAAAATCAAGGCCTGGGCCTGAGTTCCGCTTCAGTTGTTGTGGTTGACCAGGAAACGGGTGAAACGCTGCTGGCAAAGAATCCCCGACAACAAACTCCTATTGCCTCCATCACCAAGCTCATGACCGCAGTGGTCACACTGGAGTCGCAGACGCCTCTGGAGGAGCGCATCACCATAACAAAAGACGATATTGACCGCCTAAAGGGCACCGGCTCACGACTGCCGATCGGCTCCACCTTTACGCGCGAGCAATTGCTAAACATGGCGCTTATCGCTTCGGAGAATCGCGCTGCACACGCCTTGGGACGCACCTACCCCGGCGGGCTGGAGAGATTTGTCGAGGCCATGAACAGCAAGGCTCGGGAACTGGGAATGCATCACACTTTCTACGTCGACCCTACGGGACTTTCCAGCTACAACCAGTCCACCGCTGAAGATCTAGTCAGGCTGGTCAACCATGCCTACAACTATTTTCCGACCATCCGCCAAATCACTTCCACCGGCCAATACAGCCTGGGCAAGCAACGGGTAGTTGTTCGTTCAAAGAAAAACAAAAGGCAACAGGCTTCGCGTCGTGTGCGTTACCGCAACGTCTCCTTCGTCAACACCAATCGGCTGACACGCGACGATGAATGGCAAATCGGCCTTTCAAAAACAGGTTATATCAACGAAGCCGGGCACTGTCTGGTGATGCAGGCGGAAATCGCTGAACGCCGGGTCATCATCGTGTTGCTGGACGCAATTGGGAAATACAACCGTCTTGGCGACGCGAATCGCATCAAGCACTGGCTGGAAGAGTCAGTCCCCGTTCGGGAGCCTCATCAATCCGCAACAATTTCGCGCGACACCTGATTCAATTCTCGACGAATTGCGCATAATGGCAGGGTAACCCCTGCCATTATTTTTTCATGACGTTTGATTTCTACCTGGACCTGCTTGCACAGGTGCTGTTTCCCATGGCGTTGCTGATTGCAGCAGGCGCAATCTGGCGCACACGCATGGAAGAAGCCGGCATTCGTGCCGTACGTGGCTACATCACGACCGTTACCATCAACCTGTTTGCCCCGGCCCTCCTGTTTGCAGCTGCTGCCACGGCCGAAATCAATACCGACATCCTGAGCGTGCCGCTCTTGGTTGCCTCAAGCATGCTGTTTTCCGGCCTCCCTCTTTATTTGCTTCTTTTTAAAACGCGCTTCGCCCAAAACTGCTCCCAGGCCGCACGCGCAGGCCTTTTGTTATGCGGCATATTCGGAAATGTCCTGTTCATGGGTTACCCGCTGCTGGTTCACCTGTACGGTGAGGCTGGAGGACGCTACGCAGCCTTTGCGGACATGACTGCAACCACACCCTTGCTCTGGACCGTGGGCGTATGGATTGCCGTCAAGCTCGGCGGACAAACAAGCGATGCCGGGCACCCGATCAGACAGCTGTTCGGTTTGCCCCCGCTTTGGGCGTTTTTTGCCGGCGTTCTTCTCGCGCAGCTTCCGATCAACATCCAGCCACTTATCCATGCCGCCCATTTCATCGGTCAGCCCACTGTGCCGGTCATGCTGTTGATGCTTGGCTTGTCCATTCCCTGGTCACAACTTGCGCCGAGCAAACCCGTTCTGACTGTCGTTGGATTCAAGTTGCTGTTGATGCCTCTGGCTGCCTATTTTCTGGCATACCTTCTGTTTCCCCGAATTACCGATGCACAGCGCGCAACCGTGCTGGAAGCGGGTGTTCCCACCATGCTTATGGCTGTCGGTATTGCCGACCGCTACAAGCTGGACGTGGAGAAAGTCGCCCTTACCGTCGCCTGGGGCACGGTGTTGTTTCTATTAACCTTGCCTGTGTGGCTAATGATGTTAGGCTCTTGATTAAGCTTCGTGCGGGGGTAAAAACATTATGAAGATTGGATTCATCGGTGCCGGTATCATGGGTCGGCCCATGGCGCTCAACCTTATCAATGCCGGGCATGAAATCTACACCTGGGGGCGCCGTTTTGACACGGTAGAACCCTTGCTGGTTGCTGGTGCAACGGGCAAGGGCACGCCAGCCGAAGTAGCCGCCTCAGCTGAGATTTGTTTCACCATGGTTGCCAACACCACTGATGTGGAACAGGTCGTTTTGGGCGAACGCGGTCTGGTTCATGGCGCCAATCCGGGTAGCATCATCGTCGACATGAGCACCAGCGCACCCTCCGCGACCCGGCGTATCGCCCAGGAGCTGGCGAAGCGCAGAGTTCACATGCTGGATGCGCCGGTCTCTGGTGGCCAGGTTGGCGCCTCTCAGGGAACGCTTTCCATCATGGTTGGCGGAGAAGCCGATATCTTCGAACGCGTAAAACCACTGTTTGAAATCCTCGGCAAGAACATCGTCCACGTCGGCGACCACGGCGCAGGCCAGGTGGTCAAGGCCTGCAATCAGGTAGTGATCAGTTTGACCATGGAGGGCGTGGCGGAAGCCATCCTGCTGGCGCGAAAAAACGGTGTTGACCCGGCCAAAATGCGCGAGGCTCTGATGGGCGGCTATGCAAACAGCAAGATTCTTGAGGTGCACGGTCTGAAGATGCTTGAAGAAAACTACAAGGCCGGCTTCAAGGTCAAGCTGCACCACAAGGACATGGGCATCGTCATGGACAATGCTCACGAAAACAAAGCCCCACTGCCGGGCGCAGAGCTGGTTTCAAGGCAGATTACTTCGCTGATGGAAGCGGGAGAAGGAGAGCTGGATTCCAGTGCCATCATGAAGGCATTGGAGCGCCTTTCTAGCCAGTAAAGCCGAGCCGGGCCGATATTCTTCGGCCCGCTTCAAGCACCAGCGGAATCCAGTCTTCCTTCCTGCGCTCGATGGGCGCCGAAATCGACAGGCCGGCAACGACCTTTCCACTACCATCCCTTATCAAAACCCCGATACAGCCCACGCCGAGTTCCGCCTCTTCATTGTCGAGCGCGTATCCTTGCGCCACACTGCTTCGGGCTTCTGTTTTCAAGCCGTCCAAATCAGTCAGGGTATTACGCGTATAGCGTTCCAGGTTTGTACGAGAAGCATAGTTCTCCAACGATTCATCATCCATCTCCCCCAGCATCAGTTTGCCCACGGCAGTGACATGCAAAGGTGCGCGCGAGCCAATAACCTGCTCTACCCGGATGGAACGAGCCGGTGTAACGCGTTCGACATAAACCACCTCGTCACCCTCACGAAGAGTCAGGTTTACTGATTCTTCCACCTGATCGCGCAGCCATTCCATAACCGCGCGCGCCTCTCGCCGCACATCGGTACCCGCTTTGACCCGATGGCCAAGCTGCAGCAAACGGGTACCCAGCATGTAGTTCCCCGAATCGGTTCGCTCAACAAACCCGTGCGCTGTGAGTGCGGCCAGAATGCGAAACGCTGTGGAAGCATGCAACCCGGTGTCCGCTGTCAGGAACTTGAGCGGCACCGGTTCCGGGTAATGCGACAAAGAATCGAGCAAGCCGACAGCACGATCCAAGACCTGAATGGCAGTCGTAGTATTTTTCATATTGTGAAAACGATTCTGTATTGTGAAAAGTTGAGTATTCCACTAAGGTACCTACAACGCAACTTATTTCACATCAGGAGCCAACCATGTCAGCCCAACTCGATCAGCATCCCAGCCCCTATCCCGCCTATCTGGAAGGCATCGACTACTTCGGACAGCCCTGGCCGGAATTCGACACTTTGGGCGCCCAGCCCGCAATTGGCGATGGCCAGTCCGCCCTTGCCGAGCCAACGGGCAAAAGCGCTGCATACCAAACCCTGCTGGTCGCCGACGCACTGCGTTACCTCACCCTGCAAATTACCGGCGCCAAGGCATCCGGCCACCCTGGCGGTTTTGCCTCCAGCGCCGAAGCCGTGGCAGCCCTGACTTTGCTCGGCCACAAGAACCTCACCACCGAGGTTGGTCACCATGCGCCCGGTTATTACAGTGCCATGTTCCTCGACACATCGCTCGAAGCGATGGGCATCAAGACCGTGAACGACATGCGCACCCGCTTCCGCGAACGTCATGGCCTGCTGGGACACCTGTCCGGCGCCATTCCGGGTTTGCTCGCCCCGGCCGGCCCGCTTGGCCAGGGCCAGCACTTCGCCATGGCTGGCGCCTACCTGCATCGCGACAAGCTGTTTCCCGTCACTATCGGTGATGGGGGCATGGGCGAACCCTATGTGCTTTCCTCCTTCCTGCATTTCCTGACTGCCTACCCTGAAGTCACCAACTTTCTGCCGGTGCTGGTCTGGAACGGCTACAGCCAGGAGCACCATTCCATGGTGTCGCTGTTCGACAACGAGGGCATGCTGCGCTACTGGCAGGCACATGGTTTCAAGCGCGTGATACTGATCGACGCCAAGGATTACGATGACCAGAACCAGCCAGGCGCCTATGTGGACTCGACCCTGTTCTCGTTTTATGCCCGCCTCGAATTCAGCGCGGCCGTATTGAATGGCATAAACGAAGCTGCCAAGTCTGCGCTCTCCGGCACACCGACTGCCTTCATCATCAAGCAATTGAAAGGCGCTGGCGTGCACAAGAACGGCGCCAAATCGCACAACCTCTATCCTGCCGACACGCTCGACGCTCCGCATATCAGCAGCGCCCTGGAGCGCCGCGCGCTCAGCCCCGAAGCCTGGGAGTTGGTGCGCACCCTGTGTGTACGCGCCGGCGGCGGACCCGCTGCCGAGGTTGCGGTGACTGAAAGCGAACTGGCATTGGCGCCGCTTGGTGAATTGCCGATCAAAGATTTCGCCATCGGCGAAAAGGCTGTGCCCTCGACTTCGCTCGGCAGCCTGATCGCCGCTGTTGGCAAGGCCGATTCGCGGTTTGTGGTAACCAATGCAGACGGCAACGAAGCCTCCGGCATGGCCAACATCAACGAAGCGCTGAAGATTCGCCACCCGTCCGAAGACGGGCTCTATCATCAGAAGCCGGANNCTGGCACTCTTCGGCAGCCGCAGCATCTGGCTGTCCTATGAAAGCTTTGCCATCAATGGCTGGCCGATTTACCAGACCGTTGCCCAGGCCATGGCCGAACTGCGCCGCAAGACACCCGCAGCTGTTTGCATGTTCACCGCCGGTGCGCTCGAGCAGGGCCGCAACGGTTGGACTCATCAGCGCCCGGAAATCGAAAACTATGTGGCCGCGCAGATGAAGAACGGCAACTCCTATGCGCTGTTCCCGGCCGATGCCAACATGATCCAGGCGGCCTACGAGTGGGCGCTGGGCAGCTTCAACAAGACTATCGCGATCTTCGCCTCGAAGTCGCCCCTGCCGGTTTACACGACGCTTGGTCAGGCGCGCGACGCGATCAGGCGTGGCGCCATCACGCTCTACCAGACGGCCGGATCAGAAGAAGCCGATGTGGTGCTGGCCGCCGCAGGTGACATGGTCATGCTGCCGGCGTTTGAAGCCAAGGACATGCTTGAGGCCGAAGGCAAGCGCGTGCGCATTGTCAGCATCGCCAATCCGCGTCGCCTGTACCGTCCAACGGACGTCGCCTGGGACACGGTTTCAGATGCGGATGGCGACTTCATGGACGACACCAGCTTCAATCAACTCTTCGACGGCAAGGCACTGATTGCCATCTCCGGAGGCCCCAGTGCCACGCTGGAGCCGGTGATCATCCGCAGCCGGGCAGCCAGCCGCGACGTGATGTGCTGGAAGCGCGGCGAAACCACTGCAAGCCCCGGCGAGATCATGGCCTTCAACGGCCTCTCTGCCGCCGAGATTGCCGGACGCGCAAAAGCAATGCTGGGGTAAACCATGGACAGC
>DKAU01000013.1:10280-10643 GCA_002450925.1 Thiobacillus sp. UBA6918 | reverse complement strand
CAGGAGGCCGGTTTGAGTGCCAAGCTGCAGGAAAGCAAGCGCGGCATACTCAGCGAGCAGGACCGCAGCATTCAGTACAACATCCTCAAGCGCGAGGTGGAAACCAACCGCCAGTTGTACGAGGGCCTGCTGCAGCGTTTGAAGGAAGTGGGTGTTGCAGGCGGCGTGGGCACCAACAATATTTCCGTGGTGGACAGGGCCGAAGTACCCGGGGGACCTTATAAGCCCAATCCACGACGCAACCTGATGATTGCGATATTTCTGGGGCTTGCCGGCGGTATTGGACTCGCTTTTCTGTTTGAGCATCTGGACGACACCATCAAGTCCGCCGAGGACGTGGAGCAGATTCTTTCCTTGCCGGTG
>DKAU01000013.1:0-10274 GCA_002450925.1 Thiobacillus sp. UBA6918 | reverse complement strand
GCCCAATCTGTTTGCAATGACATCCGGCCCGCTGCCTCCCAATCCTGCCGAACTGATCGGCAGCAGCAAGATGGTGTCGTTGCTCTCGTTGGCAGCTGAAAAATTTGACCACGTGATCGTTGACGGCCCGCCTGTGTTGGGCCTTGCGGATGCACCCTTGCTGGGCAGTCTTGCCGATGCGACCGTCCTGGTAGTTGAAGCGGGCGGCACTCGACGTGATTTTGCCCGCGGTGCGGTCAAGCGCCTTAGAGGCACGCGCACACATCTCATCGGCGGCGTATTGACCAAGATGCGCTCTCGCGGCCACTCCTACGACTATTACTACAGCGGCCATTATTATCAGTATGGGGGCAGCTCGGAGGTTCAGCAGCTGACATGAGCGGCGTTAACGGCGGGGCATCGACTGTCGCGGCGCTGGCGCTAGAGTTTCACCGCTCGCCGACAAAATTCCCGGAGCTTTTGCGCGGGAATGCTTCCCTTCCTGTCTCGCTCAACATCCTGCTGCGGCTTGCTGGCGGCACCCCATTGACGGAACTTGATCCCGGATTGGGTTCTGTTGCATCTGAAGATCAACTGCGTGCGGCTGCGCTGTTCTTCATCGAGCAGGTGCTTATGCAGAGGGAGGCTGGTCATTACCGGGTACTGGGCCTAAACCCGGATGCGACGGCTGACCAGATCAAGGAACACCATCGCCTGCTAATGCGCATCTTTCATCCGGACCGGGAGGGCCCGGCAGATGAACGCGGTGATCAGTTTGCAACCCGAATCAATCTTGCTTACAACATGCTTCGCGACGCGGACCAGCGCGCCAGCTACGATGCCACGATCAAACCACAGGCAACGAGTACAAGGCAGCCAGTTCGCAGGCCGGCTCCGATGGTGCGCCGCCGCATGGCAGAACCCGATTCTTTCTGGACAGTTCGCGTCTATCCCGTGCTGATGCGTTACCTGCCGCAATGGGTGCTGGCCGGAACCGCTTTGGTTTCCCTGGCGATTGTGGGGGGGATTTATTTGTTGAACCCTCCCGTTCATTTACAGCAAACAACAAATGCTTCACTGGATGGGTCAGCGGAAAAAACTGCAATCGCAACGACAAACATTCCAGTCATTGAAGAGGCCACTGCGGAAGCGTCAAAGCTGGATGAGGTGGTGGCCCGGTTCGAAAGCCGGGTAGCAGAGACNNGTCTCGGCCGTGATGGTGGCTTCATCAAAACCTGCCACACCTCAGCCAGCTGTGATTCAAAGCACACCGGCTCTGCCACAACAGGAACCCGCACCAGTCCAGGCATTGGCTCCCGCGGCACCTGTCGTTTCACAACCTGTTGCTGTTGAATCGTTGTCGCCACGTCCACCATTGCCCGACCCGAACTCATTGCTGGCGCGGTTTCTGGAAGCCTATGAGCGAGGTGACGTGCAGGCCTGCATGGCTTTGCTGGACGAGGGTTTGCAAGCGGATGCCGGGGGCAAATCCGAACTTCGTCGCGAATACGATGCGCTTTTCAAGGGCACGGATTTGCGGCATGTGAAAATACTGAGCATGAACTGGTCGCGCGATGGGGAATTTATCCGCGGTGAGGGGCGCTATCGATCCACGCACATGCGCAAGGGCGAGACCCTGTTGAGAACGCAGGACGGTCAGGTGCGGGTGGAATTCGTGCGCCGTGGCAACGGCGCCCTGATCAGTGAGCTCCATTACCTGGCCGGGGGGCGCAGCTGATGGCGAAATTAGAAGTCATTTCGATTCCGGTCTCCCTGAAATGGGGACTTGCGGCCATTGCCGGTGCATGGCTTGCCTGGCGTATCGTGACGCTGGGCATGGCCAACCATGCGGTTTGGGTAGACAAGGATCCCGACAAGGCGCTTGGCTGGCATGCAAGGCATCCCCAGGCGAATCTGGATGCGGGAATGCGCGATCTCGAGAACAAGCCGGATGTTGCGCTAAATCGCTTGCGCGTCGCAATCACGGAAAACCCCGCAGAAAGCCGCAGCTATTCAGCCCTGGGCAAGTTGCTGGAAAAAGGCGGCATGAACAAGCTGGCAGGCCGGGCCATGGAGACGGCGTCGGAGATGGGGCCCCAGCGCAGCGACGTCCAGCTGGACGTGACCTTGTATCAACTGCGGCGGGGTGACTTCGCTGGTGCGCTGCCTCACTGGAACACGGTATTGCGCCATCAGCCCGCCATGCGGTCGAAGCTTTATCCGTATTTGTTGAGCAGCGCCGAAGACCCTGCAAGCGAGCCTGCATTTGAAAAACTGTTGCAGGAGCAGGTGCCATGGTGGTCGGATTTTTTTGTGCATGCCGCCAGAAGCGCTGCCAGTACTGATACTGCTCGGCGTCTTTTCAGTCTGTCGAGCAAAAGCGTGAACCGGCTCCCGCAAGATGCATTGCAGTCTTACATTCAACGTCTGCAAAAGGACGGGGCATGGACGGAATCGTGGTTTGTCTGGCTGAACAGCCTGTCGAAAGAAGAAATCGCTCAGTCCGGTTACGTGTACAACGGCAGCTTCGAGGCGCGTCTTTCAAATACGGGATTTGGCTGGATTTACCAGAAAAATCCTGCGGTCGTCATGGAAACCGCGACCACCTACGGCACGACAGGCGAAAGGGCCTTGCACCTGATTTTCAAGGGATTGCGGATCAAGTTCGAAAATCTGACCCAGTACCTGCTGCTGCCTTCAGGGACCTACTACCTGCAGGGTCGGGCACGGCCTGACAATCTCAAGGCAAATGAAGGCATGCAATGGGCGGTCTATTGTTTGGGCCAGAATATGCCGTTAACAGTGTCTGACCGCTTTTCAGGCATGGATCAGTGGACCCGCTTCCGCGGTCAGTTCACCGTACCTGCCGGCTGCCCGGTACAGGTATTGAGGCTGGAACTGGCAGGCCGGATTGCGCTGGACTATGACGTCAGCGGCGGCATCTGGTTTGATGATATTGCGATTGAACAGGCTAGCTCGCTAATCAGGGAATGATTTGTGGCTTTGACGCTACGAATGTTTGTTTCGGATCTATAAGACCCTTTGATTTAAGAGAGTTTTTCGGCTGGTTGGTAAACCTGTTTATAATTGCGTAATTCAAGAATATAGATGATCAACATTTGGGGCAGTCAATGATCAAGAAGGTTCTGGCGATTTTCAGTGTTGCCTTTTGCTTCCCGGTGCTTGCATATGCCGCCGAGCAGAACAGTGTCGCCTCGATTTCCGATGCTGGCGGTACCGTTATGGTTGACCACGGCAAGGGTTTCGTTACCTCCAAGGTCGATGCGCCTTTGTTTGAAAACGATCGTGTCGTCACGTTGGACGGTTCCATGGCCGAGATCACTTTTACCGATGGCTGCCGCACCAAACTGAAATCCAACAACCTGATCGTGATCAACATTGACCCGGGCTGCAAGGCAGCGATCCTTGATGCCACCAAAACAGCTACCCAAGTGGCAGGAACCCATCCGGTTTCCTATGGCATTGCCGTGGTTGGCGGGTTGCTTGCGATTGAGGTTATCAGTGCCGCAACCAACGGGTTTGGTCAATAACTCAGTTTCAAGGTTTCATTCGGTTTGAAATCCCTCTACACCCGGGCAAGTCAGAAGAGCGCAGTGGATGCGCTCTTTTTTCTTTTGCTGTCCACCTTGCTTGTTTTCGCGCCGCTGATTTCGGGGGGTGATTATCCCCTGCCGCTGATGGTGATGGAACTAATGGCATTACCTCTGCTGGCCTCATTGCTCTGGCAGCCCTCCTTTCTCAAACACCTGCCCAGGCCATTTCTTTTTGCACTTGGGCTACTCGTGCTTTTTCCTGCGCTGCAGTTGTTGCCCATGCCTGAGGCAATCTGGCAGAACCTTCCAGGCAGGGAAGTCTATCACGCCGCCATTGCCGGGTTTGGCTCAGGCGCCACGGGTTGGCGCCCAGTTTCTCTTGTTCCTGCCATTACTGAAACAACCTGGCTTGCCATGTTGCCGCCGCTAGCGGTGCTTTTGGTAACGATCGGGCTCCAGGAACAATCTTTGAAGCGGGTAGTTTATGTTTTTCTCGGCATGGCAGCCTTCCAGGCAGTGCTGGCACTTGTTCAGTTTGGTGGCGGTTCACAAACTGCTTTCCGCTTGAATCCGGGCGACATCGGCTTGGTTGTTGGCACCTATGTCAACCGCAATCACCTTGCGGGCCTGCTGGAAATGGCGCTGCCAATTGCATTGGGGCTTCTTGCGGCGAGGGTTGGGCAGGGCGGTGGCAGTGCACGCTATGCAGGGCGAAACTGGCTAAGAAGGATTTCCGGTTTTATCACTCGCTTGCCGAAACCGAATCAGACCATGCTGTTTTCATCGCTCTTCATTGCGATCATGCTGGGGTTGATTTTCAGCCGCTCACGAAGCGGCATCATGATGGGCATGATCGGCATATTGCTGTCGGCAATCCTGTATGGCCGTCATCTGGGCGGTGCCCGTTCGAAGAGTTTGGCGACGGTGTTTGCCGTGATCGGTCTCGCTCTCGCGGCCATCATTGGTCTTGCGCCAGTGATGGAGCGTTTTTCGGCTGAGGATGCGTTGAGTGATGCGCGCTGGTCCATCTACTCGACCAGCATGAAAGCGCTGTGGGAGTTCTTCCCGTTTGGAAGCGGTTTGGGAACCTTCCCTGGTGTTTACTGGCGGTTCGAGCCTGAGTCCATCGGACAGTTCGTAAATCACGCACACAACGATTACATCGAATTTGTGCTTGAAGGTGGTCTTCCCGCATTGGTTGTGATCATCATGTTTGTTGTGATGTATGCCATGCGCTGGCCGAGCCTGCTGCGGGGTTCACACTGGGGTACGCTTGCCTTCATGCAGGTGGGCGCGGGCATTGGCCTTTTCGTGATGGCGTTGCACAGCCTGACGGATTTCAATCTGCACATACCTGCCAATGCGATTTATTTTGCACTGCTGGCGGGCGTATTTTTCCATCGCAATGAGCATCACGGCCGTGCGCCCAGGAATGCAAGGCAAGAACCCAAATCCAGGACCGAAATTCCTACTATTTCTCCTGTTACTCTTCCAGTTGCCAGCCCCAAGGGGAACAACCCCTTTGCCGACTGATCCCTATTGGGACTTGATGCTGACGGCTTCGAGCACCCAGTCTGTGCCGTCCTCGTCGATATAAGTCACTTTCACCGGCAGGAAATTTCGTTTTGGGGCGAGCCACAGATGGACGGCGCTCTTTTCCGAATCGCCTTCCCGTGTGACGTGCACGGCGTTGATTTCTCCCAGCGGTGTGTTCAGTGTTTCTGTTCCAAGAGTGCGATAGGGATAGCCTTTTACACGCTTTGTGTTGGCCGCAACCAGAAGTCCATCCTTGTCGCTGCGCGCGGCCATTGCCAGTTGATAGATCGAACTCAAGGGATCCTGGGTGCTGGTGACCAGAGGGAGTTCCAGTGTCCGTCTGCCGTGTTTTGAATCTATGCGTACGGATTCGATCAGGTTGGCCTTGTAGTCAAATCGCAGGATTTCCTTCTTTCCAGACATGCGCTGGTTTTCATATTGATCGGGCATGAGGCCGAGCGGGCTGATGCTGCCCTCGCTTCTCTGGATCATTTTCCCGCGTACGAACAGTCCGGCAAGCCCACCGGCTTCCGATTCCGATTCCAGAATGTAGCGATCATCCGTTCTCTTCCAGACATGGACCTGTCGTCCGCTCAACACGCCTTGCAGTTCGTACACGATTTCAATGCGGACAGGCAGTTCGCGGATGTTTTCTGCGGCTCGGGTTAGGGCGGCGAAAGGTTTGTCTACCGATGGTGCGGGTCCGGCAGGAGGCCGTGGAACGGCCTGTTCGGGTATGGGCGAAGCAGAAATGGAGGCCGGTTCGTCTATCGCTGCCAAAGGCTGTTGAGCCTGATGCTCTGTGAGGGGTTGTGGCGGATTGGGGTTCGTTTGCGGTTCAGGCTTTGCTTCGGCTTGGGGCTCGGTTACCGGCTTGCTGACAGGTTCTGGTTTTGGCAAGGGAACCGCTTCAAATTCTTCTGGTTCGATGCTGACATCCAGGGTTGTCGCATTTTCCCAGCGCTGCATCTGAAAACGCCCGGTAGTGACCAGCAGCGCATGCAAGGCGAGCGAGGCAATGATCCCGATCCAGAATCCTCGACCAAGGGTTTTCAGTGTGAGTACGCCACGCCGCCGACTTTCCTGATTCATATCGAACGATAATTCATGCGTATCAGCTGTTGATCGAAGGTGCCGGCATCTTCGCGCACGCGGATGCGCAAGGGGAGGTTGTTAAGGCCAGGTGCTACCCAGACAGAAATCGCGTTTTCGTCAGGATCGGCAATGCGTCGATATTCCACTACCTCATAGGATCCCATCGGGGTGTCGATGCGTCCGGCCGGCTGCTTCTGGTAACGATAGTTGATGAGCTTGCGGCCGTTGCTGACCGGGAATTCCAGCTGCTTGGGCAGTTCACCCATTAGCGTGAATGCGTAGAGCTGGGTCAGTGCGTCCTGTGTTCCTTTTTGCAATTCGGTTTGCTCGGAAGCGCCCTTGTATTGTTGGGTTAGCAAACCATTGGCCCAGTCGAACTGTGCAACCGCAGCTTTGTTGGGCGCATTGCTTCGTACCTGTTGGTATCGATTGGGCACAAAGCCCTGAGATTTGATTTCACCTTCGCTTGTAAGTGTCAGAAGCGGAAGCAACAGGGCAAGATTTCCCTTTGGTTTGGCATTGCTGGTGAGCTGGTAATGGCTGCCTTCGCGCTTGAAGCGATCGGTTACTTCGCCGACGTAATGACCATTGAAGGTAAATCGGTAAACAAGCTCAAACTGCTGGGGGCTTTTTGCAAATGCAGAAGTTGCAAGAAACGACAGAATGAATGCGATGCAGTATTTCATGCTCTGGTCTCATGTTTAAGCCAACAACCATTGAGACACATTGTCGTCACGCACGTTCACCAACCCGTCCGAAATAACCAGTTTTCCCTCTGCGAACCAGCGTACGGCCTGGGGGTAGATGCGATGTTCCTGTTCCAGAACCCGCGCCGCAAGTGTGTCCGGGGTGTCATCCGATTTCACGGGAACAGCGGCCTGGATGATGATGGGGCCGTGATCAAGTGTGGGGGTCACGAAATGCACGGTGCAGCCGTGGATTTTCACGCCTTCTGCAATGGCACGCGCATGCGTATCGAGCCCGGGAAACATGGGCAGCAGCGAAGGGTGAATGTTCATGAGGCGGCCCTCGTGGCGCAGTACGAATTCCTTGGTAAGGATGCGCATGTAACCGGCCAGCACGACAAGGTCGGCACCAACACTCTCGATGGTTTTTGCCAAATCTTCGTCGAATGCTTCCCGGGTGGGATAGGCCTTGTGATCGAGTGTGAGGGCAGGGATGCCGCGTTCGCGCGCGTACTCTAGACCCGCGGCATCTGGCCGGTTGCTGATGGCGGCGGCAAACTCTACCGGCAGGTTCGCGTCCAGCAATGACTTGAAATTGCTGCCGCGGCCGGAGAGCAGGACGACGACACGGATCACTGGATGATGACCTGCTCGCCGCTGCCTTCACGGGCAGTAATCTTGCCCAGGTTGTAGACCGTTTCGCCAGAAGCCTTTAGTGCTTCGGTTGCGGCGTCGGCATTTGCTGCATCGACCACCACCACCATGCCAATGCCGCAGTTGAAGGTCAGGTACATCTCCTCATTGCTAATGTTGGCGGTTTTCTGTAGCCAGTCGAATAGCGGACCCCAGTTCCAGGCGCTGCGTTTGATGTCTACCGCGCAGTTGTCTGGCAGCACGCGCGGGATGTTGCCGGTAAGCCCGCCGCCGGTGATGTGGGCCATGCCCTTGACCGGCAGCTTCTCAATTAGGGAAAGCATCGATTTAACGTAAATACGGGTGGGCTCGATCAACACATCGCCGAAGGGGCGACCGTGAAAATCGGCTTTCAGGTCTGCACCTGAAACTTCGACCAACTTCCGTACGAGTGAGTAGCCATTTGAGTGGCAGCCACTAGAGGCCAGGCCAAGCACCACATCGCCGGGCTTGATGCTTGATCCGTCGATGAGTTTCGATTTCTCTGCGACACCCACCGCAAAACCGGCCAGATCGTATTCGCCGTCCGGATACATGGAAGGCATCTCTGCCGTCTCTCCACCAATCAGAGCGCAGCCAGCCTGTTTGCAGCCATCGGCAATACCACGAATCACTGCTTCGGCGGTGTCGAGTTCCAGTTTGCCCGTTGCGAAGTAGTCGAGGAAGAAGAGCGGTTCCGCGCCCTGAACCAGAATGTCATTTACGCTCATGGCAACGAGGTCGATGCCGACGGTGTCGTGCTTGCCCAGCATGAAGGCGAGCTTGAGCTTGGTGCCCACGCCATCGGTGCCGGAGATCAGCACCGGTTCCTTGTATTTCTTGGCGATCTCGATCACGGCGCCGAAGCCGCCGATGCCGGTAAGTACCTCTGGGCGCATAGTGGCTTTGGCCAGTGGCTTGATGCGTTCGACCAGGGCGTCACCGGCATCGATATCGACACCGGCATCTTTGTAAGATATGGAAGCCAATTTAAACTCGTAGTTTCTTGGAAAAACGATATTTTACCGCCATGCTCAATCGCACAGAAAATTTGCCCTGGCTGGCGCTTGCCACCCTTCTTGTTCTAGGCGGCCTGGTTTACATCCTGGCCCCTGTTCTTACCCCTTTCCTTGCCGGGGCACTGCTTGCCTATATTTTCGACCCGCTGGCGGACCGTGTTGAAAAGTGGGGCTTGAACCGCAGCCTGGCCTCCTTTGCCGTTCTCGTCGGGGTTGGGCTGTTGACAGTGGGGCTGGTGTTCATGGTGGTGCCGCTTTTTATCAACCAGGCGCAACTGCTGATTGACAGGCTGCCAGAATACCTTGGCTGGATCCAGCACGAAGTCATGCCCACTTTGACCGGCATGCTGGGCATTTCGGCCAATATCGACATGGATACCGTACGCAACTGGTTGGCTGAGCATGCACAAAGCGCCGGCAATGCTGCACAGCAGTTTCTCCCCAAGCTGGGATCCGGCGCATCAGCCCTGCTGTCCGCTGCGATCAATGTACTTTTGATCCCGGTGGTGACTTTCTACCTGCTTCGTGACTGGGATGGGATGGTTGCCAAAGTCGACAACATGATTCCTCGTCTATGGCACGAGTCTGTCAGCCGTGTAGGGCGAGACATCGATCGAGTCCTGTCTGAATTCCTGCGCGGCCAGTTGTCTGTCATGTTCGTGATGAGCGTTTTCTACTCGGTTGGCTTGACCATTGTAGGCCTCGATTTCGCCTTGCCCATTGGCATATTGACCGGCGTGCTGGGGTTTATCCCGTTTGTCGGTGCAACCATGGGCCTGGTGCTGGGCGTTCTTGAGGCCACTTTGCAGTTCCAGTCCATCGGTGGCGTGTTGCCCGTGCTGGCTGTATTCATCGCAGGGCAGGCAGTGGAAGGAATGGTCGTGACGCCTTATCTCGTGGGCGATCGCATTGGTTTGCATCCGGTCGCGGTGATTTTCGCACTCGCGGCATTCGGCCAGGTTTTTGGGTTCTTTGGGGTGCTGCTCGCACTCCCCATGGCGGCTGCGCTGTTGGTCGCTGTCCGCCATTTGCACGGGGCCTACCTCAACAGCGCGGTATATGCCGGTCGGTATAATTCGGGTTTTTCGTCACCGGGTTCATCCATGTCCACGCTTCTGGAAACGTCCATCAAAAGCCTGCCGCTGATTTCCAAGGGCAAGGTGCGTGATATCTACTCCATTGACGACAAACGCCTGCTGATGGTGACGACCGACCGCCTGTCCGCGTTCGATGTGATCATGCCCACCCCCATTCCTGGCAAGGGCAAGGTGCTGACAGACATTACCCTGTTCTGGTTCGACAAACTGGCAGGTATCCTGCCCAACCAGTTGACCGGCGATGCGCCTGAATCCGTGGTGGCAGGTGATGAGCGCGAACAGGTCACAGGACGTGCGCTGGTGGTGAAGCGCCTGAAGCCCCTGCCGNNTGGAAGCCATCGTGCGCGGCTATCTGGTGGGTTCGGGCTGGAAGGAATACCAGGAAAAAGGCAGCGTGTGTGGCATTGCGTTGCCGTCAGGGCTGCAGCAGGCTGGCAAGCTGCCACAGCCCCTGTTTACGCCCTCGACCAAGGCCGAGTTGGGCGAACACGACGAAAACATCGATTTCCCCCGCTGCGAGGAGATCCTCGGCAAGGAGCTCGCCGCCAAGGTGCGCGATGCGAGTGTTGCGCTGTATGCCAAAGCGGCAGAGTATGCGCTTACCCGTGGCATCATCATCGCCGACACCAAGTTCGA
>DKAU01000053.1 GCA_002450925.1 Thiobacillus sp. UBA6918 | reverse complement strand
GGCGCCCTTGATGCGGCAGGCCTCAAGAACTGGTTGCGGCAAAATACTTGAGCAAAACCGGTAATGCCATACGGGCGGGTTAAAATACCGCCTGTTTTCATTGATCCAGCAACCAGGGAGTGCCGTCATGGTCGAAGAACAGCAAACACCGCAAATGGGGTTCAACATCGAAAAAATTTACGTCAAGGATTTGTCCGTGGAAGTGCCGCATGCCCCTTCTATCTTTTTTGAACGCGAAGCTCCTGAGTTTGCGGTCGAACTTGCATCCAAAAGCGTAAAACTTGAACAGGACAGATATGAAATTGTAATTAAAGTCACAGTGACCGCTCAAAAGGGCGACAAAACCTATTACCTGGTTGAGTGTGCGCAAGCAGGAATATTTCGTATTACCGGCGTGCCAGAAGAACAAATTTCTCTAGCGCTTGGCATAGGTTGCCCTAACATTATTTTCCCCTATGCGCGCGAAACGATTTCCGACGTGATACTTCGTGCAGGATTCCCTCCCCTGCAATTGGCGCCCTTCAACTTTGAAGCGGAATTCCTGCGCCAGCAGCAGGCCGCCTCACAGGCGCCCGGAACCGCCCATTGATGATTCGCGCCGTTGCTGCAAGTCTTTTGCTGGTGTTATCCAGTTCTTTGCTGGCTCTCGACTTTGCTTCAACCCAACGGCCAGCAATACTGTTTGACGCGCCTTCGACCTCGGCAGAAAAAATCGGCATTTTGAGCAGCGGGTATCCACTCGAAAAAATCGTAACCACCTCAGGCTGGGTCAAGGTGCGAGACGAAACAGGCAAGCTCGCTTGGATCGAAGAATCAGCCCTTGGCAACAAACGTACCTTGTTGGTAAACACTCCCACAGCACAGGCAATAGGAAAACCTTCGGATGGCTCCCCCATCCAATTCCGTGCTTCTCAAGGCGTCGTCCTCGACATGCTCGAGCCCGCTCAAAACGGCTGGGTCAAGGTACGACATGTCAGCGGCCTTGAGGGATATCTGAAAATCAGTGAAGTCTGGGGTTTATGAGCGAGCCGATGAAAATCGCCGTATTGGGTGCTGGCGCATGGGGTAGCGCACTGGCCGTGCATTTTTCTGCACGACATGATGTCACGCTCTGGACACGCAGCGAAACACATGCGGCTGCCATGGCAAGCGCAGGACAGAATGCCCACTATCTCCCTGGCGTCTCCCTGCCATCCAGACTAAAAATCGAAAATGATCTTGCCGCCGCTGTCTCCAATGCACAACTCGTTCTTGTCGCCGTCCCCAGCAGCGGATTGCGCAGTTTGTTTGCTCAACTGGCCAAGATCGGCATTGATTGCCCGCTGGTATGGGTAAGCAAGGGGTTTGAAGAAGGCACGGGCAAGCTGCCACATGAGATTGTGGGCGAACTCCTGCCAGGCGTACCCAGTGGTGTGTTGTCCGGTCCCAGTTTTGCCATGGAAGTGGCAAAGGGCATTCCCACTGCCCTGACACTGGCATCTCATGATGCCCGGATCACAGGAGGCATCGCCCACCTTCTTCACGGTGGCACTCTGCGCATCTACACGTCTGAAGACGTCGTTGGGATCGAACTGGGTGGCGCAATCAAAAACGTAATTGCCATTGCCGCCGGCATTTCTGACGGTCTTGGTTTTGGACACAATGCGCGCGCTGCATTAATCACTCGCAGCCTTGCCGAAATCACCCGCCTGGGCATGGCGCTTGGCGGCCACATGGAGACCTTCATGGGCCTTTCCGGCATGGGTGACCTTATCCTTACCTGCACCGGAGACCTCTCTCGAAACCGTCAGGTTGGTCTGCGTCTGGCCAAGGGCGAAAAACTGGACGACATCATTGCAAGCCTAGGTCATGTTGCGGAAGGTGTGACCACAACCCCCGAAGTGCTGCGGCTGGCAAAACGTCATGGCGTGGACATGCCGATCACGAGCGCCGTGAACAAAATACTCTACGAGCACGAACCTCCCAGGCAGGCTGTCGAAGAACTGCTGCACCGAAACCAGAAGGCCGAAGATCCGCGCCAGTGATCGAGAGCATCATCACCGATCTCGCCGAAAAGGGCTGGTGTGTCGCGCCCGGCTTTCTCTCTAGCGGGTTGGTTCACAAACTTGCACAAGAAGCAGAACAACTTTATCAGGATGGCGCGTTGCACCCAGCCGCAATCGGAAAGGCCGAACAGCGACAGATACTTTCCACTCTGCGCGGAGACAGCATTTTCTGGCTTGATGAAGAGCGGGCGACCCCTGCCCAGGCCGAATTTTTTGCCCAGATGGATGAACTGCGACTTGCCGTCAACCGTGAACTGCAGCTAGGCCTGTTCGAACTGGAAGTTCACTTTGCACGCTACCCTGCTGGCGCAGGTTACGAAAAGCATCTGGACGTGTTTCAGAAAGACAGCCGACGAACGCTCACCATCATTTGTTACCTGAATGAAAGCTGGCAGCCGGAACAAGGCGGACAATTGCGCATGGAACTGGAAGATGGCGGCAGCACGGACATTCAGCCCGAAGGGGGCACGCTGGTCTGTTTCCTGAGCCATCGATTCCCGCATGAAGTCATGCCGGCAACCCGAACCAGGCAAAGCATTACTGGATGGTTCAAACGCCGCTGAAATTGTTTTGTCGCCAGGCCTCGTACACTGCCACGCTCACGGCATTGGAAAGGTTCATGCTTCGGCTGCCAGCACACATGGGCAATCTCAGGCGGTGTTTTTCGTCGAACTCGTCGAGAATGGATTTCGGAAGCCCGCGGGTTTCAGGCCCAAACACCAGCACATCGCCGGGCGTGAAGCTCGCAGTGGCATGGGTACAACTGGCCTTGGTGGTGAATGCGTACCAGTTTCCCCCTTGCAAGACCTCTTTTGCAGCGGTCCAGTTTTCATGAACCGCGACATCTGCCAGCTCGTGATAGTCGAGCCCGGAACGTCGCACCGATTTCTCGTCCAGGGAAAAACCCAAGGGTTTGATCAGGTGCAGCCGGCAGCCGGAATTCGCAGAAAGCCGAATGATGTTGCCGGTATTGCCCGGGATTTCCGGTTCGAAAAGAACAATATGAAACATGCGCTAAAATCAGGAAATCCTAATGCTTTAGGTGTTGAACAAAAGTCGCCCTAAAACCCAAAAATGAACGATTTCATTTTCGAAAACAGATGGTACCGCATTTAACCACGGCACTTACCGGCCCCATACTCGAACTGGAACAGCGCATTCTGGATGCGCAGCCGACTATCGAATACTGGTTCCGCCAGCAATGGCAGGAGCAGACCGCGCCTTTTTACACTTCAGTGGACTTGCGCAATGCGGGCTTCAAGCTTGCGCCGGTAGACACCAATCTTTTCCCCGGCGGGTTCAACAACCTCAACCCGGAGTTCATGGCGCTCTGCGTGCATGCCGCAATGGGCGCTGTCGAAAGAATCTGCTCCAATGCACTTAAACTTCTGCTGATTCCGGAGAGCCACACCCGCAACACTTTCTACCTGCAGAACGTCGCCGTTTTGGCCAACATCCTTCGCCAATCCGGCCTGATCGTTCGCATCGGCACCCTGATCCCGGAAATTACCGAGCCCACAACGCTCGATCTGCCCGGCGGCGGACAAATCACACTTGAACCGCTCATTCGTGAAGGCAACCGCGTCGTCCTTCCGGATTTCGACCCCTGCGCGATCCTGCTCAACAACGATCTTTCTGCCGGCATACCGGAAATTCTCAAGGATATCGAGCAGACCATCATGCCGCCGCCCCATGCCGGCTGGGCCACGCGCAGAAAGTCCAAGCACTTTTTGGCCTATCAGGGATTGGCAAGGGAGTTTTCTTCGCTGTTGAATATCGATCCCTGGCTCATCGACCCCATGTTTGGTCGCTGCGGAAAAATCGACTTCTCCGCCAAGGTTGGAGAAGAGTGCCTTGCAGCCAATGTCAGCGACCTGCTCGACGACATCAGCGACAAATATCGCGAATACGGCATCAAGCAGGACCCCTTCGTCATCGTCAAGGCCGATGCAGGCACCTATGGCATGGGCATCCTGACGGCCAAGAGCCCGGACGACGTTCTGGACCTCAACCGCAAGACCCGCAACAAGATGTCAGTCATCAAGGAAGGGGCCCCCGTTACCGAAGTGCTGATCCAGGAAGGCGTGTACACCTTCGAAAGCATCAACGGCGCAGTGGCCGAACCGGTTGTCTACTTGATAGACCACTTTGTCGTAGGCGGGTTTTATCGGGTGCATACCACACGGGGTATCGATGAGAACCTTAACTCCCCCGGCATGCACTTCGTTCCGCTGGCGTTTGACACCTCCTGCCAGATGCCGGACAGCCAGCTGAATCCGGATGCCGCACCCAACCGCTTTTATGCCTATGGTGTCATTGCGCGCCTGGCCATGCTGGCTGCCAGCATCGAACTGGAAACCGAATAAAACCAAAAGGACCACAAATGGAAATCCTTTTCATCATCGATCCGGCAGAATCCCTGAAAGAAAAAAAGGATTCCTCCATTGCCATGATGCGGGCAGCGAAGGCGCGCGGCCACGCTGTTTGGCTCTGCCAGCAGAACGACCTGCACATCTGGGAAGGGCGCGTTGTGGCGGTGGCCACGCAAATCGATACCAGATCAGGTGCATCGTGGTTTGCCGAAACGGATATGCGCACACGACTGATCACGGATTTTTCGGCAGTACTGATGCGCAAGGATCCGCCCGTTGACCAGGACTATCTGGCCGCAACCTATCTGTTGGGCCTCGCCGAGGAACATGGCGCACGCGTCATCAATCAACCGGCTGCACTACGCGACTACAACGAAAAACTCTCCATTTTTCGCTTTCCCCAATACATCCCCCCCACCCTTGTCACCTCGCGCTCTGAATTGATGGATGGTTTTCTCGAGGAGCATGGCGACATCATCATCAAGCCTTTGCATGACATGGGCGGCAAAGATGTGTTCAGGGTGAAACAGGATGACCCAAACCGCAACGTCATCATGGAAACACTCACAAACAAGGGACAGCATGCCGTGATGGCGCAGCGTTTTCTTCCCGAAATCAGCGAAGGCGACAAGCGCATCCTGCTCATCGATGGCGAACCCGTTCCCTATGCGCTGGCCCGCATTCCTGCAAAAGGCGAGACCCGCGGCAACCTTGCTGCCGGCGGCACCGCACGTGCCCAGTCCCTGTCCGAGCGCGATGAAGAAATCGCCCGCACTGTTGGTCGCGTAGCGCGCGAAGCCGGACTTTTTCTGGTCGGAATCGATGTGATCGGCGAACACCTCACTGAAGTCAATGTCACCAGCCCAACCTGTTTTGTAGAAATTACAGCGCAGACCGGCTTTGATGTGGCCGATCATTTCATTGAAGCACTTGAAAAGTCTGTTGCCTGATTTGAAGTACGCTTACTCTGGTTTCCGTGCCTGGCTGATTTGTTTGTCCCTGCCGGTTTTTCTGGGGGCGTGCGGAAAAAACGAAGAAACATTCCGGCAGGAAAGCTTCGTATTTGGAACCCGCGTTGAAATCAGCATTTATGGCGAAAAAACCGCCAGGGCAGAAACGGCAGCGCAAGCTGTACTGCAGCGTTTTGACGAGTTGCACCACAAACTCCATGCCTGGCAAGACTCCGAACTCGATCGATTGAATACCGCTTTTGCAGCCGGCGGCCGGAAAACTCCCGTCGACAGCGAACTGGCTTTCATACTCAAGGACGCGCAAAATTTCTCTATCGAAGGCGACGAGCTGTTCAACCCCGCCATCGGCAACCTCATCCGGCTATGGGGTTTCCATGCCGATCAGCCGCAAACCGCGATCCCGGATGATGCCGCCATCACATCACAACTCGATGCCAAACCCTCTATGCGCAACGTGCATGTTGAAAACGGCATGGCATGGAGCGACAACCCTGCTGTTCGCATCGACCTGGGCGGGTATGCCAAGGGCTATGCCCTGGACGAAGCCGCCAGACTGCTCAAGCAACAAGGCATCCACAATGCGCTCATCAACATCGGCGGCAACATCATGGCAATGGGCATGCATGGAAACAGGGCGTGGAAAGTCGGCATCCAGCATCCCAGAAAACCCGGCATCATCGCATCACTTGAACTGCATGACGGTGAGGCTGTTGGCACTTCAGGCGACTACCAGCGTTACTTCATGAACAATGGCAAGCGATATTGCCACCTGATCAACCCGCGTACCGGACAACCGGCGGATGGCATGCAGTCAGTCACCATCCTGGTATCGGGCGAACACGCCGGGACCCGTTCCGATTCGCTCAGCAAACCGCTTTTCATAGGCGGGCCGGATCAGCTAGAGAACATGGCTGCCCGGCTAAATGTCCGCCATGTGCTTGCCATCGACGCTGATGGCACTGTCCTGGTGTCCCCCACCATGGAAAAACAACTGCATTGGGACGACGCTGGGCAAGCCCACAGCCTGTTAAAGGCGGTAAGATAAGACCCTGAAAACAACCAATTCCAACCACTTTTAATTTAGTCGTATTCATCATGATTGGCGTATTACTCGTAACCCATGGCCCGCTGGGCGATGACTTGATCGAAGCCGTCACCCACGTGCTTGGTTCAAAACCACAGGATATCGAAGCATTGGACGTTTCATCCAGAGAGGAACCCATAGATATCGAAGCCACCATCAGTGCCCGCATGCAGGGGCTAGACAAGGGCAGTGGCGTGCTGGTGCTGACAGACATCTATGGCGCAACCCCCAGCAACTGCATGTGCAGGGCTCTTGCGCCCGGCCATGCAGCGGGCGTTTCTGGGTTGAACCTGCCGATGCTGTTGAAGGCGCTGACATACCGCAGCCTGCCGCTAGCCCAGCTTGCCGCCAAGGCGGCCAGCGGCGGACAGGAAGGCATATCCATCATTTCACAGGACATGTGCGATGCCACAGCAAGACATTGACGTCGTCAACAAGCTTGGCCTGCATGCACGCGCTTCGGCCAAGCTTACGCAGCTTGCCTCCAGCTTCAAGAGCGATGTGCACATTTCCCGCAATGGCCGCCGCGTCAATGCCAAGAGCATCATGGGAGTAATGATGCTGGCCGCAGCCAAAGGCACGACCGTTACCGTAGACACCTCCGGCCCGGATGAGGACGAAGCACTCGTCTCCATTGCTGCCCTGTTTGCCGACTTGTTTGGAGAAGGCGAGTGAGTTTCACGCTGCATGGCATCGGTGCTTCATCCGGCATCGCGATCGGCCGTGCTCATCTTGCTTCTCCTTCCCGCGTGGAAGTGGCGCATTACGTTCTGCCTGCAGATCAAATCGACTCCGAGATCAAACGTTTTGAACAAGCCGTAGAACAGACTCGCGAAGAACTGCGCAATCTGCGCTCGCAGATTCCGGCGCATGCGCCGGCGGAATTGCCTGCATTCCTCGACATGCACCTGCTCATCCTCGACGACAACATGATTGACGAGGAACCCAAGCGGCTTATCCAGGAACAACAATGCAATGCCGAATGGGCGCTGACCCAGCAGATGGAAGCGCTGGTAGCCCGCTTCGACGAAATCGAGGATGCCTACCTGCGCTCCCGCCAGGAAGACGTGGTTCAAGTGGTGCAGCGCGTCATCAAGACACTGGTCGGCCACCCCAGCACAGCACTACCCCAGGCCGAACTCGCCGAGGAATGTGTGCTGGTTGCGCACGAGCTGACCCCGGCGGACATGATCCTGTTCAAGAACACCAAGTTCGCCGCATTTATCACCGATCTTGGCGGTTCCACTTCGCACACTGCCATCCTCGCCCGGGGCCTTGGCATCCCTGCCGTCATGGCCTTGCATCAGGCACGCAGCCTCATACACGACCACGAGTGGATCATCGTCGATGGCCGCGAGGGTGTGGTCATCGTCGACCCCGACGAAAAAGTGTTGGAGGAATACCGGGCCAAACAGGCCAAATGGCGGCATGAAACAGAAAAGCTCAAGAAGCTCAAAACCAGCCGTGCAGTCACACTGGATGGTGCCGCCATCGAGCTCTACGCCAACATCGAATTGCCGGAAGACATGCCGGCAGTAAAGGAATCCGGGGCGCAAGGCATCGGCTTGTTCCGCAGCGAATTCCTTTTTCTTAATCGCGACGACCTTCCATCCGAGGAAGAACAGTTTGAGGCGTACCGGACCGTGCTCAAAGAGATGGGCGACAAGCCTGTCACAATCCGCACCCTGGATCTGGGCGCAGACAAGCAGGCGCCCTGGGGCCACACCGTGGCCGACAACCCGGCACTGGGCTTGCGCGCCATCCGCCTTTGTCTTGCCGAGCCCCGTCTGTTCGAAACGCAGTTGCGCGCCATCCTCCGCGCATCGGCACACGGCAAGGCCCGCATCCTTATTCCCATGCTCGGCAACTTCGGCGAGCTGCGCAGCACCCTGCAACTCATCGAGTCCTGCAAGCAAAACTTGCGCGACCAAAAGATCAAGTTCGACGATCACATCCCCGTGGGCGGCATGATAGAGATACCCGCGGCTGCATTGCTTGCAGACCAGTTCGCCAAGCAACTCGACTTCCTTTCCATCGGCACCAACGACCTCATCCAGTACACCCTGGCCATCGACCGCGCAGATGACGCCGTTGCCCACCTGTACGACCCCTTGCATCCCGCTGTACTGCATCTCATCCAGCACACCATCAAAAGCGGAAAGAAATCAGGTCGGCACGTTTCCGTGTGTGGTGAAATGGCAGGCGACCCAAGGCTGACTCGTCTTCTGCTTGGCCTGGGTCTGCGTCACTTCTCCATGCAGCCCGCCAGCATCCTGGCCGTCAAGCAGCAAGTCATGCGCAGCATGCTGGACGAAGTCACCGACCACGCCCAGCGTTTGCAGAAAAACACCGACCCCGAAAAAACGCCCAGCCTGCTCGACAAACTCAACAGTTGAAAACACCCGATTACTGGCAACAGGCCTGTCGCGCGCTGTCCCGTACCGACCCGGTCATGCGCCAGCTCATCCGGGCCCATCCAGACGCCATACTCAAAAGCCGGGGCAACGCCTTCGAAACCCTGCTGCGCGCCATTGTCGGCCAGCAGATTTCCGTCAAGGCGGCGGATGCCGTTTGGGCAAGAGTCTGCAACGCAACACCCATTCGTGCAGAAGCCATCGTCCAGCTCGAAATCGAAGACCTGCGCGCATGCGGCCTGTCGCGCATGAAGGCCGAATACGCCATCGACCTCGCCGAGCATTTTGCCGAAGGAAGAATCAAACCGCGCAGATGGGCGCGCATGGAAGACGAAGCCATCATCGAAGAACTCATCGACGTGCGCGGCATTGGCCGCTGGACTGCCGAAATGTTCCTAATCTTCCACCTGCTGCGCCCCAACGTCTGGCCCGTGGACGACTTGGGCCTGGTGAAGGCCATCGGCCTTCACTACCGCAACACCGGGAAAGTGAGCGCCAACGAGGCAAGGGAAATCGGCGAAAACTGGCAACCCTGGCGCACAGTCGCCACCTGGTATTTGTGGCGCAGCCTGGACCCGGTGGCGGTTGAATATTAGAAAGCGCCAAAAAAATCGTGATAAACGACTTCAACTTCCATCCG
>DKAU01000079.1 GCA_002450925.1 Thiobacillus sp. UBA6918 | reverse complement strand
GCTTCGCCCATGGTGTGGCTGATGTCGAAACATTCGATGCGTGAAAGGGCAGGCAGATCGAGTGCGTCTCGCAATGCGTTCAGACGGGCTTCCTGATTGGCGTTCTGTGCCTGCTGCTGGCCGAGTGCCACCATCGCGCCCTTTTCGGCCATGGCCAGCCAGACCTTGCGTTCTCCCTGAGGGTTTCGGACAAGGCTGATTTTTCTGCCAGCCTGTGTCGAAAGCATTTCGGCAAGTCCGCTGTCATCCAGGTACTGGTTGACGAAGACATGCGGGGGAATGGGTTTGTCCTGATAGTGCTGGGTGACAAATGCTTCCAGTACTTCGGCGCCTGTGGCATCGCTCGTATTCTTGGGGAAGAAGTGCCGGTCGCCGAGATGCCTGCCGCCACGCACCATTGCCAGCGTCACGCACCAAACTCCTTTTTCCGATACGGCTGCCACGATGTCGGCATCGCGGTCCGACTCGCGCTCGATGACCTGTTTCTCGCGCACTTTTGCCAGACTCTGTATCTGGTTGCGATAGATTGTGGCCAACTCGAACTCTAGTTTTTCTGATGCGGCCTGCATGCGTGCAGTCAGGTCATCCAGCAACTCATCTTCCTTGCCTTCCAGAAAGAGTGCGGCGCGTTTCACGTCAGCCGCATAGTCTTCTGGGGATATTTTTTGCACGCATGGCCCTGAACAGCGCTTGATCTGGAAGAGCAGGCAAGGGCGCGAACGATTGGAAAATACAGAGTCCTCGCAGGTGCGCAGCAGAAAAACGCGCTGCACCAGATTGACGGTTTCGCGCACGGCCCAGGCATTGGGGTAGGGGCCGAAATAGCGATTCTTGCGATCCTGCACGCCGCGGTAATAGGCAAGCCGCGGGAAAGCATGGCCGGACAGCAATAAATAGGGATATGACTTGTCGTCGCGAAACAGGATGTTGTAGCGCGGCCCCAGCGTCTTGATGAGATTGTTTTCCAGCAGCAGGGCTTCGGCCTCGGTNNTTTTAAATCGAATGACAAGGCGGAAAGTCGGGGGAAGCCTTATTCGTCTTCGTCCAGCAGCACACCGGCAATCGCCCAGTTCTCATCCGGCAGTTCCTCGAATGAAATGTAGGTATAACGGGCGGGCTTGTCTGCATGCTTTTCCAGCGTGGCAGTGATTTCTGCCGCGATGGCTTTCTTTTGTTCGCGATTCAGTTTTCCGGCGAGCTTGATCGATACGACGGGCATGGTTATTCCTTCAGATCTGCAATGATGCGGGCGAAGACGGCCTTGAACATTTCTGGAGTCAGGCGCCTCGTCTGGGTATTGTAGCGAGAGCAGTGATAGGAGTCGTACAGGCGCAGGCCGGAAGGAAGGTCATGTACGGCACCGTGGCCAAAGGGATGGGCTTTGGATTTAAGTCCTTGCGCCATCAATACGGCCGCATGCGCGATATTGCCCAACGCCAGTATGGCGGTTCCTCGTTCCAGCGATTGCAGTTCCGATTCGAGATGGCGGTTGCACTGTTTTATTTCCGCAGTTTCCGGCTTGTTGGCGGGAGGCAGGCATTTCACCGCGTTGGTGATGCGGCAGTCGATCAGTTCGAGTCCGTCATCTGACGATACGGAAACCGGACGGCTCGCAAAGCCGAATTTGTGCAGGGTTTCATAAAGCAGGATGCCTGCATGGTCGCCGGTAAAAGGCCTGCCCGTTCGGTTAGCGCCATGCATCCCCGGCGCGAGACCCACGATCAGCAGCCGCGGGTTGGAGACCCCGAAAGGCATCACCGGCTTGCAGTAATAGCCGGGACTCTCCGCTTTGACCTGATCAAGAAAAGACGAGAGCCGTGGGCATTCCCTGCATTCAGTGAGTGTGGTCATGGTGGGGCGGCTCAGGCCTCTGGGCATGCATGGTGATGGGTATGGGGGAGATGATTTCGGGTTGGATGGTGATATGGCCGATACCGAATGTTGAATTGAGAAGGTGTTGTGCCTTCTCTAGAGTTTGCGGCCAGAGTTCCATGTCTTTTATGTCGAGGTGCGCGGATAGGGCGATCTGGCCACTGGCAAGCGTCCAGATATGCAAGTCGTGTACCCTGACGACGTTCTCGAGTTGCACCAGTTGTTCGCCTACGGCATTTAGATCGATATGGAGCGGTACGCCTTCCATCAGTACATGCAGTGACTGTCGTAGAAGGTTCAGCGTGGAAACCAGGATGAGCATGGAGATCACGACGGACAGGATCGGGTCAATCGGTGTCCAGCCTGTCAGCATGATGACCAGGCCGGCGGCCAGCGCGGCAACTGAACCCAATGCATCGCCTGCAACGTGGAGCAAGGCAGCGCTGCGGTTCAGGCTTGCTTCTCCCTTCATCAAAAGCCAGCCCACGGCGAGGTTGACTGCCAGACCGATCAGAGCAACCACAAAAACCATGGTTCCCTGGACTTCACGCGGTTCGGTAAAGCGCTGCCAGGCTTCGGAAATGATGAAGGCAACAAGCGCAAGCATGACGAGACTGTTCATCAGGGCAGCAACGACTTCTGCCCTGGCAAGCCCATATGAATGTTTTGGAGAGGGCGGGCGTTTGGTCAACCAGGCGGCAAGGCCGGCAAGACCGAGGGAAAGACTGTCGGTCAGCATGTGTCCCGCATCAGAGACCAGCGCCAGCGAATTGGCCGCGAAACCGGTGATAGCTTCGACAGCCGCGAAACCCAGAGTAAACAGCAGTGCCCAACCGAAGGTATGGTGAGCATGACTGTGCGGATGATGGTGGCCGATGTTTTCGCCGGAATGGTCGTGGAAATGATTCATGTTGCAGAGTTGTTGGTTTGTTCTGTCGGGTCTGGTCCCAGTGCAAGGTTGCCGCTTTCCATGCCCAACGTCGCTATGGCATGACGGGCGCGAACATAAGTGGTCTGCTCGAGCAGTTCGTTCATCGAATAGGGATGAGGCTCGCCATGGATGCGCGCCAGCCTTGCCCTGCTGGCCGCAGACCAGTCGTGATCCAGTTCGGATAATACCTTGTCAGCGAGATCGGGCTTGTTGCAGATAAGCGCCAAGTCGCAACCGGCCTGCAACGCTGCAAGCGTACGTGACGTGATGTCCCCGGCGACACTCGCGCCTTCCATGGTGAGGTCGTCACTGAAAACCATGCCCTGAAAACCCAGTTCGCCGCGCAGAATATTCTGCAGCCAGAAAGGCGAGAACCCGGCCGGTCGTGCATCGATTCTTGGATAGATTACATGCGCCGGCATGATGGCCTGCAGGCCCATGTCGACCATGGCCTTGAAGGGCAGCAGATCCTTCAGGGCGATATCAGCGTAATCACGATCGTCCACCGGGATGTCGACATGCGAATCGGTTTCAATATAACCATGCCCGGGAAAATGCTTGCCGCAGGCAGCCATGCCGGCGTCTTTCATGCCATGCATCACGGCATGGGCAAGGTCGATGACGACCTGTGGGTCGTTATGCAATGCCCGGTCGCCGATGACGCTGGAAACACCGTAATCCAGGTCGAGCACGGGTGCGAAACTCAAATCCACGCCATGAGCGCGCAATTCGGCGGCCATGACATAGCCGGCTTCGCGGGCAAGCACCTTGGCCTGATGTGGGTGCTCATCGTGAATCCTGCCTAAAACTCTCATGGGCGGAAGGCGCGTAAATCCTTCCCGGAAACGCTGCACCCGGCCACCTTCCTGGTCGACCGCAATCAGAAGTGGTGGGGATTTGAGTGCGCGGATGTCTGCAGTGAGTTTGGACAGTTGCGTGGGGCTTTGGTAGTTGCGCGAAAACAGGATGACCCCACCAACCAGGGGATGGGACAAACGCTTGCGGTCATCGTCTGACAAATCAGTGCCACGCACGTCCAGCATCAGTGGGCCCAGCGTCATGCCTTCTCCAGTACGACAAAGGCGATGACATGGTCGTGTTCATCGCTGATGGAAAGATGATGGCCCGAAACGCCGCGTTCCTGCAGCCAGGCTTCCAGTTCTGCATCAAAGCTAAGAGCAGGCTGTCCAAGCGCGGTATGGGTGACGGCAATGCTGCGCAGGTGCAAAGGGTGACGCAACCCGGTTCCTGCGGCCTTGGCGAACGCCTCCTTGGCGGCAAATCGCTTGGCAAGGAAGCGCGCGGGATCAGCGGCAGAGAAGAAGTCCGGATGCTCCTCCGGCGCGAGCAGCCGGTCGGCGTAATGTTCGCCATAGCGCGTGAGGCCGTCTTCCAGCCGTTGCACTTTCACCAGGTCGACTCCAATTCCGTAAATCATGGCGTCAATTTAACTTCTAAGCCGGCTGTCCGGATAGCCCCCGCCCACTTTTCCATCCATTCAACAGACAGGGCAGACAGGCGAGGGGCGGCAGGCTGCAGGGATGGGCGCGCCAGGCCATAAAGCAGCACGCCCTGCACGGGTATTCGCTCTTTTTTGATGCGCCGGATCAAATCGAGATAGGCGGCTTGTTCAGCTTCATCAGGCTTTTTTCCGTCGATAGCAAAAACACAGCTTTGTATCCATGTCGGACAAAGTGAAGCGGCCAGTTTAAGGCGCTCGAAATGTTTTTCTGGCGGCGTGCGTGTCTGGTTGATGCGGCGCAATCCCTGTGCTGTCGTGCTGTCCAGTTTGAACCACACTTCACCATTCAGCTTCGCCATTTTTTGCAGGCCCTCCTGCACGCGTGGGCGGTCAATCAGGCTGCCATTGGTGATCAAGATCAGTTTGATCTTTGCGGCCAGATCAAAATCGGTCATCACCTCCCCGATCAGATCGATGACCTGTGGAAACTCTTTCGAGCTGGTTGGTTCTCCGTTTCCGGAAAGCGCGATGTCATTCAGGTGGCGCACACCTTCCGGTACTCTCGTCTGCATGAAGTCGCCATGCACGATGGCAGACAGCATGGTTCTCAGTTCTTTCTCCAGCAGCGGCAGGTCGATAGGTGGAGCGGTTCCGCGCGTGAGATTGGGTACCTGGCAATAGATGCAGGCCCAGTTGCAGGCGTTGTTGGGGTTTAGGTTGATACCAACCGATACCCCGCCTGAGCGGCGCGACACAACGGGGTAGACGTAGGTCATTCCCGAGCTGTCGCGGTCATGGTTCGATGGGTTGAGTGTGTAATTCAAGATTCGGCTGGATTTCGTGAATGTGGTGAGATTCTCTCACCTCAGCTGAATTTGGCGGAAGCGGTGAGATTCGAACTCACGAATGACTTGCGTCATTGCCGGTTTTCAAGACCGGTGCATTCAACCACTCTGCCACGCTTCCAGGACCTTATTAGAATGCCAATGCCACCTTAGCTGTTGCGTTTTTGGGGTGGTCCATTGGTTGATTTTCTCCCAAGGCTCAAATTTTCGGCCGTTTTGGCCGTTTGACTGGGAATGCCAGATGGACTTAGCCAGTGCTAAATGGTCTGCTGTAATATGCACTCTAAAACGGAGCGTATTTTACGGTTAAGCTGGACGCTCGTCGATTACAAATTGACTGAGTGCTCAAGGGGCGGAAAACGAAACGTCATCCGTTAATGTTTGCACACGATCTGGAAATTCCGGGTTCGATGATTTTTTAGGGTAGGTTGCAACTTTCAAATGAGCAGGTGGCAGTGGTTTTTTCGAAAATAATCAAATCGATTACCAAAGGCCAGGAGTCAAGGGTGAGTTCGCCCTTTGTTTCGGCCAAGACCACCATGAAGTGGCTGGACAATCTTGCCGGTTTCTCTGATTACGACATGCATCATGCGCTTGTGGAGGGCCTGGAGCGGTTCAATGGCGATGCTCGGGGGGACATAAGCAACCGTATCAAGATGCTTAGAATCATGGAAGAAACCGGTATCCCCCTGCAGGCCGGCATTCTTTCCCAGTATTTGCACGACCAGGGTACCCCTGCCTCTGCCAAACAATCCCTCTGGCGCGAATGTCATCTCTTTTGGGACCAGTTGACTGTCGCCTATCTAAGCATGCTTAAGCCCGCCCTTAGAGGTTCTGAGGAAGGGAAACTGGAACCGTGGAGTGCCGAAATTACCTTGAAAAGCCTCCGGTACTCCGCATTGACCATGCGCTGGGAATATTTTCGTGGGGGGCGACCTAGCGAGTCTGCCTGGCTTCGGCTCCACAAAATCTATCGGATGGCCGAGATGGGTGGGGTGGCGCTCAGCAAGGTGGAGGTAGAAGGCAGGGAGACCGATTGCGTGCAGGAATATGTGAGGGCCCTGCTGTATGACCTGGCCAACATATACGCATTCAGCCCGGCTGAATCCCGTCTGGTCATGGAAATACTTGATGACCTTGAGAAACTGCCCGTGCCAGAAATCGGTTTGCGGCATGACAGGCATACCCACATGGTCGATCTGGCTGCAGTGCACGGCCCCAAGGTGATTGCCGACAAATGGGTTCCTGGCAACCGCCTCCGATATTTGGAGTTGCAGGATGTGCTGGATGAGTTGAACGCCCGTGCTGCCAAAGCTCAGGATGAACTGGAAAGTGATATATGCAAGCGCTTGTCCAAGGTCATTAACCGTTCCGGGGCTCACAGGAATGCGCCGCGCCAATCTCGCTTTGGCGAGGTGGAAACAGTTTTTGGCGCTGATTCTGTAGGAAAACTATTTTCTCCCTATCGCGGCATGGTTCTGAACAAGGAAATTCTTTTGCTGCGTGATGAAAGCAACGAAGGCCTTGGTTTTGTGCTTGAGGATAAATGCAAGCATTCAACGGGTACTTTGTTTGCGGTGAATCGCGGGGAGGGCAGTAGCGGCTGGCAATTGTTGGCGGTTCGCTGGGCTAGGGAAGAAGCAGATGAGTGGCTGCTTGGGGCTGAATCACTCAGCAAACATCCCAGGCGTGTCGAAATCGAATGGGAAAAAGAAGGCCAGGAAAATGATACTGAAGTGGCCATTTTCCTTCCACTGGCCAAAGCAAAAGGCGATATGTCCAGCAACTTGCTGTTGCCTCATACAGCCTATTCGCTTGGCAGGGTGGTCATGCTACGAGATGATGGTTCGCAATATCGCATGAGGCTGGGCGAAATCATCGAAACTCACGAATCCTGGTTAAGGGTCGGATTTGATGTTTTGTCCAGGCAGGTTGGCATATAGCCGAATTTATCAATGTATGTCGGGGCCGGGTTTCTTGCGGCTGATCTGAACTGGCTTGGAAGTCTGTGGCTGGTCAGGATAAACCGGCTTGCCATGGCTTAAGCCGAGCGCTTCGCCCAGTTCGCGCTCACGTGTCGCAATCAGTTCAAAACATGATTTGATTTGTTCCACGGTTTCGTCTGATAAAAACCCCGAAGTGCCCTGTTGCGGAGTCGCATCGCGAACCACGCTGGCCAGCGTTTTGCGCATGGCACGAAGAATGCGCTGTTCCATGCTCATTTCTTTGATTTGATCTTCAGTCATTTTCTGATTCCTTTGAGTTACACCACCATCGCGGTGAGTTGAGATTTGGAGAACCCTGCTGCCAACAATTGTGACATGGCCGGTGAGATGCAGGCTTCCGGTCCGGCAAGGTAGACATCAAACTGTCGGACCTTGGGAAATTCGCTGATTAATTTATCCAGTACCTTGGCAACCCCGGTCTCGGTGGTGTCCGATTCGGCCATGGAAACCGGAAGATAGTGAAAATTTTCCAGCGCATCGGCCCAGGCNNGTGTTCCAGCAAGCTTTTAAGGGGGGCGAAGCCGCGGTCAAACGCGATAAAAACAGCACCGTTTTGCGAATCTTCCTTGAAGACATAGTCGCCCCATGGCCCGTAAACCGTAATGTTTTCGCCAGCCTTGAGGCCGTTCCATGCCCGGTTTCCAAATGCGCCGCCCTGGCCGCGCTCGACATGAAACTGCAGGTCGCGGTCATTGCAGGGGCAACTGGCTATTGGGAACTCCCCCGAACTTGCCTCCGCATGGCCGAGCGTGACACTTTGTCCAGCCAAAAAGCGCAGCCGGTGGGTGCGCGGTGTCTGCAGGTGCAAAAGCAGCATATCGGAATTGAGGGGTGTCACAGCCTTTACACGAGCTGTTATTTGCTGCTTGGGGATGTCGCTGGCAGTATTGGCTTCAAGCGCCTCTAGCTTAACGTCGCTTACCGCAGTGTGAGAGCACATCAGCGTGTACCCCTGCTGCTTTTCTGCTTCCGACAGCACATAATCGAAATGCCGGGTTTTCATGACCTGCCCGGAAATCACTCGAGCCTTGCACAGGCCGCAATTGCCACTGCTGCAGCCGTAGCTTGGCGCAAGCCCTGCCTTCAAGGCGGCTTCGAGAATGGTGTCGTTGCCTTCAACAAAAAAATCCCTGCCGGAAGGCTGGAGGGTGACATGGGCCGACATGACCTTGAGCATAGCATCCATCACTGCCAGCGAATCGGGTCTTTGTTCTTCACCCAGCACATGGCGCAGTTCCTGTTCCAGCCATTTCTCAAGCTGTTGCAGCATGTCACGTGCGGCGGTGGAAGTTTCGCCAAGTTGCTGGATGTGGGATTGCAGATCCACCACCAGCTTGTGGTAATTTTGCAAGTGTTGCTTGACGTCATCAAGCTCCATGCTTTGTTCGAACAGTCGCTCGGCCAGCACTTCCTTGGGCGGTAAAGTGCGGTCCCTGATGCGGAGACGAAAGGCCTCTTCCTTGATCTTCTGCGTTCGCTCGAAAAGACCGCTTTCTTCCAGCTTGAGATCCGGGTAGAGCTGTAGTAATTCTTCTGTGGAAATGGTGCCGTCAAAAGAGTGCAGCCCTCCGTCCTTGATGCGTTTTTGCAGGGCGCCACGAGAGATGCCGATCAGTTTTGCTGCGCGTGAAAGAGCAAGTTGATTGGACATGGTCTGTGTTGTGGCGTGGCCCGTGTTTTAGGTTTGTTCGATACGGTCGTAGTAGCGTGCCCGGAACATGATGCGCTTCTGTTCTGGCGTATCAACAAAACTGGTGCGGTCATGCAGCACGTTGTTGCAGATGAGGCCCATGCCGGCTTCAAGCCGGTGTTGGAACTTCCATGGTAACTCTTGTGAGAGAAGCTTCTCGATTGCTGCTACCGCAGCCTGCGTTGCCGCATCCTGTTTCCAGTTGATGGAGCGGGTGCGTGCAGTGTAGCGCATATGTAGTTGTCCGCCGGGCAGGGTGGAAAACACCGGGCCGGTTTCTTCGGCACGGGCAATGCCGTTTTCGTCCATGCGCGGAGGAATGGACAGGACGTCTTCCTGAATGAGCGCCCGGATGTGTTCCGGATTTTCATCACGCAAAAGCAAATAGAGTATTTCGTGATCTAGAAGTGCATTGGCGCCGCCTTCCGCCGCAGGCGCCGCGCAGTGCAGCATCATGCCGAGGATCTGGCGGTCTGGACGGTTGTAATAACCATCGGTGTGCCAGCGGATAGGCCGATCGGTGTAGGGGATGAACTCGCCTTTCTTCTCGCCGTTTTCCGCAACCGTCAATGTTGTAATGTCGTCTTCGTCTGACATCAGGTTGGAATCGAGCCGGGCCAGACCAAACTGTTTCCCCAGGATGCGCGGAATGTCTTTGTCCTCACCGAGATCGGGACCCGCATAAATTGCCATGTTGGTTTTCTGGCAACGTTCTAGCAGGGCGATGTGCTCAGACGTGCTGAGCAGCTTGGGGTTGGATACTTCCACCACCAGCTCCTCCACTCGTTGCGGATAGTCGCGCAGCTTGGCCTCACGCCATTCGTTGTAGGCGAGGTTATCCGGGTGGAAAGGACTGTCGGCAGAAATCATTTGCTCTCGTATTTCGGGTAGAAAGCTTCAACCTGCTTCTTGATCGGACTGATGAAGGCAGGGGCCTCGATCTCGATGATCTGGTCGGCAATCCAGGACTGATCGCGTGCTTCCATGACTTCATGAATGCAGTTTGCAAGATAACGCTTGACCACGAAATTCGGATTCTCGGGATCGAAATCGAATTCGGCATAGTCGGCCCAGCGCTTGTTGAACTTGTTGAGGATGGCTTCGACGTAAGGGTGGTCTGAGTCACCCACCACGGTGTGGATATTGTCTTCCATAATTTCAGCCATTTTTACGCCCAGCGCGCCGATGAGTTCGGCGCGTTCCTCGTCGTCGATGCGCCCGTGCACCATGCGGTCTACCATGTGCACCATGTAGGCGATGAGTTCGGCGAGCAGGGTAAAGCCGCGCTGCGGGGTGATGATGTCGTAGTCGGCGTTGGACAGGTTGATGACCGCCTTGTCCGCCAGCTTCCAGATAGTGACTGCAATGGCCGAGGCCTGGTCCTGTGGTCCGCGGCCATCTTCGCCTTCGCGGAACCAGCTTGTTTTGACGCGTATGCCGCTCATAGTGATTTCCTCTTCATTCGCCGGTTGCTACGGGGCGCGAAGGATCAGTAATCCATTCGCTCCAGGAGCCCGGATAGAGACGCGAGCCGGACAGGCCGGCTGCTTCCATGGCCAGAATATTGTGGCAGGCGGTGACGCCCGAGCCGCACATGTGAATGACCTGATGGGGGGCTGCACCTTTCAGCAAGGCCTGATACTGCTCGCGCAATGCCTCGGGTGGCAGGAAGGTGCCGTCGATGTCGAGGTTTTCTTCGAACGGCCAGTTGATGGCCCCAGGCACGTGCCCGGCCACTGGATCGAATGGCTCGTATTCGCCGGAATAGCGGCGGTCAGGTCGGGCATCCAGAAGACGCGTGTTGTCTTGTTTCAATGATGCTGCAACCTCGTCAGCGCTTGCCCACTGACTGCGTTCCGGCAGGCAGGCACAGGAGGCGCTGTGGATGTCAACTGGCGCTTCCTTGGCAATTGGGCGCTTCTCCCGAGTCCATTTTGGGTACCCGCCATCGAGCAGTGCGACGTCCGGGTGTCCCAGCCAGCGCAAAAGCCACCACATGCGTGCGGCCATGGAACCGTAGCTGTCGTCGTACACGACGACCTGGCGGTTGATGCCCACGCCCCACTTGCAAAGTTTCTCCGTCAGCGCCTTGGGGTCGGGCAGGGGGTGGCGGCCTGTATTGGGCCCGATCGAACTGGCCAGGTCCTCATCCAGATGCACATAGCGTGCACCGGGTATGTGCCCTGCCGTGTAGGCTTGACGCCCACCTTCCGGGTCGGTCAGCGTGAAGCGGCAGTCGAAAACGACCCAGTTGGGATTTCCCAGGTGGGTGGCCAGTTCCTCAGTTGAAATCAGCGTGGTGTAGCTCATGTATGTTCGCGTGATCCAGAAAGAAATCGCCCGCCAAAGCGAGCGATTTTTTGTAGCCTGACAGTACGGCTAATCAATAGCCGCCCTTGCCGTAAGGCTTGGGCAGACCGGCGACGCGCACGGCCTGGCGAGCGGGCTGGTTGGGGAACAGCGTATAGAGCAGCGATTTCCAGTCCTTGCTATCGTCTTCTTCCTTCAGTGCGATGAGCATGTTGCGGAAGTTGGGGGTCTGCCCCTCCTGCTTGTACTGCTCGCGCAGCCAGTTGATAACGAACCAGTGATCATCGGTAAGGGTGATTTTTTCCCTTTCTGCCAGGATAGGGCAGATTTCATCGTCGTAAACGGGTTCCAGCAGAAAGTCCTCTTCGCCGGTTTCCAGTTCTTCGCCGTTGTACATGACTCCCATGATTGACTCTCCTATTTAGATTGGTTGAACAAAAAAATCAGACCGCGTCGATTGCGCCGACGGCGGTAATGGATTTGTGCGGGATAAAAATGCCGCACCCAAGCTTACGGTGTAAACCCAGCCCTTGTTGCTGTACGCGTATGGCATGCTCGATAGGCAGGCCATGCAGCATCAGGCTGTAACCAATGGCTATTTTCTCACCATCGAAGAATTTTTGGGGCTTGCCGCAAATGAAACGGGTGTTGATGTTCATGGCGTCAAGCTGATTGATGATGTCGTGCGTGAACGCTCGCTCGTCCTCGCTGCTGGTACAGACGGTGTGGGCATACAAGGGGGTGTGCTGGGTGAGGGGCTTTATCTTGCTGGTGCCGAGGGTGAGTTTATGGCCATCGACCTCAAATGATTGACCGCTCAGATTTTGCAGATCACCCAGGCGGGCTGCAGGGAAACGTATTACCAATTTGGCGCGACGGTTAAGAATCATTTTGCCGCTGCCGGTATCTGCGCCCAGTACCGGGTGTATGCCTATGCCGTCTTCATCGGCCAGCCAGGGGGCCACCGACAGCAATCCTTGGTAGAGCACCCAGGCATGGTCAAGGGGGAGGGCATCCCCCTTCAACTCAAATTGGATATCCGACACCGCGGAGACATCAATGTCCCTGGCTTCCGCATGGTCTTCATATAACCAGCCTATTTGGATTCTCCTTCATGGTTGGAGACAGCCTTGTCTTCATGTTGGTCGGCCCAGTCCAACATGGCTTTACCCCAGATTCGTGCGGTGCTGGGGTCAATGTCGAATATGGTGAAGCGTTTGATTTCACGAATGCGAACACGCATCGTGACGTAATCCGCCCTGTGGGTGACATGCTGAAGTTCGATTTCCTGCCGGTAGGGAGAGGCAGTGAACTTCTCAAGGCTTTTAACTTCGATCTCGTCCATTTTCTTTATGAATCAATATGCTAGGTTTGTTCTGCAAAGCCAAACACTCTATATATATGCATCGGCGTTTGGAAATCAATAACGGCAAGTGCTAATATTACGGGTTCCCAGAGTGTGGCACTGCCTGACCAAACTGAAAAGCCGCCCGAACAGGGGGGAGCGTCATATAACCCATTTGGGTAGGTTTCATTAACCCATTCTGATGATGGTGTTAAGGCAAAGGCGAGGGGTAACATCCTCGGCTATGGTTTATGGGGTGCGCTCATTTTTTTATGGGCGTCCAGGCGTTGATCCCGTTTGGTTCGCAGGTCGTGGGGCCCGATAAGCCGTAAATTCACATGTGAGTTTTTTTATGATTACTGAAATGGAGAGTAAACATGGCTAAGAAAATGTACGACACGCCCATGCTCGACCAGCTGGAAAGCGGCCCGTGGCCCAGCTTTGTAACCGGTCTCAAGCGTCTGGCCAAAGACAATGACATGATGGTTGACTTGATGGGTCAACTGGAAGAGTCCTACAAGACCAAAAAAGGTTTCTGGAAGGGCGGTACGGTAGGCGTGTTCGGCTATGGCGGCGGTGTTATTCCCCGTTTCACCGAACTTAAAGATGAAAACGAAAAGCCCATCTATCCCGATGCGGCTGAATTCCACACTCTGCGCATCCAGCCGCCAGCTGGCATGCACTACGACACCAAGACCCTCCGCTGGATGTGCGACGTTTGGGAAAAGCATGGCTCCGGCCTTATCGCTTTCCACGGCCAGTCCGGCGACATCATGTTCCAGGGCATCAAGACCGAAAACGTCCAGCCCGCATTTGACGAACTGAACGAAGCTGGATTCGACCTCGGCGGAGCCGGCCCCGCCCTGCGCACCTCCATGTCCTGCGTGGGTGCAGCCCGTTGCGAAATGTCCTGCTTTGACGAAGCCCGTGCCCTGCGCACCGTCATCAACAACAACCTGGACGACATGCACCGTCCGGCTCTGCCCTACAAGTTCAAGTTCAAGTTCTCTGGTTGCGGCAACGACTGCGTGAACGCCATCCAGCGTTCCGACATGGCCACCATCGGTACCTGGCGCGACAATATGCAGGTGAATCCTGAGTTGGTGCAGGCCTGGGTTGCCAAGAACGGCAAAGGCGAACTGGTCAATCAGGTCATCAACATGTGCCCGACCAAGGCCCTGTCCCTGAAGAAGCAGGGCACTGAGAGCAAGGCTGACGGTGTAGTTGCTGTGGCTGTCGATGGCGAAGATTGCATGGAAATCGACAATCACAACTGCGTGCGTTGCATGCACTGCCTGAACGTTATCCCCGGCGGCATGCTGCCCGGCAAGGACAAGGGCGTAACCATTCTGGTTGGCGGCAAGGGCGTGCTGAAAATCGGCGCCACCATGGGTACCGTGGTGATTCCGTTTATGAAGCTCGAATCCGACGAAGATTTTGAAAAGCTGAACGACCTGGCCCGCAACATCCTCGACTTCTTTGCTGAAAATGCACTGGAGCACGAGCGTACCGGTGAGATGATCGACCGTATCGGTCTGGTGAACTTCCTGGACGGAATTGGCCTGGAAATCGATGCCAATATGGTCGCTGCACCGCGTAGCAACCCCTACGTTCGCATGGACGGCTGGGAAGAAGAAGTGGCCAAGGCCGAAGAGCGCAAGAGCGCTTAATCGGCGGATTGCAAGCAATGCGCCGCGCGGATTCGAAATTGACCGCGCGGCAGTTTTAAATACTGGAGGTTACTAACATGGCTGATTTGCGTCCCCCGATTGAAAGCGGCGCACCGGACCCGATGCCCTACATGCATCCGGTCATGAAAAAGAACTATGGCAAGTGGGTGTTCCACTCCCATCCCAAGCCGGGCGTCCTGTATCACCGCGCTGAAAGCGGCGATGCGATCTGGACCGTCAAGGCTGGTACCCAGCGCCAGATGGACACTTACACCATCCGTGAACTGTCAGACATTGCTGACAAGTTTGGCGACGGTTACGTGCGTTTTACCGCCCGTTCCAATATCGAATACATGGTTTCCGACGAAGCCAAGGTCGAACCCCTGATCAAGGCCCTGACTGATGCGGGTTACCCGGTTGGCGGCACCGCCAATTCCGTCTCCATGATTGCGCACACTCAGGGCTGGCTGCACTGCGACATCCCTGGCACCGATGCTTCCGGCGTCGTGAAGGCGTTGATGGACGAACTCTATGAAGAGTTCATCAAGTGCGAAATGCCTAACCGCGTGAAACTGTCCACCTCCTGCTGCGAGATTAACTGCGGTGGTCAGGCTGACATTGCAATCATCGTTCAACACACCAAACCGCCCAAGATCAACCATGATCTGGTCGCCAACGTTTGTGAGCGCCCGGCTGTTGTGGCCCGTTGTCCGGTAGCTGCGATTCGTCCCGCCCTGGTGAACGGCAAGCCCTCGCTGGAAGTAGACGAGAAGAAGTGCATTTGCTGCGGCGCCTGCTTCCCGCCCTGCCCCCCGATGCAGATCAACGATCCTGAGCATTCCAAGATCGCTATCTGGGTTGGTGGCAAGAACTCCAATGCGCGTTCCAAGCCTACCTTCCATAAATTGGTGGCAGCCGGCCTGCCCAACAACGCACCGCGTTGGCCCGAGACCGCAGAAGTCGTCAAGAAAATCCTGCGTGTCTACAAGGAAGATGGTCGCCCCTGGGAGCGTATGATCGACTGGATTGATCGTATTGGTTGGCCTCGTTTCTTCGAGAAAACCGGTTTGCCCTTCACCAAGTACCACATTGATGATTGGCGCGGTTCTCGTGTAAACCTGAACGCCTCCAACCACATCCGCTTCTAAGCAAAAGGTTGTGGGCTGTAACCATGCCCGCCGGCTTAGGCCTGCGGGCATGACATTAAATAAACATTAGAGATTGCGTGGAACAAGCATGAAATTCGCGATTATGGTTAGTGAGGGTCCTTATACCCATCAAGCAACCGATTCTGCATATCAGTTTGCCAAGGCAGCCATTGCCAAGGGCCATGAAATCACCCGTGTGTTTTTCTATCACGACGGTGTTAACAACGGTACACGTCTGACGGTTCCTCCACAGGATGACCGTCATGTTGTCAACCGCTGGTCTGAAATTGCTACCCAGAACAATATTGATCTGGTGATCTGTATTGCTGCAGCCCAGCGCCGCGGCTTGCTGGATGAGAATGAGGCCAAGCGCCAAGGCAAGGATGCCAACAACATTGCGCCGGGATTCCGGATTTCGGGTTTGGGTCAATTGGTTGAAGCCGGCATCCAGTCGGACCGTCTTGTGGTGTTTGGTGACTGACAGAGTTAGGGATAGGAAAAATGTCTGACGATATGGATTTCGAAGAAGGCGGCACGATTAAAAAGTTCATGTTCGTGAACCGCAAAGCCCCTTACGGCACCATCTATGCGCTGGAAGGACTGGAAGTCGTGTTGATTTCCGCTGCATTCGACCAGGATGTAAGCCTGGCGTTTGTGGATGACGGTGTGTTCCAACTGGTAAAAGGCCAGAAAACCGATGGCGTGGAAATGAAGAACTTTTCGCCCACCTATCGCGCGCTGGAAGGCTACGACATCGAGAAGCTGTATGTGGATCGCGAATCGCTTGAGGCGCGTGGTTTGACCGAAGATGATCTGCTGGTAGATGTTCAGGTCATGTCTGCCGCTGAAATGGGCGACATGATGGCCCAGCAGGATGTCGTGATCAGCTTCTAAGGGGACCCTGAAAATGCTGCATATTGTGAACAAATCCCCATTCGACACCGGCTCTCTGGCCAGCGTGTTGCGTGTGGCAAAGAAAGATGGCGGCGCTGTGCTGCTGATCGAAGATGGTGTCTATGCCGCCGTCAAGAACAGCGCAACCGAAGCCAGTTTGAAAGCAGCCGGCATGCCGGTTTATGTACTGCAACCCGACGCAGACGCCCGTGGTCTTCAGAGCAGGCTCATGGAAGGCGTGAACATGGTCGACTACGGCGGTTTTGTGGATTTGGTGGCAGGGCACGACAACGTGCAATCCTGGCTGTAAGTTTTTTTAGTGATTCTCATCTAGAGGAGTTGAATCATGGCACTGGAAGTAAACGGCGTATCTATCGAGACCGATGAAGAAGGTTTCCTGGTCAACCTGAGTGACTGGAACCCCGATGTTGCCCTGGAACTGGCCAAGGGCGAAGGCATTGATATGACTGACAGTCACTGGGAAGTGATCAACTTCCT
>DKAU01000093.1 GCA_002450925.1 Thiobacillus sp. UBA6918 | reverse complement strand
ATCGCCAAGTACCCGGCGGAACAGAGCCAGTCCGCGGTGATGTCCGCGCTGCGCATTGCGCAGGTGGAGAAGGGCTGGCTGTCCAACGAAGTCATGGATTTCGTTGCGGACTATCTTGGCATGCAGCCGATTGCCGTGTACGAAGTGGCAACCTTCTACAACATGTACAACACCAAGCCGGTGGGCAAGCACAAGCTGTGCGTGTGCACCAACTTGCCTTGCAAACTGATGGGCGCCGATGCTGTCGCCGAGCGGCTTAAGAACAAGCTCGGCATCGAGTTCGGCGAAACCACCGAAGACAAGCGTTTCACGCTGGTGGAAGGCGAGTGCATGGGCGCCTGCGGTGACGCGCCGCTCCTGCTCGTCAACAACCATCGCATGGAAAGCTTTCTCAATGACGAGAAAGTCGATGCGCTGCTGGATGAGCTGAAGGGCAAATAAGCATGATCATTCAAGGCGGCCCAGTCATCTTCAATACTACGCATCTTCCGGATTCCTGGAAGCTGTCAACATATGAAAGCGCCGGCGGCTATTCCGCGCTGAAAAAAATCCTCGCGGAAAAAACACCAGCCGAAGACATCATTGCCGAAGTGAAGACCTCGGCACTGCGCGGCCGCGGCGGTGCGGGTTTTCCGACCGGGCTAAAGTGGAGCTTCATGCCGCGCCAGTTCCCGGGCGACAAGTACATCGTATGCAACTCCGACGAGGGCGAGCCGGGCACATTCAAGGACCGCGATATCCTTATGCTAAACCCGCACGCGCTGGTCGAGGGCATGATCATCGCCGGTTACACGCTTGGCGCGAAAGCAGGGTACAACTACATCCACGGGGAAATCTGGGCAGCCTACGAGCGTTTCGAAGCTGCGCTGGAAGAGGCGCGTGCCGCCGGCTACCTGGGCAAGAACATTCTCGGCACCGGATGGGATTTCGACGTCCATGCCCACCACGGTTATGGCGCTTACGTCTGCGGCGAGGAGACGGCTTTGCTGGAATCCATCGAAGGCAAGAAAGGCCAGCCGCGCTTCAAGCCACCGTTCCCGGCGAGCTTCGGTCTTTACGGAAAGCCGACCACGATCAACAACACCGAAACGCTCGCCAGCATCCCGTACATCATGCGCGAAGGTGGGCAGAAGTTTCTGGAACTGGGCAAGCCCAACAACGGCGGCACCAAGATCTTTTCGCTTTCAGGACACGTCAACAAACCCGGCAACTATGAAGTGCCGCTGGGCATGCCCTTCAGCGAACTGCTGGAAATGGCGGGCGGCGTGCGTTCCGGCCACAAGCTCAAGGCGGTGATTCCCGGCGGTTCTTCCGTGCCGGTGCTGCCTGCCGAGATCATGATGGACTGCACCATGGACTACGACAGCATTGCCAAGGCCGGTTCTTATCTCGGTGCTGGTTCCGTGATCGTGATGGACGAGACCGTTTGCATGGTTCGCGCGCTGGAACGTCTGTCATATTTCTATTTTGAGGAATCCTGCGGCCAGTGCACGCCCTGCCGCGAGGGAACGGGCTGGCTTTATCGTGTGGTGCATCGCATCGAGCATGGCGAGGGCCGTCCCGAAGACCTGGATCTGCTGGACAAGGTGACTGTCAACATCGCGGGGCGCACCATCTGCGCACTGGGCGATGCTGCTGCCATGCCGGTGCAGGGCATGTTGAAGCATTACCGCCACGAGTTCGAGCATCACATCGAACACAAGAAATGCATGGTGTAAACGTATGGCGCTGAATATCGAAATCGACGGCAAGCAGGTTGAGGTGGAACCGGGCACTACGGTGATGGATGCCGCCCACAAGCTCGGCATTTACATTCCCCACTTCTGCTATCACAAGAAGCTGTCCATTGCCGCCAACTGCCGCATGTGCCTNNCGCGGCGAGCATGCCGAAATCATGCCCTTCATCGGCAAGACCATCGACTCCGAACTGTCCGGCAACATCATCGACCTGTGCCCGGTTGGCGCGTTGACCAGCAAGCCGTTCCGTTATTCCGCACGCAGTTGGGAACTGTCTCGCAGGAAAGGCGTGAGCCCGCATGATTCACTGGGCTCCAACCTGCAAATCCAGATCAAGAATGGCCGCGTGATGCGTGTGCTGCCGCTGGAAAACGAAGACATCAACGAATGCTGGCTGTCTGATCGCGACCGCTTCTCTTATGAGGGGCTGAACTGCGAAGACAGGCTGACCAAGCCCATGATCAAGGAAAATGGCCAATGGGTGGAGGCCGAGTGGCAGACGGCACTCAATCTGGTTGCCAGCCGGCTGCGCGAGATTCAGGTGAAAGACGGCGCCGAACAGATTGGCGCGCTGGCTGCGCCGATGCAGACCGTTGAAGAACTGTACCTGCTGCAAAAGCTGATGCGCGAACTGGGCTCCGGCAACATCGATCACCGTTTGCGTCAATCCGATTTCCGCCTGGACAGTCAGGCACACGGTGCATTCTGGCTGGGCATGAACGTGGCCGAACTCAACAAGCTCGACCGCTTCCTGGTAGTGGGTTCGATCCTGCGCAAGGATCATCCGCTGCTGGCGCTGCGACTGCGTCAGGCCGTGCGCCACGGCGCAGGCNNTGGCCTGGTGCGTGCGCTGGCCGAAGCCAAAGGCGAGGCGGCTCCAGCGATGGCGAGCAATGCCGAAGTCACGCCGGAGATCAAGGCAATCGCCGAGAGCATGGCAGGCGGCGAAAACAAGGGTATCTTCATAGGCAACCTCGCGCAGCATCATCCGCGTTTTGCCGAGATGGTTACGCTGGCCCAGGAAGCCGGCCGTTTGTGCGGCGCGAAACTGGGCGTGCTGGGCGATTCCGGCAATGGTGTGGGTGCGGTTGCTGCGGGTGCCATTCCGGCTCGCGGCGCCATGGGTGGCGAAGGCATCAAGGGCAAGAACGCATCCGAAATGCTTGCGACCCCGCGCAAGGCCATGATCCTGCTGGGTGCTGAACCCGAATACGATTGCCACGATCCGCTTGCTGCACTGGCAGCGATGAAAGCGTCAGAGTTCGTGGTGGCGCTGTCATCCTACAAGCACGGCGCGCTGGATTATGCCGACGTGTTGCTGCCGATTTCTCCTTTTACCGAAACTTCCGGTACGTTCATCAATGCCGAAGGACGGGTGCAAAGCTTCAAGGGCGCAGTGAAGCCGCTGGGCGAAACCCGCCCTGCCTGGAAAGTGCTGCGCGTGCTGGGCAATCTGTTGAACCTGCCGGGATTTGAACAGGATTCCAGCGAAGCCGTGCGTGATGAAGTACTGGGAACCGAAGCACAGGCCAATGCCTGCAAGCTGCTCAATAACCGCATCGAGCCGGTTCAGGTTTCACTGGGTGGCTCGAACAAGATCGAGCGTATCGGCGAAGTGCCGATCTACCAGATGGACGCCATCGTTCGCCGTGCACCTTCGCTGCAGCGCACTGCCGATGCCGCTCCTCCGGTGGCACGCGCTTCCGGCATGCTGCTCGAGAAACTTGGGCTGGGCGAAGGCGGCATGGCCGTGATTCGCCAGGGCCAGGGTTCGGTTGTCATTCGCATCGATCGCGATGATTGCCTGCCTGCCAATTGTGTAAGAATCCCCGGCGCGCATGATGTCACCCAATCGCTCGGTGCCTTGTTCGGCGAACTGACTGTGGAGCGTGCCTGATGGAATTCTTCCAGAATCTCCTCGGACCTGCATGGACGCCCATTTGGTCGCTGGTGAAAATCTTCATCATCGTCATTCCCTTGATGCTGGGTGTGGCCTACCTGACCTACGCGGAAAGAAAAATCATCGGCTGGATGCAGGTGCGCATCGGACCCAACCGTGTGGGCTATCAGGGCCTGCTGCAGCCCATTGCCGATGGCTTGAAGCTGCTGATGAAGGAAATCATCATTCCTTCCGGCGCCAACAAGGGCTTGTTCATTCTGGGCCCCATCCTCGCCATCGCGCCGGCGCTGGCGGCTTGGGCGGTGATTCCGTTTACTGACAAATGGGTGCTTGCCAACATCAATGCCGGTCTGCTGTATGTCATGGCCATCACCTCCATGGGCGTATATGGCGTGATCGTGGCGGGCTGGGCTTCCAACTCCAAATACGCATTCCTTGGTGCGCTGCGTTCCGCTGCACAGATCGTGTCCTATGAAATCGCCATGGGATTCGCGCTGGTGGGCGTCCTGATGGCCAGCCAGAGCCTGAATCTGGTTGATATCGTCAATGGGCAGGCGGGTGGAATCCATCACTGGTATTTCCTGCCGCTGTTCCCGCTATTCATGGTCTATCTGATTTCCGGCGTGGCCGAGACCAACCGTGCGCCGTT
>DKAU01000014.1 GCA_002450925.1 Thiobacillus sp. UBA6918 | reverse complement strand
TCGCTGACCCGGCATCTGCTTGGGATCAAGCAGGCTGGCGAACTCGACGAACTTGGCGTTTCCGGTGGGCTCGACCTGTTTGATCAGTTCGGCCAGAGAAAAACCTACCCATGGAATGACCATGGACCAGCCTTCAACGCAGCGAAGGCGATACACGCGCTCCTCCAGGGGTGCTAGTTTCATCAAATCATCAATGTCGAAGGTTTTTTGGCGCTTGACCTCGCCTTCAACAGAAACAGTCCAGGGGCGTGTCTTGAGGGTATGCGAGCGCTCGGCGGGATCATCCTTGCCTGTGCCGAACTCGTAGAAGTTGTTGTAGCTGGTAACGGAATCGAATGGTGTGGGCTCCTCCTTGCTGGAATAACTGCCTGACCTGATGCCGGCCAACTTTGGGCCATGATTGGAGGAAGAAGACGCGGCAAAAGCAGGTGCAACAGCAAGAGCGGCTACACCGGTCATGAATTGGCGACGATTGAGATAAACATCGTGCGGGGTGATTTCGGAAGAGGGTATATCCCAAGGGTTGATTTTACGCATGTACAAAGCCTCCTTTTTCGTTGGTCGCACGACGATAGAAAAACTTACAGAACGAACTATCTTCCCTGATAGGATAAGACTTTGCCAATTTGGTTGCTGACCATGCGTAAACCCATCTTTCTTTTATTGTTGCTTGTTGGGCAGGCTTGGGCCCAACCGCCGGGCGCAGACAAGCCTGTTCCCGTCAAAATGATGCAGGTGCAGAAGGCAAAAGTGACCGATTCTGTGACGGCAGCCGGGACCCTGAGCCCGCATGAAAGCGTGGTGCTGAGACCTGAAATCGACGGGCGCATTGTCAGCCTTTCTTTCAAGGAAGGACAGACAATGAAAAAGGGTGCGGTGGCTGTGAGGCTGGACGATGCCGAGCAACGAGCCGCGCTCGCAGCAGCCGAAGCCGATTTGAAACTGGCCGAAAGCCGCTTCAAGCGCAGCGAAGAATTGGCAGGCAAGGGATTTATCAGCCAGCAGGCGCTGGATGAGGCGCGCGCCAATCTCGACATCATTCGGGCGCGTGTGCGCGAGGTGCGGGTGGCGCAGGATCGTACTGTGATTCGTGCCCCTTTTACCGGCCTGGCTGGACTGCGCAAGGTCAGCCCCGGCGCTTATGTGAAAAAGGGTGATGACATTGTCGAACTGGCCGCGATCGATCAGCTCAACCTTGACGTTCGGGTAACGGAGATTTATCTGCCACTGGTCAAGATTGGTCAGCCTGTCTCGCTTACCCTTGATGCGCTTCCGGGCAAAACTTTTTCAGGCAAGGTTTACGCCATGGAACCGGTCATCGATCTTGCCACGCGTGGCGCCTTGGTTCGGGCGCGCATTCCCAACCCTAAAGGCTTGCTCAAGCCCGGCATGTTTGCGCGTGTTTCGGCTGATCTGGGAAGCCGCAATGCCGTCGTGGTGCCGGAGCAGTCGATCTTGCCCAAGGGCAACAAGACCTTTGTCTATAAGGTCGAAGAAGGCAAAGCTGCGTTGACTCCCGTCGACTTGGGTAATCGTCGTCCGGGTGAGGTTGAAGTGGTGTCCGGGCTCAATGCGGGGGACACCATCGTGGTGGATGGGTTGCTTAAGGTTAAGCCGGGATCGCTCGTGGCACCGGTCGAAGCGGTCATGCAGATGATGCAGAAAATGCAGCAACAAACACCGGCCGCCAAGCCCTGATGGCCGGTATCCAAAACTGAAGAAATCCGCAGCAAATGGTCCTCTCCTCCCTATCCATAAAACGGCCAGTGTTGGCCATGGTCATGAGCCTCATGATCGTGCTACTTGGCGTGATCTCCTTCGACCGCCTGCCCGTGCGCGAGTATCCCAATATCGACAAGCCCATCATGTCGGTGCGTACTGTCTACAAGGGGGCATCTGCTTCCGTGGTGGAAAGCCAGATCACTCAGCCACTGGAAGATTCCCTGTCCGGAATCGAAGGCGTGCGCAATATCAAGTCCGTCAGTCGTGAGGAAGTCAGCCAGATTACCGTGGAATTCGTGCGCGAGCGCGACCCGGAAGCCGCCGCCAACGATGTGCGTGACCGGGTTTCACGGGTGCGTGGAAAATTGCCGGAAGCTTCGGACGACTCTGTTGTGGCCAAGGTCGAGGCGGATGCCCAGGCCATCATGTGGCTCGCGCTCATCAGCGATAGTCAGGGACCGCTGGAAATCAGCGATTACGCTGACCGCATTGTGGCCGATCAGCTGAAAACTCTTCCGGGCGTGGCTTCCGTCATCATTGGCGGGCAACGCCGCTATGCAATGCGCGTATGGCTTGATGCCCAGCGGCTGGTTGCCTACGGACTGACGGCACAGGATGTGGAATCGGCACTGCGTGCGCAAAACGTCGAACTGCCGGCAGGGCGTATCGAGGGCAGCATGCGTGAGTTTACTGTGCAGGCCGCTACCGATTTGCGGACCCCGGCAGAATTCGAGGCAGTCATCATCCGTCAGGTGGGTGATACGGCCGTGCGCATCCGGGACGTCGGTCGGGTGGAGTTGGGCGCCGAAGATGATCGCAACATGATTCGCGTAAATGGCCTTCCTGCCGTCGGCCTGGGTATCGTCAAGCAGTCCACTGCCAATACCCTGAGTGTTGCGCGCGCCGTCAAGGCGCAGATACCGCGCCTGCAGGCTGCTTTACCTCCGGGCATGAAGTTGCAGGTCGGATTCGATACCTCAATCTTCATCGAAAAAAGCATTGAGGCTGTTTACGAAACCATGATCGAGGCCTTGATGCTGGTGGTCGCGGTGATCTTTCTCTTCTTGCGTTCCTGGCGCGCCACTCTGATCCCATTCGTGACCATCCCGGTTTCACTCATTGGCTCGTTTGGTTTTCTTTATGCATTCGGGTTTTCCATCAATGTGCTGACCTTGCTGGGGCTGGTGTTGGCCATCGGCCTGGTGGTGGACGATGCCATCGTCATGCTGGAGAACATCTACCGCCATATCGAGGAGGGCATCCCGCCAATGCAGGCGGCCATGGCGGGTTCAAAGGAAATTGGATTCGCCATCGTGGCGATGACGCTGACGCTCGCATCGGTATTTGCTCCCCTGGCTTTCGCCGAGGGCAATACCGGCAGGCTGTTTGGAGAATTTGCTCTGACAGTGGTTGCGGCTGTGCTCGTGTCGGGCTTCGTGGCGCTGACGCTCACACCCATGATGTGTGGCAAATTGCTCAAACACGAAACCCGGCATGGCGCCCTGTTCATGTTCGGGGAAAAAGTGCTGAATGGCATGAACCGCCTGTACCGCAACGCCTTGGGCCACGTCTTGAATGTGCGCTGGCTGACAGTGCTGGTGTTTGTTCTTGCGGCGGTAGCGGCCTGGGGCCTGCTCAAATCCCTGAAATCGGAACTTGCGCCAACAGAAGATCGCGGTTTTTTCATCGGCTTCATGCTTGCGCCGGAAGGCTCGACACTGGAATACACGGATCAATATGCCCGCCAGATCGAGGAAATCTATAAAACCGTCCCGGAAATCAAAACCGCTTTCGTGGTTGTGGCGCCGGGTCTTGAGCGTCCCAACCCGGTCAATACCGCCCTGACGTTTGTAACGCTTAAGCCTTGGGAAGACCGAATCCGCAGCCAGATGGACATAACCCAGACACTGGGCCCACGCATGTTCGTATCCATGCCCGGAGTGATGGCCTTTCCCATCAATCCTCCTTCGCTTGGGCAGAATTTCCGCAACCCGGCTTTGCAGTTTGTGGTGCAAGCACCGACCTATCGAGAACTGGAAGCGGCGCTGGACAAACTTATGGCCAAGGTGCGCGAGTACCCGGGGCTGATCAATGCCGACAGCGATCTCAAGCTCAACAAGCCGCAATTGTCTGTAGCCGTCAATCGCGACAAGGCAGCAGACATGGGCGTCGGAGTCGACACCATCGGCCGTACGCTGGAAACCCTTATGGGTGGACGTCAGGTTACGCGCTTCAAACGCGAGGGACGGCAATATGACGTGATCGTGCAACTCGAAGCCAAGGATCGCGCAAACCCGCAGGATCTGGGTGTGGTCTATGTGCGAGGAACGGATGGTGCTCTGACGCAATTGTCCAATCTGGTAGCCGTCTCGGAAACGGTGGCGCCCAAGGAACTCAACCATTTCGACCGCCAGCGTGCTGCCATCATTTCCGCCAATATTGCATCGGGTTATACGCTGGGTGAGGCGCTGTCTTTCATGGATCAGACTGCAAAGGAAACGCTGCCACCCAGCTTCCAGACTGCGCTGGATGGGCAGTCGCGCGAATTCCGTGAATCCGGAAAAACGCTACTCGTCACATTTGCGCTGGCTCTGGCGTTCATCTATCTTGTCCTGTCTGCACAGTTCGAAAGTTTCCGTGGACCTTTCGTGATCATGTTGACCGTGCCGCTGGCGATGACCGGCGCATTGCTGGCGTTGAAACTCACGGGTAGCACGCTCAACGTGTACAGTCAGATCGGCCTGGTCATGCTGGTGGGCCTGATTACCAAGCACGGGATCCTGATTGTCGAATTTGCCAATCAGTTGCGGGAGAAGGGGCAGGCCGCAAGAGAAGCAGTCATCGAGGCGGCCGGCTTGCGTTTGCGACCCATTCTGATGACGACGGCTGCGATGGTGCTGGGCGCGGTGCCATTGGCTCTGGCGACCGGCGCGGGTGCCGAAACCCGTTCTCCCATTGGCTGGGTTATTGTTGGCGGCCTGCTGCTGGGCACGCTGCTGACCTTGTTCGTGATACCGGTGGCCTATACCTTGATATCCGGAAAACGCGCCCAACATGTTTAAATGATTAAAATCATCGCGCAGGCTGGCTGCGCATTATTTTTCATTTACGCGGAGCAGCCCAATGGCAACCATCGAACTCAACAACGAAAACTTCGAGCAAACCATCACCGGCAATGACATCGTCATCGTCGATTTCTGGGCGCCTTGGTGCGGTCCTTGCCGCGCGTTCGCGCCGACCTACGAGGCCGCTTCAGAGAAGCATTCCGGCGTGGTGTTTGCCAAGGTCAATACCGAAGTCGAGCAGAATCTGGCGGCTGCTTTCAACATCCGCTCCATTCCCACGCTGATGGTGTTCCGTGAGCAGATCGTCATTTTTTCCCAGCCCGGTTCATTGCCTGCCTCTGCTCTGGACCAGCTGTTGACGCAGGTCATGACGCTGGACATGGATCAGGTACGCAAGGAAATTGCCGAGCAAAATCAGCAGGCTTAAGCAGGCAACCGGCTGGTTGATTCCAGCCGGTTGATCAAGGGCTCAAGCGCATCCAGCAGCACAGAGGGTGAAACGGCTTCGGCGTTTTCCGACCAGGCGTTTTCAAACTCGGCAATTTCCAGACCGAGTATTTCATACTCCGCCAGCAGGATGCTGGCAGCATGCAGATTGTCAAGCGTAAGCCCGCCCGGCACCCGGTAGTTGGTTGGCACGATGCCGGGCTCCAGAACGTCACAGTCCAGGTGGATATAGATGGGTCGACCATCGATGGCCGTTCGCAATTGGGTTATCAACTCCGGCCCGGGTGAAACCAGCCTGACCTTGCCTGACTTGATTAAAGCCATCTCACCGGTATCCAGATCGCGGGAACCGACCAGGACGACATTTTCCAGTGGCAAGCCATTGCCCAGCCCGGAATCCCATAATCCGGCCGCCGCCGCAAGCGGCATGCCACCAAGATAACCAGTCGAAGAGGTTCTGGGTGTATTCAGATCGCCGTGCGCATCGATCCAGACTACGCAGGCTTCAGGAAAGTGGTGCATCACCACGGGTAGCGTGGACATCGCCACTGCGCAGCGATTCATGGCGATCAGGGGCGTGACGTGTGTCTTGAGAAGTGTGTCCAGATGCGCCGCAAGTGAAAAAAGCGACGGACTGGCGGCATCCAGTTCGGTTTGCCAACTGGTGTTGAGGGCAGGTTCGGGTTTGCCAATGAGGCTAGCTGGAATACCGAGCCGTTCGGTCAATGCGTTACCTACGGTCTGCGCACCGGACATGGCAAGATTGTTGTGGTCTCCTGCCCTTCCGCAGAAGATGGTGAGGCCAACTTGCGCACGAGATGCGGTTTTCATACAGGTCGGCTGGTTGTCTTCAGGGCAGGATTTCCTTTAACAATGGCAAAGTAATGCGCCGCTTGTGTTCAAGGCTGTAGCGGTCAAGTGCTTCCACGATCTGAAGCAAGTGGCCAAGGTCACGGCTTTTTCGTGTCAGTAGCCAGGATGCGATTGCCGGGTCGAGATCAAAACCCAGCCCTTGAGCATGCTTGATGAGTGCGGCCTGCATGTCTTCGTCGCTCAAGGGCAGGATACGGTAGATCAGCCCCCAGCCAAGCCGGGTGCGCAGGTCCTCGCGTACATCAAGTCCGGCAGGTGCATTTTGCCCGCTTGCAATCCAGCGTTTCCCGGCTGATTTAGCATGGTTGAAGGCATCGAAGGCGGCAATTTGCGCTCTTTCATCCAGTGTGTCGATATCGTCAAACATGACAATGTCCGGTTGCTGTGCAACCAAAGCGCTGAGCAGGTGGGTCTTGCCACTGCCGGGTGAGCCCCATATATAGATGGCAGTATCGGTAGATTCGCCTTCAAGCCAATGCTTGAGGTGGTCGAGCAGTTCCTGGTTGGGGCCGGGAATAAAATTGTCCAGACTCGGACGTGCGGCGGGAAGGATATCGAGCAGCAGTTGTTGCATGGACAGTATTATCCCGGTTTGTAGACAAAAATTCCGGTTTACAAGGCGTTTCAAGAGCCTTAAATTCGCCTGTCCGTTAGAAAGAAGTGATATGCAGGTAAGTGCTTTACAGTTTATGGAACGCATCAGCGTGCCGCCCATCGTGGAAGAGCAACTGAGCGATGAAGAGCGTGCTTCGTTGAAAGCCGAAATCAAGTCATTGATGAAGGCGCAGGACGCGGTGCTGGTGGCGCATTACTATACCAATGCCGATCTTCAGGATCTGGCCGAGGAAACCGGCGGCAAGGTGTCGGATTCGCTGGAAATGGCACGCTTCGGCCATGATCATCCGGCCAAAACCATCATCGTGGCTGGCGTTCGGTTCATGGGCGAGACCGCCAAGATACTTAACCCTGAAAAGCGTGTACTGATGCCGACGCTGGAAGCGGAGTGTTCGCTCGATCTCTCATGCCCGGCCAAGGAATTTTCCGAGTTCTGCGACCAGCATCCAGACCGGACTGTAGTGGTGTATTCGAATACCAGCGCCGCAGTGAAGGCGCGCGCCGACTGGGTGGTCACCTCCAGCATTGCAGTCAAACTGGCCAAGTATCTGCACGGCAAGGGCGAGAAACTCTTGTGGGCGCCTGATCGGCATCTCGGTCGCTACGTGCAGCAGGTGAGCGGCGCTGACATGGTGTTGTGGGAAGGGTCCTGCGTCGTTCATGAAGCTTTCCAGGCTGATGCGCTGTTGCGCCTGAAAAAACTGCATCCCGATGCTGCCGTGCTGGTGCATCCGGAGTCGCCCAACGATGTGATTGCGCTCGCCGACGAGGTGGGATCGACCACTCAAATTATCGAAGCGGCCAAGCGCTTGCCCAACAAGGAATTTATTGTCGCTACCGACAACGGCATTTTTCACAAGATGCATGCCGAAGCACCGGGCAAGGTTTTCATCGAGGCGCCTACCGGCGGTCATGGCGCCACCTGTTTGAGTTGTGCGCACTGCCCATGGATGGCGATGAACGGCCTGCGCAACCTGAAGCAGGTTTTGCAAACCGGTGAGAATGAAATTCACATTGATGAGGAAATCCGCAGGAAGGCGGTGACCCCAATCGAGCGCATGCTCGATTTCGCAACGATGGTCAAGGCGCAGGTTAGCGCTGGAGTTGATTAAGCTGCCTGTCGTGCCAGCCTGATAACAGGAGTTGCGAGATCAGGCTGCCGATCAGCGCCAGCAGCATGTCCCACTGCGTGTCCCAAATGTCCCCCTGGGTGGCGAGAAACTCATTGGCGTCCGCGCCATAGAGAAGCGATGCCCACCATTCGACGAATTCATAGCAGGCGGAAACCGCCAGAACCACGGAACTCACAAGGAAGAACAGCCAGCCGCCAGGCTTGAGCGGCGACAGGCGGATGAGGATTTCTCGTGCCAGGATGGCTGGCACGAATCCCTGGGTCAGATGGCCGATACGGTCGTAATGGTTGCGTGTAAAATCAAACCAGTCCTGCATCCAGAAACCCAAGGGCACGCGCGCATAGGTGTAATGCCCACCCAGCATCAATACCAGGCCATGGAAGAACAACAGGCCGTAGAGCAGGGGCGTAAGCGGGAATTTTCGGCGGCTAAAAAACAAAAGTGGCAGGGCTGTCAGCACCGGCATGATTTCCATCCACCAGGTGAGCCGGTCGTAAGGGGTGATGCCGGAAACAAGCAGTGCGGCCAGCGTGGCCATCAGCAGCGCAGTCAACGCCGCTGATCTTGAAATCATAGCCACGCGCCCAGTACTGCGACCGCAGCAACGAGGACGGCGGTGATCGCCATCATTTCCAATCGGCGCTGCCGTGCCTGAAGCTGTTCGATCTGCGCAAACAATTCACTTTCTTTGGGTGGGCGTGACAGGAAGGCATGGGTTAGCCGCGGAAGTTGCGGCAACAGGCGGCTCCATTCCGGCGCTTCTTCCTTCATGCGGCGCACGAACCCGCGCCAGCCCAGCTGTTCGCTCATCCAGCGCTCCAGATAGGGTTTGCCGGTTTTCCACAGATCCAGATCGGGATCAAGTTGCCGGCCCAGGCCTTCGATTTGCAGCAGGGTTTTTTGCAGCAGAACGAGTTGCGGCTGGATTTCGACGTTGAAGCGCCGGGACATGGCGAACAGGCGCATGAGCAGATGGCCGAAGGAGATGTCCTTGATGGGCTTGTCGAAATAGGGCTCACAGCAGGCCCGCACTGCCGCTTCCAGTTCTTCCACGCGGGTATTGGCCGGCACCCAGCCGGACTCGATATGTGCTTCGGCAAAGCGCTTGTAGTCACGGCGGAAGGCAGCGAGGAAGTTGATGGCGAGATAGTTCTTGTCGACTTCGGACAGCGTTCCGCAGATGCCGAAATCCACGGCGAGATACTTGCCCTTGTCGGGCCCGTCGATGCCGACGAAGATGTTGCCGGGGTGCATGTCGGCATGGAAAAAGCCGTCGCGGAACACCTGGGTGAAGAAGATTTCCACGCCATTCCTTGCCAGCCGGGGAATATCCACGCCTGCCGTGCGCAGCGCCGAAACATGGCTGATGGGCAGGCCGTGGATGCGTTCCATGACCATGACCGATTCGCGGCAGTATTCGAAATGCATTTCCGGCACGCGCATGAGTGGAGAGTGGTCGAAGTTGCGCTTCAGTAGCGCCGCATTCGACGCTTCGCGCATCAGATCCAGTTCGTCGGCCAGGGTCTTGCGGAATTCGTCGACGACCTCGCGCGGGCGCAATCTTTTCCCATCGGCGAACAGTTTCTCAATCAGCAGGGCGCCTGCATCCAGCAGACCAAGGTCATGGTGGATGATGCGCGCAATGCCCGGGCGCAGCACCTTGACCGCCACCGGGCGACCATCATGCAGCATGGCGAAATGTACTTGCGCAACTGAGGCCGAGGCTACCGGGTTGGGATCGAATTCGAGAAAAACTTCGCGCCAGGGCTTGCCATAGGCGGTATTCAGTTCGCGTTCCACCTGCAGAAAAGGATACGGCGGTACGCGATCCTGCAGCAGGGCGAGTTCGTCGGCGATGTCATCAGGCAACAGGTCGCGGCGCGTGGACAGCATCTGTCCGAACTTGACGAACAGCGGGCCCAATGACTCCAGCGCAAGTCGCAAGCGTACGCCGCGCGGTTTGGACAGGTTGCGCCAGAAGAAGAGGCCGCGCACAAGCGGGCGCAACCAGCGGGTCTTGCTGTGACCAAGCAGAAAGTCATCGAGGCCGTATCGGATGCTCACCCACATGATGGTGAGCAGGCGGAAGAACTTCATCAGGCGTCGTCCGTTGAGGATGAAGTCAACCGATTGATGCGGTCTTCGAAGCGAGAGACTTCATCGCGCAACTGATCCACTTCGTGCTTGAAACGATCCACGTTTGCCCGGCTTGCGAGCATGGGAGATTCCTCGACAGCATATTCGGCAAATGTTCGCGCCGTGTCTTCTGCGGCCTGTTTTGCCCAGCTGCCAAAAGCGCGTCCAGCCTCGGCCATTCGGAAGCCAATGATGGGACCAAAGACACGGGAAAGCTCGGCCTCGGCATCAAGGTCTATTTGCTGCAGGGCAGCATTGAATGCCATAGCCAGTTCTGCGTCGCCTTCACTCCGAAGTTCGCGCAACGCCGCCTTTCCTTCGAGGGGAAGGCGTGCGAGTTCTGCTGCTGTAATAAAAATGGTTGTTTCGGCAGGTGTTTCAGTAGCGGTGTGCAGGCCACCGTTTTCTTCGACCCTGAACTGGGTGCGAAACAGTGTCAAATCCAGCGCCACAATGCGTCCGGCGTGTTTTGACAGCAGGTCGCGCGCGCCAGGGGTTTGTGCAAACAAACGGTTCAGTCCGGAGGCAAGGAGGCTGTCAGCGATCAAAACTTGTAGCCTCGGTGAAGCGCAACAACGCCCGCGGTGAGGTTGTGGTAAGTGACTCGCTCGAAACCCACACCTTCCATCATGGCTTTCAGTTCTTCCTGCCCGGGGTGCATACGGATCGATTCGGCAAGGTAGCGATAGCTGTCGGCGTCCTGAGTGATGAGCTCGCCCATCTTTGGCAGCACCTTGAAGGAATAGGCGTCGTAGATGGGTTCCAGCGGTTTCCAGACTTTGGAAAACTCCAGTACGAGCAGACGCCCCCCTGGTTTCAGTACCCGGAACATCTCGGCCAGGGCCATGTCCTTGTGCGTCATGTTGCGCAGGCCGAAGGAAACGCACACGCAGTCGAAATGGTTGTCGGGGAAGGGCAGTTTTTCTGCATCACATTGCGCAACAGGCGTGAGCGTGCCTTCGTTCAAAAGGCGATTGCGCCCCTCGTTCAGCATGGAATAGTTGATGTCGGTGAGCACCACCTCACCGCTTTTGCCGACTTCCTTCAAGAACAGGCGGGTCATGTCGCCCGTGCCGCCGGCAATGTCCAGGACCTTCTGCCCGGGTCGCAGACCGGCCTGGTTCACGGTGAAGCGTTTCCATAGCCGGTGCATGCCGCCCGACATGAGGTCGTTCATCAGGTCATAGCGCCGTGCCACGGAATGGAAAACTTCAGCAACCTTGGCGGCCTTTTCCGATTCGGCCACCGTCTTGAAACCGAAGTGGGTGGTGTTTTTCTCGTCCATACGGGCATTTTACCCGACTGGGGCACATATCCAGCCTGTCACAAAGCTGTCATTTTGGCGTCATACTATGGCTGAGGATTAAATGAACAGGGCCCGATAAACATGGCGGCAAACATCCTCCTGGTCGAAGACGAACCAGGCATACAAGAATTGTTGAAATTGAATCTTGGCCAGGCAGGCCACCAGGTTACAGCGGCTGAAGATGCTGAAGGCGCATTGCTCTACCTGAAAACCACCTTGCCGGACGTCATTCTTCTGGACTGGATGCTGCCCGGCATGTCCGGACTCGACCTTTGCCGCCGCCTGCGCGCAGACAAGCGCTATCAACCGGTTCCCATCATCATGCTGACTGCGCGGGGCGAGGAACAGGACAGGGTAAACGGCCTGGATACCGGCGCCGATGATTACATCACCAAGCCATTCTCTCCTCGTGAACTGATGTCTCGCATCCGTGCCGTGCTGCGAAGGCGCGCTCCGCAGATGACGGGGGAACCTGTTGAAGTGGCCGGATTGCGCCTGGATCCGACCAGCCATCGTGTCACCGGCAACGGCAAGCCATTGGAGTTCGGGCCAACTGAGTTCCGGCTGCTGCATTTTTTCATGACACACCCCGAGCGGGTTTACAGCCGTGCACAGCTGCTGGACCAGGTGTGGGGAGATGATGTGTTTGTGGAAGAGCGAACCGTGGACGTACATATCCGCAGGCTCAGGCTGTCCCTGGAAGGAAGCGGCCATGACAGGTTGATTCAGACTGTTCGGGGCTCGGGCTATCGTTTTTCCGTTCAGCAGTAGATAATCCCCCCATAACAAACTTCCGTGAGCGGATATGGGTTTCTGGTGGCGCCCCCTTTCCACGCTGTCTGTTATTGGCCTGATCGCCCTGTTTCTGTGGGCGGCTGGAAGCCAATTGCTTGCGCTCAAGTTTGTTGTGATTGTGCTGCTGGTCTATGTGGTACGCCAGTTCTGGCAGGAAAGCCGCCTCACCCGCTGGCTAGAGCAAGGAGGCGCAAACCCTGCGCCAAGCGATGTCGGGGTATGGGGCGACATCTTTTACCGCCTCGAAAAGCAGCAAAAATCTCAAAGCCAAAGTCGATCTGAACTGGCTTCAGCCTTGGGTCAGTTTCAGCATGCTGCGGAAGCTGTGCCTGACGGCATCGTCATCCTTAACCAGCAGGATCGCATCGAGTGGTGCAACCCGGCGTCCCGGCGGTATCTTGGGCTGGATTGCAATCGCGACAAAGGGCAGTACGTCAATTACCTGCTTCGACAGACTGATTTCGTCGATTTTTTGAATGCCCAGGATTATTCCCGGCGCATGCACACCCATTCACCCGTCAATCGGGATACTCAACTGGAGCTGCAACTGGTTCCATTTGGTGCCAAGCAGAAACTGCTGATTGCACGTGACATTACCGAGATCGAACGCGTGGATTCCATGCGCCGCGATTTTGTCGCCAATGTGTCCCACGAATTGCGTACGCCCTTGACGGTCGTTGGCGGGTTTGTTGAAACATTGAGCGAAATGGACAAGCCTTCGGATACGGACCTCAAGCATTATTTCGGCATCATGCATAACCACACCAGGCGCATGCAGCGATTGCTGGACGATCTGCTGACACTTTCGCGCCTGGAGTCGTCTGGCAATGCACTGGCCGATGAGCAGGCGCAAATGCCGGATCTGATGAGGGAACTGGCCCGCGAGGCAGAATCCCTGAGCCGTGGGCGCCATACGATCCGGCTGGAAATTGACTCTCAGGCCTGGCTTACTGGCAGCCTGCAGGAACTGCAAAGCGCATTTTCCAACCTGGTTTCCAATGCGGTGCGCTACACACCGGAAGGCGGTCAGGTGACATTGCGCTGGTTTGAGCAGGACGGACATCCGGTTTTTTCAGTGACGGATAGCGGCGAGGGTATTTCTTCCGAACATATCCCGCGCCTGACGGAGCGTTTTTATCGTGTGGACCG
>DKAU01000018.1 GCA_002450925.1 Thiobacillus sp. UBA6918 | reverse complement strand
GTTGGCCTGCACGGGCTCCAGCACACCGCCGATACCGACACCGCCGGAGAGGTGCACGTTCTTGCCGATCTGAGCACAGGAGCCGACTGTGGCCCAGGTATCGACCATGGTGCCTTCATCGACATAGGCGCCGATGTTGACGTAGGAAGGCATCATCACCACGTTCTTGGCAATGAAGGAGCCTCGACGTGCGGATGCAGGAGGCACAACTCGAAAACCACCTTCGCGGAAGTCCTTGGAGTTGTAGTCGGCAAACTTGGAGGGCACCTTGTCGAAGTAGTTGGTGAAACCACCCTTGATGAAAAAATTGTCCTCAAGGCGGAAAGACAGCAGCACGGCCTTTTTTAGCCACTGGTTGGTTTTCCACTCCTGGCCCTGCACGCGCTCGGCCACTCGCAGTTGGCCCTTGTCGAGCATGTCGATCACTGAATAGACGGCATCCTTGACCTTGGCGTCTGCATTGCGCGGGGTAATGTCCGCGCGGCGTTCAAAGGCATCTTCGATGATTTGCTGCAGTTCTTGCATGGTGTTTCCTTGTGTTAACGAAGTGTTTTGGAACAAAAATTGGCTGTACCGCGGCCGGCGAGCACGCCGGGTATGTTCGAATTCTCGCGGATTAACTCCACGATGCGGATGTACTCTTTTTCCGGGACATCAATGCCGAACAGGATGTCGACAAAACCATCGCTCCTTAGCGAATAGGAGACATTTTCCATGCCTTCGTCGAAAAGCAGATTGGTCAGGGCATTTTCCGATTCTTCCAACCCGGCAAAGGCTGGGAACGACACCAAAAGAGCAATAAACATTAGAGTCAGCTGACGCATTATTGATTCTCCCTTATATACTCAACGATACGCTGCGCGGCTTCCTGACACTGATTGAAACCATCCACCAGCGCGATACGTACATAACCCTTGCCCGGGTTAAAGTCTTTGGCTTCTCTGGCCAAAAAGCTTCCGGGCAAAACAGTAACATGCTTGCGTGCATACAACTCGCGCGCAAAGTCCGCGTCATCCCCTCCGGGAACCTGCGCCCACAGGTAAAAGGCAGCGTCCGGCATGGGCGCCGACATGACAGCATTCAGCACGGGTTGGACAGCATCGAACTTTTCAGCATACATACGGCGATTTTCAATCACGTGGTCTTCTTCTGCCCAGGAAACTGCACTGACTGCTTGCACCACTGGGGACATGGCCGAGCCGTGATATGTGCGGTATAGCAGAAATTTTTTCATGACATCCGCATCTCCCGCCACAAAGCCGGAACGCAGGCCCGGCACATTGGAGCGTTTGGACAGGGAATTGAACACGACAAGATTCCTGTTGCCACGATTAAGCTGTTTGGCCGCGGTCAGCGCGCCGAGCGGTGGGGAGTCCTCGTTAAAGTAGATTTCCGAATAGCATTCGTCGCTGGCAATGACAAATCCGTGTTGATCGGACAAATCAAAAATGGTTTTCCAGTCCTCCAGCGACATGACCTTGCCGGTTGGGTTGCCGGGAGAACAGACGTATACCAGTTGCACCATCTCCCACATGTCCTCTGGAACGTCGTTCCATGCCATGCGATAACCGTTTTCGGCGGTGGTGTTGAGGTAATAAGGTATGGCGCCCGCAAGCAGGGCTGCTCCCTCGTAAATCTGGTAGAAAGGATTGGGGGAAATAACGCGCTTCTTGTGGCGAGATGGATCGACGACCGCCTGCGCAAAGGCGAACAGCGCCTCTCGGCTACCGTTTACAGGCAATACTTCTGTTGCCGGATCCAGATCAACGCCATACCGACGGCTGCACCAGGCAGAAATGGACTGGCGCAAGGCATCGCTTCCCTGGGTAAGGGGGTAGCTGGCCAGCCCGACCATGTTTTCTGTCATCGCCTGTTTGATAAACTCCGGCGTAGCATGCTTGGGTTCGCCGATGGAAAGATTGATGGGCGAAAAACCCGCATCCGGATTAACCCCGGCAAACAGATCGCGCAGTTTCTGGAACGGGTAGGGCTGAAGTTGGTCGAGCCTGGAATTCATCAAAAAGAACAGCTAACACACTGAAAAACCGAATTTTACACGTTATGACGCCTCGTTTATTGGCCATTCCCTGCCTGCTGTTTGGTGCCAGCATGTGGGGGCTGATCTGGTATCCCTATCGAATACTGCAACTTGACGGGGTTGGGGGCGTCGTGTCTTCGCTCGCTTCCTATGCAATTCCATTTGTGCTGGCGCTTCCGTTCTTCTGGCGACATTTTCATTCCGCACGCAAACATTATGGCTGGCTATTGTTGCTGGCACTGGCTGCGGGGTGGACCAACATGGGTTACGTGCTGGCTGTCATCGACGGCGAGATCATGCGTGTGGTGCTGTTGTTTTACCTTGCGCCGGTATGGACGGTCATGTTCGCTCGCTGGATATTGGGCGAGAAGCTCTCGAAATGGGGCTGGCTCATCATGGTATTTTCCTTTGCCGGGGCGCTTACCATGCTTTGGCCGGAGGGGGGAGGGCTGCCTTTGCCGGCAAATCAGGCTGAATGGATAGCACTCTCGGCCGGGATGACATTCGCATTTGCCAACGTGGTCACGCGCAAGGTCGCTGAAGCGGACATATGGGCCAAGTCGCTGGCTGTGTGGGGAGGGGTTACCCTAATTGCACTGATTGCCCTTTTGACGGAATCACAGGCATTCGCCTTTGCAGAGAATGTCTCAGTCACTGTCTGGATGCTGCTTGCGGGCGTAGGCCTTGCCATTGGCATCATGACCTTGGCGGTTCAGTACGGCCTGTCTCATACTTCAGCCAACCAGGCCATCATCATTTTTCTGTTTGAACTGGTGGTAGCGGCCATTTCGTCCTGGTACCTGGCAAACGAAACGCTTAACCTTCGCGAGTGGGTGGGTGCAATCATGATTGTTGCCGGAGGCCTTTTCTCCGGCCATGTAGAGCGCAAAGATGAAAATACACAGCCTGCTGCATAGTTCGCTTTTGATCGAGGATCTCGCTCGAGCGCGCGCCTTTTACGAAGGTGTCCTGGGTTTTAAACCCAGCTCTTCAAGGCCGGCCATGAGTTTTGAAGGTGTGTGGTATGAGTTCGGCAATCAGCAGATACACCTGCTTTGCCTGCCCAATCCGGAAAAAGGGCTGGCAAGGCCAGAACATGGCGGTCGTGACCGGCATGTGGCCTTAGCCGTTGATTCAATAGATGAACTGGCGAAAAAACTGGATTCGGCAGGTTTTTCCTATACCCGAAGCCAGTCTGGAAGAACCGCGCTGTTCTGCCGGGACCCGGACATGAATGCTCTGGAATTCGTGGAAATCCCTATAGTTCAAGCTTAGTGGCAGTCAGATTCCCGGTTCTGTTAACCGCCATTCAAGGTGTCCCAGCTTTAAATGATGCCTCGATGGCTGACTTAAAACTCCATCCTTGTTTCATCAGTCAGGCTTCCTATCATTAGAGTGTGAAGAGAATATCTACCCGGAAAGGCAGAGAGATGAGCAAAACAAGCAAAAAGGATCTCGACAACATCAAAGAAAAGCTTCATCTACGGCAAAGAGAACTGCTTGAAGAGGTGAGGGATGAGTTCGATCAACGCGAAAACCAGCACTTGATCGATTTGATGAGTCGCGAGCCTGGAGACAGCGGGGATTACTCAATGGCCGATGAGGTGGCGGATCTGAATATTGCCTTGGCCGACAGGCAAATCAGGGAGTTGCGAGATATTGATGAAGCGTTTGCCAGGGTCAAGGATGGTTCTTTTGGCTCCTGTGTGGATTGCGGAGCAGAAATTGTGGCTGCCCGCCTGCTTGTCTACCCTACGGCCAAAAGATGCCTGGCTTGCCAGGAAAGACACGAGCAGCTTTATGCCCAGGAAGGGCGGCCAACTCTTTAAAATCTGTATTGTGGCTGGTGCAAACAGATCGCCAGCCGGTCAAAAGTAGGAGGCGTCATGCAAGTTCCACTGCAAATCACTTTTCATGAATTGGCTCATTCGGATGCGCTGGAAAATCATATCCGCGAGAAAGCCCATAAACTTGAACAATTTTATTCATCACTGATCGGATGCAAGGTCGTGGTTGATCAGCCCGGGGGACACCAACACAAGGGCAAACCATTCAATATTCGCATCGACTTGACTGTGCCTGGAGGCGAAATCGTGATCGATCGCCAGCAGGATGAAGACGTCTATGTTGCCCTGCGTGATGCTTTTGATGCCGCCAAGCGCAAGCTGGACGACTTCGGACGCAAACAGCGTCTGGATATCAAGTCGCACGATCCCGTGCTAAACGGCACCATCGCCCGTCTGGTGCCGGAAGAGGGTTACGGCTTCATTGCAGGCCTGAATGGCCAGGAATACTATTTTTCGGCGGCGAACCTGGCCCATGGAGGTCTGGAACAGGTAAAAGAAGGGGACGAAGTCCATTTTCTTGAAGATGCGGGGGGCGATGGGTTACAGGCGAGGCGGGTGACGCTGAAGTAGGCAAACGCCAAATCCGGGAGAAGAGGGCTGCAAGGCAGCCCTTTTTTATGACGTTGCCTGTTTTTTGCGGCGTGATGGTTTTGTTTCGTACATCTTTGCGTCTGCCCTGGCCATCAGTTCTTTTTCGTTTGTGGTATCAGAGGGGTATTTAGCAGAACCAATACTGCAGCCGATTTTCACTCCATGAGGATATTCAAAAGGGATGTCCTCAATAGCCGTTTGTATGCGCTTGTAGAGACTTCGCACAGCAAGGTCGTTTGCTGCAGGAACCAGGATCGCAAACTCATCCCCGCCAAGGCGTGCCAGGAACTCGTTGCTTCGCACCCTCGCAGAAAGGGCAATCGCAACCTTCTTCAAGAGCTCGTCGCCAGCGCGGTGCCCCATCTTGTCGTTGATCATCTTGAAGTTATCCAGATCAATATATAAAAGTGCCAGTTCGGTTTTTTGCCGACCGGCAACTTTCATCTGGTGCAAAAGCTCTTCATGGAACCGATGCCGGTTGAAAAGGCCTGTCAGCATGTCGTGTTCGGCAAGGTAAACAAGCTGATCCGCCGCAGCGCGGTCTTCCGAAACATCCTTGAACAGCCAAAGCTCAGTAGAAGACGAAGATTTTGGACTTTTGTGAAAAAGGGGATGTGCGCTGCAGTCTATGACACGCCCGTCAGTCGTTCTGAATTCTGCCGGAGGGAAAGCGCTGTCCATATTCTCTGGCGACACGCCAAGTTTTGAGAGAAGGTGCTGAACATCCATGCCAAGAAATCCCGGCGCTTCGATGTCGCAGGCGCAAATTCTCCCAAAGGCGGCGTTGGCAAAAAGCACTTCACCTTTCTTGCCGACAAGTACAGCACCGTATGGCAAGGCGCCAAAATAGACCTCAAGCCATTCTTTTTCCGGAACAGGATTGAGATTTGAAGAAAGTGAAGCGTCTTCTTCTGCAGGCTGGGTGCCGATGCTTTCCCTGGCCGCCTCGTTTTTTGCCTTGTTTTGAGAACGGAAGCGGCGGTAGGTATAGGCACTGCGGTTAAGGTTGCGCATGGTCCAAGTGAAACTCAGGCTTTTGGACGTTCTTGCAGATTACGCACCAGAACCAAATGCCGGCAACAGCCTTGCTGGTAATCCTGGCGAATGGCAACGGATACGGGAAATGTCTTGCCATCTGCATGTGTTGCCTGCATGTGCACTTCTTGCAAGCGAATAGGGGAGGCAGTCTTCTCAATCATGTCTTCAAGTTTTGCACTCAAGGCAGGCAGAATCCTTCCAATGGGTTTTCCAAGCATGTCATTTTCATGGAACCCGAAGAGGTTGGATGCCGCTTCACCGTATGTATTGATCAGGCAGCTTTCATCAAGAGTCAGCGCCGTGTAGGGCGTATAAATAGGTTGTTGACTGTGGAGTTTCCTGGATGGGTTAACCGGTTTTCTTGGCATCTTTTCTCCGCGGTTTCGTTTTGTCTCTTTAAATATCCTGTCCATTGATAATCAGACAGTGACATCCCGATACCAAAGGTAATGGCTTATGCTGGATGGGTATATACGTACTAATACTGAAGAGAGGCTAATGCCAACGAGTCTCAGACTTTTCTACTCACCGTGCCCATCGGCAACGTGGTAGAGGTTTCCAACCTCGATCAGGCTTTTGCATCCGGACTTGGCAAGAATGTTTTTGCGATGGATTTCTACTGTACGCGGGCTGAGATCCAGAACCTTTGCCGCTTCCTTGTTGGTCTTGCCTTCCAGCAGTATGGTCAGCACCTCTTCCTCACGCAAACTGAGGCGGCTGAGGCGTTCCCGAGCGTCAACCGTTTCTTCAAGTTTTTTACGGTTCCGTTGGCTCTCATGCAAAGCGCTGTATACCCGAGCGATGAGCGTGTCGGCGGCGACCGGCTTTTGCAGAAAATCAAAAGCCCCGGCCTTCATGGCTTTTACCGACATTGGAACATCCCCATGACCGGTAAGGAAAATGACAGGAATTTTTACACCGCGCCGATTGAGTTCTTCCTGAACCTGAAGTCCGTCCATTTCCGGCATACGAACATCCAGCACCAGACAACAAGCCGAATTGGGGTCGCAGGTTTCAAGCAAGGCCTTTCCTGAATCAAGCGCTTTTACTTCAAAATCTTCTGCTTCAAGCACTGCGGCCAGGCTTCGCAACACATCCTTGTCATCATCGACTATATAAACAGTCCCGTTCATTTCTGCACCGGTAAAGTGAAGAAGAAGTGCCCACCCGGACCGGGTTCTGCCCAGATGCGCCCGCCGTGGTCGGCAATTATGGAACGGCTGATTGCCAGCCCCATACCGATGCCATTCATCTTGGTGGTGTAGAGGGGGTCAAAAACCAAACCCACAGTCTTGTCATCCAAACCGGGGCCGCTGTCCTGAATGCTGATGACGATCTCGCCTGAGTTTTCATCCAGCCGGGTGCCGATTTCTATCGTTCCACCATTGGGAACGGTATGGTTGATCGCATCCATGGCGTTTTCGACCAGGTTGACGATGATCTGCTCTATTTGCGATGACCGCATGGAAACCAGGGGCAAATCCTTGGCAAGATCTGTCCTGAGCTTGATTTTGCGTCCGTGCGCCAGCACGTCCATCAGCGCGCAAGCGGCATTCACCTCCGCATTGATGTCACCCATCATCATTTCCTGAGGCTGACGCGCCAGGAATTTTCGCAAATCACGGATCGATCCTGCTGCGCGTTCGGACTGCGCCACCACATCATTAAGGGTCTCGCGCATCTCGATTGGGTCAAGTTTTCCCCGACGCAAACGGGCAATTCCGGCCTCGGCAAAACTGCGTATTGCGGTAAGCGGCTGGTTGAGCCGGTGGGCAAGCAGGGCAGCAAATTCGCCGGCAATCTGCAGGCGGTGCATCTGCGCCAGATTTTCCATGCGGGTGTATTTGTCGCGTTCTAGTTCAGCCTGTTTGAGCCCGGTGATATCGTAATTCACGCCCATCATCCGATTCGCCCCAGCGGCAACCATTTGGCCGCGCCCGGCCAGCCAACGAATGCTTCCATCCGGATGGATCACGCGAAACTCCGCTTCAAACAAGCCTCTTCTGGAAACCGCATCCATTACTGCCTTTTTCACTTCTTCTCTGTCATCCGGGTGCATTCTTTCGAAACCCTGTGTTGCAAATCCGGAAAACTCTCCGACCGGGATGCCAAATAGTTCGTGCTCCCGTTCGTCCCACCAAAGCGCATCCGTGGAAAGGTTCCAGTCCCACATGCCCATTCTGGCAGCATCCAGTGAAAGTCTCAGGCTCTGCTCGCCTTTGTGTAATTCCTCCTCGGCAAACTTGATTTCGGTTATGTCATGCCAGGCACCGATGATTTCCAGTGGCTTCCCATCCGCGTCTTGTACAAGGCGCAATTCATCCAGCATCCAGCGATAGGTCCCGTTTTTGTGCATGAAACGGTATTCAAGCGTGTGGCGGCCTGTTTCGAAAAGCTTGGGCAACTCGGAAAACACACGTGCTGCATCATCCGGATGGATGTGCTCGGTCCAAAAACCGCTGTGATCGACGAAATCCTCGGGGGTATAGCCCAGTTGGCGCGATATGTTGTTGCTGATGAAAGTGGCACCAAAATCGCCTTCCGGCTTGCAGGCGTAAATGACTGCCGGTCCTGCGGTCAGAAGGTGCTCAAGGCGTGCCTTGATGCTTCTCAACTCGATATCGGCTTGCTTGCGATCGCTGATGTTTTTGCTTAGTACGATGAAATGATCCCGGGCTGGGCTGAAGGCCGAGAGATAGACCCAAATGTCCGGCCCATTCAGATAGCCTTCGAGGGCGTCGGACATGCCGGTTTTGGCCACACGCCCCAACATCGCTAACAGTTCAGGATTGGATTCATTCATGCCCGGAAACAGCTCGCTGTTCCGTTGCCCAATCATGTCGAAGTTGCCCAGTATTTTTTCAAGGGCCGGATTGACGTCAAGATATATCCAGTCGGCAGGATGACCTTGGACATCGTAGAGCATTCTGCAGAAGCCCGCGCCTTCCTGCATGCCCTTGAAAAGGCTGCGGTACTGGGTTTCGCGGACGGTAATGTCCCGGTTGGTTTCCAGAACCAGCTTTTTTCCATCCTCAAGTTCAAAGAGCTGGTGCCGGCTCTCGACAATGACTTTTTGACCGTCCTTGGCTGTATGGATCAGTTCACCGATCCATGTTCCCTTATCAAGGAGTTTGTCTTCAAATTCCTGGCGTGGGATTGAAAAAACGGTTTTGAGCAAATCGTGGCTGACTGCTCCGATCGCTTCGCTGTTGCCGTATCCGTACAGTTCGACCGCGCCACGGTTCCAGTAGCTTATTTCGCCACTGAACTCACGAATCATGATGGGCTCGAACGCCAGATCGAACAGGCAGGTGTCAATTTCCCCCAGCTTTATTGTTGTGCCGGGCGTACATACTGCTTTGACTGGTGGCGTTTTGTTCTTGTTCACTCTGTATGAGTCTGATGGGTCATGACTTTAATTATGGTCATAAATTGAATTGCGTCACGGTTGATTGCTTGAACTCAGCAAAAATCAGCGGTAATCAGACGATAGCCAATATGGACGTTGCTGATCGCGCGAGCCTGGCTGCGCCATGAGCGGCCTCCGTATACCTCGCAATTCCAACAGGCACACCCAGAAAGGCTTGTCGTATCTGCCGCCAGGCCTCATTTTTGGCACCGCCCCCAACCGTGATTACTTTTTTTAGTGGAGTAGCCCCCAACTCGGCAAGCCTGACATAACCCTGTGCCTCGATTCGTGCCATTCCTTCCAACAATCCTTTTAAGAATTTGCCATCATCGTAAGGCCGCGGTTCCATGCGTGGCGCAAGCTTGGGGTTGTTGATCGGGAAACGTTCGCCCGGCCGGGGCAGGGGATAATAATCAAGACCGCTGGGTTGGTTTGGATCAATCATGGCGGATAACCGGGCAAGCTCATCATCACTGAAAAACTGCTTCAACACACCGCCGCCCGTGTTACTGGCCCCACCCGCCAGCCAAAGTCTGCCGTAGCGGTGGGAGTACACGCCGCTGTCTGCATCGTCCACCCGTGTTTCTGACAGCAGTTTCAGAACCATGGTCGTACCGAGAGAAGTCACGGCTTCCCCGGCTTCCATGACATTCGCTGCCATGAAGGCGGCAATGCTGTCGGTGGTGCCGGCCCGAACATGACAGGAAGGATTAATGCCAAGCTGCTTGGCAGAGGCAGGATCAATGACCCCGATCGTATCTCCAGGAACCAGCACCTTTTGCTGCCATTTGCTTCCTGGCAAAAGCTTAACCCAGTCAGGCCAGGTCATGGTTTCAACGTCAAAGCCGGATTTCAGGACATTGTGGTAGTCAGTGATACCGGCCTTGCCGGTCAAGAGCGCCGCGAGCCAGTCGGCCTGATGAAAACAATAGGCCGCATCAGGAAAATGCCTGGCTAACCAGAGCCGCTTGGCGAGGCCGGACGTTGGGCCGAACCGGGGGTTGGCAATTTCCCTGGCTTCGGCAACCGCTCGTCCATCATTGTAAAGAAGAACCGGGCTGGCAGGCTCCAGATCGCCATCGGTGACGAACAATGTGCCGGAAGTACCGTCGATGGCCAGTGAAGCAAGTTGTGCTCGTATCTCGGTGGGAAGCTGGGCGAGCAGTCCAAACAAGGCCTCACGCCATTGCACGGGACTGGAGGGATCATCAAAGCCTGCCCGGATTTCAAAAACAGGCTCTTCACCCTGACTCAGCACACAGGCACGTGCGCCTGAGGTGCCGAAATCCAGGCCCAGATAGTATTCAGCCACGCGTGTTTGACTGTGACTCGAATTGAGTCAATTCGACGTGCGGTACCGGTTTCCATCCCTTTTTGCGGTGTTCGGCCACGACATTGGTAAAAATGCCGCCACGCACATAGAACTTGGCTGTCAGCCGCATGAACCGAGGCTTGGTTGCCTTTATCAGGTCATCCAGAATCCGGTTGGTTACGTCTTCATGGAAATGGCCTTCGTTCCGGAATCCCCAGATATAGAGCTTGAGGCTTTTCAGCTCGACGCAGGTCTTGTCCGGAATGTAATCCAGATAGAGCGTGGCGAAGTCCGGCTGCCCGGTCTTGGGGCAAAGGCACGTGAATTCAGGTACTTCCATGTGGATATGAAAATCACGCTCAGGTTTGGGATTGGGGAATGTTTCAAGTGATTTCGAGGGTGAGGAGGGCATGGCCAGGTCGTAGTAGAATGGGAAAAAATCGAACCGGCCTCGGAGGAGAGGCCGGACAGTTTGACAATTATATATAGAAGTAGGAATTCAGCCTTGCGTCTCACCTCCATCAAACTCGCCGGTTTCAAGTCTTTTGTCGATCCCACCACCATCCCTGTTCCTGCTCAGTTGACGGGCGTTGTCGGNNCGGTGAGATTTCTGTCAAGCGCGTGCTGACCCGCAACGGCGATTCCAGCTATTACATCAACAACCTGCATGTCCGTCGTCGCGACGTGGCCGACCTGTTCATGGGTACCGGGCTTGGTGCCCGTGCCTATGCCATCATCGAACAAGGCATGATTTCGCGTGTGATCGAGGCAAAGCCGGAAGAGTTGCGCGCTTATCTTGAAGAAGCCGCGGGCATTTCCAAGTACAAGGAACGTCGCAAGGAAACCGAGTCCAGACTCAGGGATGCTCGAGACAACCTTAACCGCGTGGAAGACATCCGTCAGGAACTCGACAAGCAGATCGAGAAGCTGGCAGCACAGGCAGAAGTAGCCAAGCAATACAAGGCCTTCCAGGAACAACATACGACTTCACAGCACCTGCTGTGGTACGTCAAAAAGCGTGATGCGCAAGCAGCACGCAGCCGCCTCGCGCGAGATATCGGAGAGGCACGCAACCGACTCGAAGCGGAAACCGCACGTCTGCGAGAGATCGAGTCCCAGCTCGAAACCACGCGCAACGAACACTATGCCTCACAAGATAGCTTCAACGTTTTGCAGGGTGAGTATTACGCAGCCCAGTCGGAAGTTTCACGCATAGAACAAGCGCTTCAACATCAGCGCGCCACACGTGAGCGTCTCTCCAAACAGCAGGGCGAACTGGAACACCGCAACCAGTCGTTGAACGAACGCATTGCCACCGCCGTAGGTGAAAAGGCTGCACATTCCGAGAGACTGGCCAATCTGGCGGATCTGCTTGGCCAGGCGGAGGCCCGCCTGAATGCAGCTTCCAAGCAACACCTGCCTGAAAAGGAAGAGGCGCTTAGGCAAGCCCAGCAGGCAGTAGGCGAAGCCCAGCGCACGCTCTCCAGCGCCGAGCAAAACCGTCAGGTTGATGAAACGCATATTGCTCATGCCAAGAAAACCATCCAGCAACTTGAAGAACGCAAGGAACGTCTGGACAGGGAACTGACTCAACTGCCGAGGCCCGATGCGGCTGCGCTATCAGCCAAGGAAGTGGAGCTTTCCAACCTGGCCGAGACGCTCTCGCAGGCCAAATCCCAGCTCGAAGGCCGGGATGCCGAGCTGCCCGCACTGGATGAAGCCCGCCATGGGGCAATGCAAAAACTCGACGAGACGCGCCGTGAATTGCACCGACTTGAAGCCGAACTGACTGCCCTGCAAAAACTCCAGGAAAGCCTCAAGGCCGACGAAAAACTGGGTGGATGGCTATCCCAGCAAAACCTGAACACGGCTTCCCGCATCTGGCAGGGCCTGGACGTTGAGCCTGGCTGGGAAGCCGCCGTGGAGGCTGTTCTTCGCGAGCGCCTGCAAGCCATTGAAGCCGGAGCACATGACAGCTGGTTCAACGATGCCCCGCCCGCCCGTATGACTGTATTCGAGGCAGCAGGGGAGAGCGCATCAGCCGTGGCCGGCAGCCTTCTGGCAAAGTTGCGTGCCAAATCCGGTTCCCTGCCTGGTGCCCTGCACGACTGGCTGTCTGGCGTGCTAACGGCCGAAAACGCAGAGGATGCGCGCCTGCGCCAGGCCCAATTGCAGGCAGGTCAATGCCTGGTTACCCCGCAAGGCCATGTCTTCACCCGCCACAGCGTCACTTTCCATGGTCCGCACACCGCAGTGGAAAGCGTGTTGGCTCGCAGTCGCGACATAGAAAAGCTTGGGAAGCAGCTCGAAGAGCAGAAAATACTGGCCGCCGAGGTCGAGCAGGCCCAGCAGGCGGCACAGGCAGCGTACACAACTGCACAACAGTCCATCCAGCAGCTCAGGCAGCAGGTCAATCAGTCACAAAGTCGCCATCAAACCGTGCAGATGGAAGTCTTGCGCTTCCAGCAGGCTGTCGAACGCGTAACCCAGCGGCGTTCCCAAATCGAAAGCGAACTCGGGGAAATCGAGAACAGCCTCGGATATGAAAAACAGGAGGCGGAAGCCACCGATGAACGCCTGCGCAACCATCGCAGTGAAATCGACTTTGCCCGCGAGCGTGTCTATGAAGCGCGTCAGGCACGCGACATTGCCGATCGCGCTGTTCACGAAGCACGCGAAATGCAGCGCGAGGCAGAGCGCAGCCTCCAGGAAACTCGCTTCATCGAAACCACGGCAACCAACAAAATCAATGAACTGACTGAGCTTCTTTCCAATCTTGAGGAAGAGAAAAAACAGTCGACCGAATCGCTTGCAAGCCTGCAGCAGGAACTGTTTGGGCTTGATGAAGCACCGCTTGAAACAAGTCTGCAGAATGCGTTGGCAAGTCGTGTTGCAAGAGAAGAATCGCTGACGGCCGCGCGTAACGCACTGGAAGAAATCACCAACCGCCTGCGCAACGAGGACGAATCACGTGTCCAGTGCGAACAGGGGCTTACGCCTTTGCGCGAAAGAATGGAGCAGTTGAAGCTGAAAGACCAGGAACAACTGCTGACCGAAACCCAGTTCGAAGAAAACCTCACGCAGGCCCAGGCTGATCAGGAAGCGCTGCGTGTCAAATACGAAGAAACTTCGCCCAAGGCAGGGCCGTTGCAAAGTGAAATCAATCGCCTGACTGGCGAAATTGCTGCGCTGGGCGCAGTCAACCTCGCCGCGCTTGATGAGTTGACCGAGGCACAGGAACGTTCCACGTACCTCGCAAACCAGCATGCCGACTTGCTGGAGGCGACCAATACGCTTGAATCGGCAATCAAGAAAATCGATCAGGAAACCCGAGAACTGCTCAAGGCCACATTCGACACGGTCAACAGCAATCTGGGCGAACTGTTCCCGCAATTCTTCGGTGGCGGTCGAGCCGAGTTGGTTCTGACCGGCGAGGAACTGCTTGACGCCGGCGTGCAGATCATTGCTCAACCGCCCGGCAAGAAGAATTCCAGCATTCACCTGCTGTCAGGTGGGGAAAAGGCGTTGACCGCTTTGTCGCTCGTCTTCTCTCTCTTCAAACTCAATCCGGCACCGTTCTGCCTGCTGGATGAAGTGGATGCGCCACTGGATGACGCCAATACCGTGCGTTACTCCGAAATGGTCAAGCGCATGTCGGCCGACACACAGTTCCTGTTCATCACCCACAACCGAATCACCATGGAAATGGCACAGCATCTGGCTGGGGTCACCATGAACGAGCCCGGGGTTTCCCGTATTGTTGCGGTAGATGTACAGGAAGCGCTTCGATTCCAGGAAGCAGCTGCCTGATTTATTAACAATCTCACGCCTGAACAACAGCCGCCAAGTGCGGCTGTTTTCTTTTCTGGGTTCTGTGGAAATAGCGCCTATAAATAAGTAGTTTGGATTAAAACCCGTAAAAAATTTTTTTGATATCCAGAAAAACACCATTCCTTCTACTGATGCTGTCGCTGTTGTTGCTGGCGACGTTGAGCGCATACGCAAAGCCGGTTTATTTATTGAATCTTGAAGGGGCGATCGGCCCGGCGACTGTGGATTACGTATCGCGCGGACTCAAGCNNCCTACGTGGCCCCTGGCGGTGCGCGTGCTGCCAGTGCAGGAACTTACATCCTCTACGCCAGCCATATCGCCGCCATGGCTCCGGGCACCAATCTTGGCGCTGCTACGCCTGTTGCCATCGGGGTGCCGGGTATTGATACTCCGACAAAACCCGACCCCGGAGGGAAAGAGCCAGCCGCTGAGGCGCCAAAAAACGCCATGGAGAAAAAAGCGATTCACGATGCCGCGGCCTATATCCGTAGCCTGGCCCAGATGCGCGGCCGCAATACCGAGTGGGCTGAACAGGCCGTGCGCGAGGCAGTCAGCCTGTCGGCAGCGGAAGCATTGGAAAAGAAAGTCGTCGACTACATTGCAGACGATGTTGATCATCTGCTCAAGCAATTGAAAGGCAAAAAATTCAAGCTGGCCAGTGGGGTAGAGGTGGTTCTTGATACCAAGGATGCAGCAATAGTCGCCTATGAGCCTGACTGGCGCACCAAACTGCTTTCGTCCATCACGGCGCCGGGGGTTGCGCTGATCTTGATGATGATCGGCATTTACGGCTTGTTCTTCGAGTTCTACAACCCAGGCTTCGGCGTGCCCGGGGTGGTCGGTGCCATCTGCCTGCTGCTCGGACTGTATGCGCTGCAGCAACTGCCGGTGAACTATGCCGGGCTTGCGCTGATCGTGCTCGGCATCGGATTCATGGTGGCCGAAGCCTTTGTTCCCAGCTTCGGGATTCTGGGGCTGGGCGGGATCGTGGCCTTCGTCTTTGGAGCGGTCATCCTTATCGACACTGAAGTACCGGGCTTTGGCATTCCCATCGCCTTGATTGTCGGCCTCGCCATCATCAGTGCAGTAACCATTGCCGTTATTGTCGGGCTTGCATTGAAAGCACGCGGCCGTCCCATCGTGAGCGGGGCAGAGGAACTGATCGGCAGCGAAGGGGTGATTTCAAGTTGTGAAAACGGCCAATGCTGGGCCCGGGTACACAGCGAAACCTGGAAAGTGCAAGGCAACGAGCAATTGAAACCCGGCCAGCCAGTGAGGGTCACTGGCAGAAAAGAATTGACCCTGATGGTTTCACCCATAGCCCCGAAAGGAGAATGATCATGCCATTTGGATTCGATGTCGGATTTTCCGGACTGTTTTTTCTGCTGATTCTGCTGGCCGTCTCTTCGCTGCGCATCCTGCGCGAATACCAACGCGGCGTGATTTTCATGCTGGGGCGCTTCTGGAAGGTGAAGGGTCCTGGCCTCATCATCGTCATCCCCGGCATCCAGCAGATGGTGCGCGTGGACCTGCGCACTCTGGTTTTCGATGTTCCTGAGCAGGATGTGATTTCCCGTGACAACGTTTCGGTCAAGGTGAATGCCGTGGTGTACTTCCGCGTAGTCGATCCCGAACGCGCCATCATCCAGGTGGAAGACTACCTGGCCGCCACCAGCCAACTTGCACAAACCACCCTGCGTGCGGTGCTGGGCAAGCATGAACTGGACGAAATGCTGGCTGAGCGTGAGCGGCTCAACCAGGACATCCAGCAGGTGCTGGATGCGCAGACCGATACCTGGGGCATCAAGGTTTCCAACGTGGAAATCAAGCACGTGGACATCAACGAGTCCATGGTGCGCGCCATCGCCAAACAGGCCGAAGCCGAACGCGAACGTCGCGCCAAGGTGATACACGCCGAGGGTGAATTGCAGGCCTCCGAAAAACTGCTACAGGCAGCACAAGTGCTGGCCCAGCAGCCTGAGTCAATCCAGCTGCGCTACCTCGAGACACTTACACTGATCGCGGCCGACAAGAACTCTACGATCGTTTTTCCTTTGCCAGTGGACATTTATAACAGCCTTGCCAGAATGGGGGACAAGTCCTAGTCAAGCCTGACCATGCTTAGTAGGCTTTGCGCGTTCTTTGCGACATGGCCGTTTTATTAACTTCGCATAATGTATATTATGTTAAATAGTAAATATCAAAACAAGGGCGGCATGCAAAGCACCCGCCCAGTTGATTACCCTGCTATTCCCACTCGATTGTGCCTGGCGGTTTACCGGTAATGTCATAAGTCACACGGTTGATGCCACGAATCTCGTTAATTATGCGGTTGGAGACCTTGGCCAAAAGCGCATAAGGCAGTTCGGCCCAATGTGCCGTCATGAAATCCTGAGTCTGAACGGCGCGAAGCGCAACCACATAATCATAGGTACGGCCATCCCCCATCACGCCTACTGCCTTGACAGGCAGAAACACAGCGAATGCCTGGGAAGTCTTTTCATACCAGCCACTTGCGCGCAGTTCCTCAATGAAAATGTGATCGGCCTTGCGCAGCAAATCCGCGTATTCCATTTTGACTTCGCCAAGGATGCGTACGCCTAAACCCGGGCCTGGGAATGGATGCCGGTAAACCATGTCATGCGGCAATCCCAGTGCAACGCCCAGTTCACGAACTTCGTCCTTGAACAATTCGCGAAGCGGCTCCAGAAGCTTGAGGTGCATGTCCTCAGGCAGGCCGCCCACGTTGTGGTGGCTCTTGATGGCATGCGCTTTCTTGGTTTTGGCACCGGCAGATTCGATCACATCCGGATAAATCGTTCCCTGGGCCAGCCATTTGGCATTCTTGAGCTTCCCTGCCTCGCGCTGGAAAACCTCCACAAACTCGCCGCCAATGATCTTGCGCTTGCGTTCGGGCTCACTGACACCCGCCAGTTTGCCCATGAACTGCTCCGTTGCATCGACGTGGATGACTTTGACGCCCAGGCTCTTGGCGAAGGTATCCATCACCTGTTCGGCCTCGTTGAGGCGCAAAAGGCCGGTATCAACAAATACGCAGGTCAACTGATCGCCGATGGCACGATGAATCAGGGCAGCCGCAACGGACGAGTCCACACCCCCTGAAAGGCCCAGAATGACCTCATCCTTCCCTACTTCGGCCTGGATTTTGGCGACGGCCTCGCTGATGTAGTCCGGCATGTTCCAGTCCTGACCGCAACCGCAAATGTCATGCACGAAGCGGCTGAGGATGGCTTTGCCTTGCAGGGTGTGCGTAACTTCAGGGTGGAACTGCACCGCATAGAAGTGGCGTTCGTCGTCGAACATGCCAGCCACGGGGGTAGAAGCGTTTTCGCACATCACCTTGAAGCCTGGCGGCAACTGATCAACACGGTCACCATGGCTCATCCATACATCCAGCCAGCACTTGCCATCCGGGTCGCAACGATCCTGGATGTCGGAAAGCAGTCTGGAATGGCCGTGGGCGCGCACCTCGGCATAACCATATTCGTGGTGTGAGGCATTGACCACCTTGCCACCGAGTTGGGCAGCCATCGTTTGCATGCCATAACAAATTCCCAGCACCGGCACGCCTAGCTCAAATACAACCTGTGGCGCACGGGGTGTTTCCTCCTCGGTTACAGACGAAGGGCCTCCGGACAATATGATCCCGGTCGGGGCAAATTCACGTATGAATTCTTCCGTTACATCAAAGGGATGCAGTTCACAGTAGACGTTGGCCTCACGCACGCGACGGGCGATCAGTTGGGTGTATTGGGAACCGAAATCCAGTATGAGAACTTTTTTGTGCATGGCTTTGATTTAATTAAAGAAAAAGGGCCTATCGGCCCTCTTTCCGTTGCTGTTCATTTACTCAACCCGATAGTTGGGTGCTTCCTTCACGATTTGCACATCGTGGACGTGCGATTCGCGGATACCCGCAGCCGTAATTTGGACAAACTCGGCTTTTTCGTGCATCTCGGCAATGCTGCCGCAACCCAGATAACCCATGCTGGAGCGCACCCCGCCAATGAGTTGGTGGATCACGTTGAGGGCACTGCCCTTGTAAGGAACACGCCCTTCGATGCCTTCGGGGACCAGTTTGTCGGCGTTGGCCTCGGTGTCCTGGAAATAACGATCCTTGGAGCCTTGCTGCATGGCGCCCAAGCTACCCATGCCACGGTAGGACTTGTAGGAACGACCTTGATAGAGTTCAACCTCACCCGGCGCTTCCTCGGTGCCTGCCAGCAGACCACCCAGCATGACGCAATCTGCGCCGGCGGCAAGCGCCTTGGCAATGTCGCCCGAGAAACGAATACCGCCGTCGGCAATCACGCCGACTTCCGTGCCGGACAGGGCGTCAGCCACATTGGCCACGGCAGAAATCTGCGGCACGCCAACGCCTGCGACGATACGGGTCGTACAGATCGACCCCGGGCCAATACCGACCTTCACTGCGTCTGCCCCATGCTCAACCAGGGCGGTTGCAGCTTTGGCGGTGGCGATGTTGCCGCCAATGACCTGAACATGCGGGAAGCGCTTCTTCACCCATTCCACGCGCTTGAGCACGCCCTGAGAGTGGCCATGCGCGGTATCCACCACGATGACATCCACGCCGGCCGCAGCCAGCAGTTCGATTCTTTCGTCATTGTCCGGACCCACACCTACCGCCGCACCGACTCGCAAACGG
>DKAU01000135.1 GCA_002450925.1 Thiobacillus sp. UBA6918 | reverse complement strand
AGCAGGTAGGCGTAGGCCAGCTTGTGGTCGCTGCGCCTGAAGTTCTCGGCCTTGACGAAGCCTTTCTCGACCAGCGCCTTGAGGCAGTAGTTGGCCTTGCCCAGGCTCACGCCCATTTGGGCGGCCAGCTGGCGCTGGGAGAGTCCCGGGTTGGACTGCAGGGTCTTGAGCATTTCCAGGCGCCAGGCCTCGGGCGGGGGGTTGGATTGATCGTTCATTTTCTTGGGTGAAATTGTACGATCAAATATAGAGGCGGGCAATACGGGTTATTTAGGGTTGGCGCCCGAAATCGCGGGGTGGGCCACTACTACTGCAATGCCGTCGCATGCCGGGTCACGGCCTCACGCACCTGCGGCAGCATTTCGTATCGCCTTGGATAATCCAGTCGGAAGAATAGCGGTCGTTTGGCCAACTCAGTCAGTTGCCCAAAATGATGCTTGAGCATTTCCTTCTCTTCAATATCAAGCAGGAAGGAATGTCGAACCAGTTCGATCATGGCATCGCGCCCGCTAACAGGCCCAATCGAAACAGAATCTGTCCTTCCCTCTCCCAGAAAATAGATGCAACGCACAGGGCGCATCACATTACAATGCGGTACCTCGTCTCCTGCAAGCAACCTTCCTTTGGGTGTGTAATCCACCGGTGGCGACGCTTCAACACTTTCCGGGATGACAGCGTTTCGCGAATCGTCCCACAGGCGAATGGAAGGGTGGCTCGATTTTGCGCAGTAGGTGTCACCATGTTTTTCAAGTTGCAGACCATCGTCGGTAAGGAATCGATATCCTCCAGTAGCAAAACTGGCTGCAAGGGTGGATTTCCCCCTGCCAGAGAAACCAAGTAATGCCACAGCGAAGTTTTCAATCTCGACAGCAGCAGCATGCAAAACCAGCTTGTATTGCCGGCTTAATGCCAGTGGCAATACCTGATTCAGGTAGAGATGTTCGACGGTTTGTTGAGAAACTCCTTGAGCCGGGTAGGCTTCTACCTGCTTGCCGTCAGAGGAAACTGTGAAGTCAGCCAGGTTAGGAAAGCGAAGCAGGTATCCAGAGCCAGTACGGTAGAAACGGGTCCAGAGTGTACCGTTCGGAAAAACCCATTCATAAAACGGTTCACTGTTCACCTGGAATTGCGCCACGAAATCAAGCAAATCAAGAAGCTGTTTGGTAGATAATTTCTGCAGTTTCCACCCTGACCACGTTCGAAGGGTAGTACCCCAAAAGGCAAGCACCACCCAAAGACATCTACCCGATCCTACGGTGGCTAATTTACAGACCCAGTCAAGGACAAGGTGATTGGTATTGTTTGTTTGTTAGACCACATTGAGAACCATTTGTAGGCTGTCCTTCTGCGTTCGAACCTGTACCAGCCTGAGTCAGGTGACGCAAAGGCCCATAAACCACAAGCTGGGGTGGTTGATAGCAGCGCTTTTCCCCAACAGACTCATTCATCGAAGTTTTACCCGGCATTTAAATATCCCCTCATTTCCCACAAGGCCTAAGGACAGCACTTAATCAAGGCGTAAATTAGCATGAAACCCTTTCTAGCCAAAGTTTTATGATCATCGCCTCATATACCTGGTTCCTAGAAGCATCATCCTTTGTTTTCTGGTATTCATCGTACCGTTTACGCAGTTTGTCCGTATCTACATAGCTTTCAATTCCAAACAGTCCGGAACTCATAGTTCTTGATACCAATTCGTCTGTTTCATCCATTAAACGACAAACAAAATTCCAGCCCAGATGTTCCTTGTCAAGCCGCCAACTCACCTTTGGCGATAAATCGCTTTCTAAACTTGTTCGCACGAGATATTTAGTCCAACCCTTACGAACCTTGTATTTAAGCGGCAAACGAAAGAAAAATTCCACTACCCGCCTGTCACCCCAGGGATCGCGTAACTCGACGCCATAGCGGCCGGCTACCCGTTCATAACCAGCCAAACCAGTTGCGATTCCATGCAGTGAAAAGATGGCCTTTCTGTGAATTTGCTGGATAGTTTGTTGGACACGTCGCGACATATTCTCTTCAGGCTGCATACGTGCAGGCAAGCCGATCTCGATGGCAAAGTCTCTTCGGATTAGAGATTGATTAATCGTGGAACGAGATTTCCCATTTTGACGGTGTCTTCGAACAAGCTTTTTGAATATGTTAGGCAAATAGACACTGCCAATACTTTTCAACAGCAGCCAGTATGGTGAAGCACCATAAAGGTATGTGTTATTGTGGCTTGCACCCAGGCACTCCGCCCAAGCTAAGCGCCATTGCCGTGCAAGCAGTGGGTAAATCATGTAGTTGTTTGGAACATCCGTTGTTATATCTCCGCTACCACCATGTAGCAAAACACGGTGTCCATCTCTGCTTGCAGCAAGGCACATCAGGGCCGGGAGCAGTATCGAGTTATCTACTGGGTGGGGTTTGGTCCAGGCTACATCGATCAAATCCCTTACGCCGATCATTCCAGAAAATGATGGCACCGATAGAAGGTGCGCTTCGTGCCCCAGGCCATCGATTAAACATTGAATGCACTGGCTTTCTATTGATTTATCCAACTGATCCGAGATGGCCGAATAAGTATGAAACCTTTTGTTTGAGCTTTCTGGTTTAAGTCTCTTTGCCATCGCAACAATACTGGCAGAGTCCAAACCTCCGCTCATCATCGCTGAAACATTTCCAATGGCTCTCATTCGACACCGAACGGCTTCCCCAAATACCTCCAGAAAAGCTTCCTGACATTCTCGATCAGAGGCGTATTGCGTCTCTTCGGCGGGCAATAGCTCCCAGTAGGTGTTTTTGATTAAGTTTCGATCTTTTCTTACTGTGATAGCAGTAGCTGGCCTTAAGGCCCATACATCTTCCAACCAAGAATGCGTGTAATCGAACCCCTGAAATTCAGGGACCAAAAAATATGCAATGCGCTCCTTGTTGGGGTTATGTGAAACTCCGGGCAAGGTCAGCAGGGATTCGTCTTCCGAAGCAAAAGCAAAGAAGCGGTCGTTACTGGTGTAGTAAAAGGGCCTTGCACCCATATGGTCTCGTACACAGAACAGCTTGCCCAGCCTGGCATCCCATAAGGCGAAAACAAAATCGCCCAGCAGTTTCTGCGGACACTCTTCACCCCATGCCTCATAGCTTTGCAGAACCAGTTCTGCATCCGAGTTGTCACGCGGGATAATGCCTGCCGATTTCAGTTCACGCTGAAGTTCTTCCCGGTTGTCCAAACGTCCATCCCAGACCAGCACCAAGCTCTTGTCCTGGCTCATCAAAGGCTGATGCTCTTCAAGTGATTCTGGTGTGGTGCGGAGCATGCAGTGCCCCAATGCCACCGAACCTTGCACCCAGTGGGTTTGCTCGTCCGGACCACGGCTCTTCATGGCTGTGGTGAGCTTTTCGATTAGGCCTGACTCAACAGGCACGTTATCGAAAAACAGTATCCCTGCAATGGCGCTCATACAAACCTTACTTTGTCTGGATCGGAGTTCAATCGATCGAATGCTTTGTATTGATCCACTGTCTGACCCAATGCCAAGCCATCTAGCTCAACCCAGGCATGCGCTTGCAATGGTTTGGTATTTGGCAGTACGCCAATCCTGATTTGCGAAAATAATCCCTGCTTACGCAACAACCAGCAGAGCGCAATTGACTGATGCAGGCAGTTGGCTTTGTAAAGTCCATGTCGTGCGGCAATGGCAGTTAGTTCGGCATGGCGCTGGGCTTTCTTCACGGAAGCCTGGTTGTCAATTTCTGAAACGGACGGCAATTCGAATTCAGCCATACGATGGCCTCGCTTGAAGCCGAATAACAGCAATACAAGCCATGCAACTGGAAGCAGAAAAAACAGCTTAATAAGAACGTGGCGTTCCCAGGGCTGGAGCGCGCGCCACTTTTGAATCCTGGAATCCTTTTTATTCAATGCCGGCTAGGCCTGCTTCGACAAGCTGGTCGACAAGTTTGGTGAGATCCTGTTCGAGCTGATCTGCCTCAACTTCGTATTCCTGCAGCAGATCATCTGCGGCAGCCTGGAGGTTGGGGTTGGCTTGCAGCAGTTGCCATAGGCGAACGCCGATTTCGTCCAGCCCGAAATAGGTGGAACTTTTCAGATCGAGGATCACGCCCTCGCCTCCGATTTCCTGGAACATGGCTTCGGGGGAAAGGATTACGCGCTGGGTCAACATGGCATACATAATTGCAGGTGTGTTTGGCACATTTTAACCGGCATTCCTGCCAATCATTCAGCGCTTTCTATTGCTGATGCAGGGCCGATCTGGATGACACGATCAGCAAGCGCCAGACTGGCCGGGCGATGAGTAATCAGCAGGACGGTGCGGTTCTTGAGGACCAGCCGACTTTCTTCCAGAAATTCGCGCTCTCCCTCCGGGTCGAACATGGCGGTGGCTTCGTCCAGGATGAGGATGGGNNGCGAGTTTGGCGGCGTGTTCGATAGATTCTGTAACCGCATCGAGGCGCCCATAAGCGATGTTGTCTCGCACTGTGCCGTTGAACAGCAGCACATGTTGGGGAACCATACCGATCTGCCCGCGCAAGCTGGTGAGGTTCACTTCCGCGAGATCAGTGCCATCGATTAGAACCTGACCGGAGCTCGGCTCATGAAGACGAATAAGCAGATGGGCGAGCGTGCTTTTGCCAGCACCATTCTCACCGGTTAAGGCTACAGTCTCGCCTGCTTGTATGTGCAGGTTGAAGTTTTCAAGCACGGGCTTGCGGCCAGGATAAGCAAAGCTGAGGTTGTGAAATACTATTTCGCCGCGTACCTGCGGCAACTCATTAGCCGTCTGGGAAAATGGCTCGGGCCGCTCAGTCATTACCCCCTGAAGACGCTGCAAGGCGCCGCGCGCGCCCTGGGTCTGGCCGTAAATATCGGCTAAAGCACTGACAGGACGGGTAAGCAGCGTTGTATAGAGCAAAAAAGTGACCAGCGCACCGGGGCTCATCGTGCCGCCTGTGATGCGGCCCCCAGCAAGCCAAAGCACCAGCACGATGCCGGCCGCTGCCAGCAACTGCACTGCCGGGCCAAGCCCTGAATAAATGGCGCGCTGTCTGGCACTCAGGCTCAGGATTTGGTTGACCTGCCTGCGGTATCGCTCGGATTCCTGCGGTTCGCGGGTAAAGGTCTTGATGACAGGCAGCATGCCGAGGTTTTCTTCGGCGATAGCAACCGCACCAGCGTGTGCCTCCTGCAACTGTCTGGCAAGAGGGCGCAGGCGACGGCCGACAACTTTAAGCACGAAATAAAACAGCGGGATGAGGATCGCGGCAATCAGCGAAAGCGCAGGGTCGATGCGGAACATGAAAACAAGTGCACCTACCACCGTGACCAGCAGGGGAACCACGCTGAGCAAGGTGCCCGTCACATAGCCGCTCAGTCGCTCGACATCGTAGGTAAGCAGAGACAGAATTTCACCCTGGCGACGCTGATGATAAAAGCTTAATGGCAATGCCTGGAGATGGTCGTAGAGACGAATGCGCAGGTCAGCGAGGATATGTTCAGCACTTCGGCTCAATAAGTAGGTGTTGCCAAATTTGAGCAATGCCTGCACAGCAAAAAGTATCAGCAAGGCCAGCAGCACGATGCCGGTATTGTGGAACGCACTCGACAGCAGCCCTTCTGCAACCCGGCCGCCCAACCAGGGTACGGCCAGCGCCACACCGCTTTCGGCCATCATCATCAAGGCGCTAAGCGCAAGCATTCCCCTGTAGGCGTAGGCATGCTGGAGAAGAAATCTGTAATCAGAGTCTTTCATTTATCCGTTCGCCAACTTGTCCTGCCCGCCCACAAGCGAGGCAACATCGCGCATCGCGGTTTTGCGTGCCATGCGCAAGCCGCTCAACGCGTGCAATGCATCAGCCATTTTGTCATGCATGGCCAACGTGAAGGCAACTTGTATGGGCAAGGGTTGGTTTATCAACCTGCTTGGCAAATCATGCGTCAACCAATATTGAAGATAGGCCGAGCGCAATTTTCCGGGGCGCACACTGCTACGCCACTCGGACAGCAATGCAAGGGATTGTTCCGGGGCAAGCATCGAATACCAGGCAAGCATGGTCCAGGCGGCGGTTTTCAATCCAGACTGATCCAGCAATCGCAAAACCGCCGACCATTCGATGGGCCTGAGCTTTACCCAAAGCAGGAAATCCGCCACGCGTGCCAGCCCCATATTTGGGGAACACACGTACTTGGTAAATGCCGGATGCGTCAGCATCAGGAAAAGCGTGTCGTTGTCCGACAACCCCCAAATGCCATTGATGCGTTGGCGCCGATCGAGAAGGCCGGCTGCCATGCCTATGCGGGTGCGCCCCGGCCGCATGATGTCCCAATGCAGATCAATATCAACCGGTGGGTTGCTGAATGTCGCTTCGTGGCTGATGTTGGCGGGGTCGGCATGTAGTTTGTAGCCCAAGCCAACAAGTAACTGTGCCGCCTTTTGTCTGTCTTCAGGCATTACCAGCAAGTCGATATCGCTGGAGGCTCTGAGTGAAGCCTCGGGATAAACGCATTCGCGCACATGAGCTCCCTTCATCACCACATAGGCAATGTCTTGATCATCAAATATCTTGCCCAGTTTTTCCAACGCAGATCGCTGCGCCAGATATGACGCCACAGCAGATCTGCGCGACCCGGACAGATGTTCAATGACATCTGGCGGCAAGCCTTTCAGTAAGCCTGCGTTCTGCAGCGTGTAATGCCAGAGCGGCCCAAGATCCTGAGACAAGACAAAATCGACAAATACAGTTCCACCCTCAACCAAAACTGAATGACAACCTTTCGAGTCACCCCATATTGGAAGCAACGCTTGCCGATAGCTGATCAGTTTGGTTGAGGTAGGCTGCATATTCGATCTGGACACTTGGCTGTAGCAAATGGCCAACGTGCTGAAAAACCGCGCTTCGTTCTTAGTGAACGTGCCCAGCCTTCAAATTCACTAGGCCTTGAGGACGTTGTCGGCCGGGTCGAGATACACGCCTCGGGTATCGACGATGAGTTTGGCGTATTTCTTAATGAGCGCGTAGTCGAAGGCGTCATGGTTGGTGGCCACCACCACGCAGTCGAAGCTGGCAACGGTTTCGGCCGTGACGTCGATGCTGGTCAGATCGAAGTAGTGCTCACGCATTTTGGGAAACGATGGCACGTGAGGATCAGTGTAGGCGATCTCACCGCCCTTTTCCTGCAAGATTTCCATGAGTTCGACTGCGGGTGATTCGCGCATGTCGTCAATGTTCTTCTTGTAGGCAATACCTAGGATGAGGAAGCGACTGCCCTTGATGGATTTGCAGCGGTCGTTCAGCGCATCGGCGATTTTACCCACCACCCACTGCGGCATGTTGCTGTTGACCTCGCCCGCCAGCTCGATGAAGCGGGTATTGATGCCATACTCGCGCGCCTTCCAGGTGAGATAGAAAGGATCGATGGGAATGCAGTGGCCGCCCAGGCCCGGGCCAGGGTAATACGGCACGAAGCCGAATGGCTTGGTGGCCGCGGCGCGGATAACCTCGTGGATGTCAATGCCCATACGGTCGGCCACGATCTTCATTTCGTTGACCAGACCGATGTTGACTGCACGATGGATGTTTTCCAGGAGTTTGGTCATCTCGGCGGTACGAGTGGAACTTACCGGCACCACCTTGTCAATGACCTGGCCATAGAGCGCAACGCCTGCTTCAAGACAGGAGGGAGTAATGCCGCCCACCACCTTGGGAATGGTGCGAGTGGTGAAATCTGGATTGCCCGGATCTTCACGCTCGGGCGAGAAGACAAGAAAGATGTCCTTGCCAACCTTGAGGCCGGTAGACTCCACACGAGGCATAAGCTCTTCGTCAGTCGTACCGGGATAGGTAGTGCTTTCCAGTGAGACCACCTGGTCCTTGCGCAGGTAAGGCACCAGCGAATCCGTGGTGTTTAACACAAAGCTCAGATCCGGCTCGCGATGTTCGTCCAGTGGGGTGGGCACACACAGAATCAGCGCATCGGCTTCGCGCACACGCGAAAAATCGGTAGTCGCCTCAAATCCAGGGCGTGCCTTGGAAATAGCTTCAGACGGAATGTGTTTGATGTAGGTCTCGCCCTTGTGCAGCTTCTCGACCTTGTTCGGATCGATGTCAAAACCAAGCACCTTGTACCCAGCCTCTACATAGCGCAACAAAAGCGGCAGGCCGACATAGCCCAGACCTACGATGCCGATGAGCGCGGTGCGGTTGTTGAGTTTTTCGATAAGCTGGGACATAAGCTTCTATTTGGTTGCAAAGCGGATAGCCGATTAGAGACAGGGTGGATTCTCGCAGATGGCAATAATAGCGGCAAGAAAGCCTTTCTTAATCGCGCTTGTAAACATCCTCCAACCTCACGATGTCGTCTTCGCCCAAGTAACTTCCGGACTGGATCTCGACGATGTGAAGCGGCTGGTCGGAAGCATTTTCCAACCGGTGCACCATGCCGGCGGGGATGTAGGTGGACTGGTTTTCATGCAGAGTAATGATGTCTTCGCCGCGCGTGACGGTTGCCGTGCCGTTGACCACCACCCAGTGTTCGCTGCGGTGTTTGTGCGACTGCAGGGATATCTTGGCGCCAGGTTTCAGCATGATGCGCTTGACCTGAAAGCGGCTGCCCGCATCGCGCTGTTCGTACCAACCCCAGGGGCGGAAAACGCGGGTGTGGCTCAAGTGTTCGCCACGATTTCCAGACTGCATGCGCTCGACGATTTTTTTCACCTGCTGAGCTTTATCCTTGTGCGCAACCAGCACGGCGTCGGGCGTTTCCACAATCACCACGTCTTTTACGCCAATGGCCGCCACCATACGCGTTTCAGCGCGCACGTAGGAATTCCCGACGTCTTCCAGCATGACGTCT
>DKAU01000162.1:1813-5349 GCA_002450925.1 Thiobacillus sp. UBA6918 | reverse complement strand
CATGCCGACCACGAGCAGAACGCCTCCACTTCCACGGTGCGCCTCGCCGGTTCCACCGGCGCCACGCCGTTTGCCTGCATTGCTGCCGGCATGGCATCGCTTTGGGGTCCGCTGCATGGCGGCGCCAACGAGGCCGTGCTGAAAATGCTGGAAGAAATTGGCGATGTGAAGAACATTCCGGACATCATCAAGCGCGCCAAGGACAAATCCAATCCGTTCCGGCTGATGGGTTTTGGCCATCGCATCTACAAGAACTTTGATCCGCGCGCCAAGGTCATTCGCGAGACCGCGCATGAAGTGCTGAATGAGCTCGACATGCACGATGACCCACTATTCAAGACGGCGCTCGAACTGGAGCGAATCGCGCTGGAAGACGAATACTTCATCGAGAAGAAGCTCTATCCCAACGTGGATTTCTACTCGGGCATCGTCTTCCGTGCACTCGGTATTCCACCTTCNNATGTTCACGCCGCTGTTTGCACTTGCACGCACCGCCGGCTGGGTGGCGCAGTGGACGGAAATGCTGTCCGAGCCGACCATCAAGATCGGCCGTCCGCGCCAGCGCTATATCGGTTCGCAACTGCGCGAATTTGTGCCAATCGACAAGCGCGGTACCTGAAAACCGGATGAGGCGGAGGTGATGGCCCTCCTATGAACCTGCGGGACTGGATAGACACCAGTGCAATGAATGCCGTGAATGCGGCATTTCTTGAAGAGCATGCCGACTTGTTGCCAGCCGGATGGCTGGAACAATCTTTTCTCGGTACGGGCAAGGAACTCGGGTCTCCCGCGGGACTGTTCGAGTCCAAGCAGGTTGGCGCGCTTCGCATCATCAACGCCTATCGCTATCTGGGTGTTCGACAGGCAGACCTCGATCCATTGCAGCGCTACGACCTTGAGCCGCTGCCCGAACTCACCCCCGAATACTATGGTTTGGGCCCTGCTGACCTAGAGCAGGAATACGACGCCGGCACTTTCATCGGGCCCAAGCGCGCAAAACTCGCCGATACCATTAATAGACTCAAGCGCATCTATTGCGGAAGCATTGGTGCCGAATTCATGCATCTCTCCGATGTTCCACGCAAGCGATGGATACAGGAGCACATGGAGGGCACGGATGGACACTATCAGCATCTGCCCGAAATCAGAAAGCAGTTGCTTGGACGGCTGACCGATGCCGAAACCCTGGAGAAATTCCTGCAGACCCGTTATCCGGGACAAAAGCGCTTCTCACTGGAAGGTTCGGAAAGCCTGATTCCCTTGCTGGATATGGTGATCTCACGCTCGGCGCTTCATGGGGCCAAGGAAATTGCCCTGGGTATGGCACATCGCGGACGTATCAATGTATTGGCCAATCTGCTGGGGCGTTCGCTCGGCAGTCTTTTTGAAGAGCCGGGCAACAACGATCCTCATGCGCCTTTATCGGGCGATGTGAAATACCACCAGGGTTTTTCCAACGATATCGCCACTCCATACGGCCCGGTACACCTGGCGCTTGCGTTCAACCCATCTCACCTGGAAATCGTCCATCCCGTGGTGCGTGGCTCGGTTCGGGCGCGGCAGGATCGCCGTGCCGACGCCACCGGGGTTGAAGTTGTGCCCGTCATTTTGCACGGCGATGCGGCACTGTCCGGGCAGGGCGTGGTCATGGAAATTCTCAACATGTCGCAGACGCGCGGATTCAGGAGCGGCGGTGCCATCCATGTTGTGATCAACAATCAGATTGGTTTTACCACGTCGGACCCGCGTGATGTGCGCTCGAGTTTCTATTGCACCGATGTGGCGAAAATGGTGGAGGCCCCGGTATTCCACGTCAATGCAGACGACATGGATGCCGTGGCGTGGGTTACGCAGCTCGCTGTGGATTTCCGATACACCTTCCACAAGAACGTATTCATCGACCTGATCTGTTTCCGACGCCACGGCCACAATGAACAGGACGAGCCGCTGGTTACCCAGCCACTCATGTACCGCAAGGTCAAAGAGCATCCCGGAACGCGGTCGAAATATGCGCATCGACTGCTTGAGGAAAGAGCCATCAACGAGGGCGAAGAAGAAGCCATGATTGCGGAGAGCAGGGGAAAACTGGAGCGCGGTGAAAGCCTGAGCCCGCCCGGGGCTTCAGACTTCAAGCAGGTGTTTGCGACCAACTGGGGGCGGTTCCGTGGCGGCAACATCAATATGCCTTTTGATACTTCCNNCTGCCCATTGACTGGGGCATGGCCGAACACATGGCGTTTGCGAGCCTGCTCGACAAGGGTTACAACATACGACTTACCGGACAGGATTCCGGTCGCGGCACCTTTTTTCATCGGCATGCAGTGTGGCATGACCAAAACCGCAAACTGCGTTCCGAAGGCGCCTACATTCCGCTTGAGAATTTACACGCGAGGCAAGGCAATTTCACCGTCATCGATTCCATCCTGTCCGAAGAAGCCGTGCTGGCCTTCGAGTATGGTTACGCAACTGCCGAACCGGATACGCTGGTGTTATGGGAAGCGCAGTTCGGTGATTTTGCCAATGGTGCTCAGGTGGTGATTGACCAGTTCATCTCAAGCGGCGAAGCCAAATGGGGACGCATGAGCGGCCTGGTCATGCTGCTGCCGCACGGTTACGAAGGTCAGGGGCCTGAGCATTCCTCCGGCAGGATTGAGCGCTATATGCAGCTTTCAGCGCAGAACAACTGGCAGATATGCGTGCCGACTTTGCCATCGCAGATATTTCATCTCTTGAGAAGACAGATTGTTCGTCCTGTGAGAAAGCCGCTTGTCGTATTTACCCCCAAGAGCCTGTTGCGCCATCCCGCTGCGGTGTCTTCATTGCAGGACTTGGTAACAGGTAGCTTTCAGCCCGTCCTGGCCGACGTCACATCGCATGAAGAGGTAAAGCGTGTCGTGGTCTGCAGTGGAAAAATATTCTACGAGCTTGAAGACGCGAAGGGTGATCGACGAGACGTGGCGCTGGTTCGCATGGAACAACTTTATCCTTTCCCGGAGGACAACTTGCGCCCGATTCTTGCCGCCTGTGCGAATGCGGAACATTTCTTCTGGGTACAGGAAGAACCGATGAACCAGGGAGCGTGGTATGCCATCTGGCACCACCTCAACCATTGTGCACCGGAGGGTAAACGATTCAGCTATGTTGGTCGCGAGTCCGCCGCTGCACCTGCATCCGGTTACCCGGCACGCCACAAGGCAGATCAGATACGCATAGTNNGTCGCGCGCGATGAAACCGTGCTCGACCTGGAAACAGACAAGGTCATACTCGAAGTCGCCGCGCCTGCAGACGGCGTATTGATTGAACAGCGACATGCCGAGGGCGATACAGTGCACGCTGGTGAAGTGCTGGCCGTCATCGAAACCGAGTCGGCTGTTGAGTCGGAAGCGCCGCCGATCAAGCAAATCGAAAAGCCTGCTGCGCCAGCCCCCGCGCCTTCAGCGCCGCCGCCCAGCACACCCAAGTCCGAAACGCGGCCAGCCAAGCCTGTTTCCGACAGCGGTCCGCATCGCGAACGTTTGCCGGTATTGGAGAAGGA
>DKAU01000162.1:0-1789 GCA_002450925.1 Thiobacillus sp. UBA6918 | reverse complement strand
CGCGATTACATCGACATGGGCATTGCCGTTTCCACCCCGCGCGGGCTGGTGGTGCCCATCCTGCGCAATGCCGACCGCCTGAGTTTTGCCGAAACGGAGAAGGGCATCGCCGACTTTGCCGCGCGCGCCCAGACCGGCGCGCTCTCCATCGAGGAGCTTACGGGCGGCACCTTCTCCATCACCAACGGCGGCATTTTCGGGTCGCTGCTGTCCACCCCCATCATCAACCCGCCGCAGTCCGGCATCCTCGGCATGCACAAAATCCAGGAGCGCCCCGTTGCGGAAAACGGGCAGGTCGTCATCCGACCCATGATGTACCTCGCGCTTTCTTACGACCACCGCCTCATCGACGGCAAGGACGCCGTGCAATTCCTGGTAGCTGTCAAAAGCGCACTGGAAGAACCGGGCAGACTGTTGCTGGATGTTTGAAATTGCTGGTGGTTGCCGTTGCTACGACAAAAACAGGGCTGTTAACGTTNNTCGGCTGCACTTCGTTGTTAGGGCAACGCCTGTTTCTTGGCGACGACTTGTCCAAGAACAATCCGTCCCTCTTGAAGATTTCGACCCTGGTTCTGTGCCATTGCCTGAAAGTCGGCCCCTAACAGCACGTGGAATCCAAGGGGTGGAAACCCTTCTTTTTGGATCTTTTCGGCTAGGGACACAAACCACGCACGCGCCACCTCGGTTGTGTCTGACCAAGCCGAAACGGTGAAGCCGGCTTCCTCGAGAAGCTTGCGTAATTCTTCTGGCCGCACCAGGAAACTAGTATCAGGTGAGCGTGCCCACGGGACAGGAAACAGAACCGGGCCAGACGGGCCGGCAAGCACGTCGTAGATGGCAAGTGTTCCCCCCGGTTTCAGAACCCGGTGCATTTCCTTGTACAACCGGGACTTGTCTGGAATGTTCATCGCCACGTGCTCAGTCCAGACGACGTCGAATGACCCGTCGTCGAATGGCAGATTGGTGGCGTCACCCTGGCGATAATCGACGAGATCCGCAAGACCGGTTTTGGCGGAAAGTATCGCGGCGGCGTTGCAGTATTCGTCGGTCAGGTCGATGCCGGTGACACGGCAACCAAATTCCTTTGCAAGACAACGCGAGGTCCCGCCAACACCGCTACCAACATCCAGTACGTGCCTTGTCGAATCCAGACCCGCCGCTCGGGCAAGTTCAAGTGTTGCTACCCGTCCGCGGATGTGGAATTCGTCGACGGGTGCCAAGTCTTCCGGCGTAAGGCGGTCTACGTCTTTACCAGCCTTTTCCAGCGCCGCCAGAATGACATTCGCCAAATCGGAACGGGTGTAGTGCGTCTGGATTGCTTCATTGACAAGAGTTTGCATAGACGAAATCATCCTGTTGTTAGCGTTGACTAGCGTTCCGGTTCAGGCGCGGCGGCGCGTCAGCGACGACGTCGCCTGGAACCGGGGGTTAGGCTGCATTGTTGCAACCTGCCGGTTTATAAAGACGCTCAGTCGAAGCCGGATACTTGGCCAGTTTGTTTGCTGGGCGACGAGGGCGATGCACTAGCTCACCACCACAGTTTGGGCACTTGCCACCAAGTACATTCTCGGCACAAGAAGAACAGAACGTGCACTCAAAGGAACAGATTCGTGCTTCAGTGGACTCCGGCGGAAGATCTTTGTTGCAGCATTCACAGTTTGGACGTAGTTGAAGCATTTCTCTCTCCTTGTCTTGCGTGCAGCCTAACGTTATTTAGACAACATAGAATCTAACGAGGCATGTTGCCTAAATCAATGCTTTTTTCGCTAACTATTACTTTAGTAATAGG
>DKAU01000085.1 GCA_002450925.1 Thiobacillus sp. UBA6918 | reverse complement strand
CACGGATTCAATTCCACATCCGGTTCCGGCAAGGCGCAGGAACTCAAGAAATGGCTGGAAGCCCAGGGGCGCGGAGCCGAATGGGCCTGTCCGGATCTGCCGCACCAGCCGGCCGCTGCGATTGCCGAACTATCGCGCGTGATCGAGTCGTCAAAAACGCCGGTCAAGCTGATCGGTTCATCGCTTGGCGGCTTCTATGCCACGGTACTGGCAGGCCGTTATGGATTGCGGGCCGTGCTGATCAACCCGGCAGTGCGGCCGCAACTGTTGCTGCGCGAGGCACTGGGCCCGCAAAAGAACTGGCACACCGGGGAGGAATACGATTTCACCCAGTCGCACCTCAATGCGCTCGCCGCCATGGATGAGCCCAATCCGGCGCAGCCCACCAACCTGCTGTTGATGGTGGAGACCGGCGACGAGGTGATCGATTACAAGGACGCAGTCGCCTACTACCGCGACTGCCACCAGATCATTCTGCAGGGCGGCGACCACGGCTTCAGCCGGTTTACCGACCTGCTGACTTTCATAGACACTTTCTGAAGTTTTATTGATGTTTGTTTTTTACGAAGAAGACGGTCAGTTCAAGGCTGGCCGCATCATGGCCGACAACGATGCCTCGCTGCAGATCGAGGCGGCTTCCGGCAAGCGCTCCAAGATCAAGGCCGACCGCGTTTTTTTGCGTTTCAACTCTCCTGAGCCTTCTGCATTCATGGATGCGGCACACAAGGTGCGCGACGATGCCGATGCCGATTTCCTGTGGGAAGCCGCGGGCACCGAGGAGTTCGACTATCAGCAGTTGGCGAAGGAATATTTCGGCAAGGAGCCGCTGGCACAAGAAGCCGCTGGCATCCTGATGAGACTGCACGAAGCGCCCATGCACTTCTACAAGAAGGGCCGTGGACGCTACAAACCTGCCCCCGAGGAAAACCTGACCGCGGCAAAGGCGAGTGTCGAACGCAAAGCTCGCGAGGCCGAACAGATCGAGAACTGGAAGAACGAACTGGCTGGCGGAAAGCTGCCTGACTGGAACACCGACGTGTATCGCCTGCTGTTCAAGCCGGACAAGAACACCCTGCCATGGAAGGCACTGGACGCCGCCTGCACGGAAACCGGCTTGTCTGCCCTGCACCTGCTGGACAAGTGCGGTGCCGTTGCCGACACCGAGGCGCTGCACAAGGCGCAATTCCTGCTCGAGTATTTTCCAAAGGGCACGGGCTTCCCGGAAATTGCCGAACCTTTCGACCCGCCCGGTTTGCCGGAAGCGCCTGTCGCGGCATTCAGCATCGACGATGCCGCCACCACGGAAATCGACGATGCTTTCTCGATTCAATGGCTGGAAGGCGGCAGTGCGCGTGTTGGCATCCATATCGCCTGCCCGGCACTTGGTATTCCTCCCGGCTCCCAGTTGGACGACATCGCGCGCAACAGGCTTTCCACGGTGTACTTCCCCGGTGACAAGATCACTATGCTTCCGGATGCGGTGATCAGCCACTACACACTGATCCAGGGCCAGCATTGTCCGGCCTTATCCATGTATCTTGAAGTAGCAACGGACTTCAGCATCCAGAACATGGAAACCCGGCTGGAAGCCGTGCGTATTGCCGACAACCTGCGCCACGAAAACCTCGACCAGCAATTCAACGAGGACACCATCGGCAGTGGATCGGATTACTCCTATCGCCGCGAACTGGAATGGCTGTGGGGCTTTGCCTCCACGCTGGAGGCCGCACGAGGTGCCACCAACCAGACTAACCGCCAGGACTACAACTTCAAAATTGAAGGCAATCGCGTCGCGATCGTTCCGCGCAAGCGCGGCAGCCCCATCGACAAGGTGGTGGCCGAGCTGATGATTCTGGCCAACAGCCGCTGGGGCACCTGGCTCAAGGACAAGGGCATTCCCGGCATTTTTCGCAACCAGAGCATGGGCAAGACGCGTCTGGCCACCCAGCCCGGCATCCATCAGGGACTGGGCGTGGAAAACTACGCGTGGTCGAGCTCGCCCTTGCGCCGCTATGTGGATCTGCTCAACCAGCGCCAAATCCTGAGCCTGGTGCAGGATCTGGCACCGCCCTACGGCCCGCGCAACGATTTTCTGTTTGCCGCGGTAAGAGATTTCGAGCTGACCTATGACGCCTACGCCGAATTCCAGCGCCGCATGGAACGCTACTGGTGCCTGCGCTGGCTGCTGCAGGAGAACGTTACGGAAATCACCGCAAACGTCATTCGCGATGATCTTGCTCGTCTGCATGGACTGCCGCTGGTGGTAAAGGCCCCTTCCCTGCCATCGGCGCTCGACCCGGATACACAGGTTCGTTTCAAGATTTCCGGCATCGATTTGCTCTCGCTCGAACTGCATGCCGAGTATGCCGGACTGGTGGAGACAGCATCCTAGAATCAAGGTAACCTTCACCCTGTACATGCAGACAACAGCACAGCATCATCAACTTGCATCCCCCAGCGAACGCGACATGCGCATCGCGCTGGCGCTGATGGTTTCGTTTGCGTTGCATGGCATCGTCATGTCCACCCAGTTCACCTTGGTAAACCCCAGACATTTTGAAGACCTCCAGACCCCCATGGAGGTAGTTCTGGTCAATGCAAAAACCCGCGAGTCACCACTCAATCCGGATGTGCTAGCCCAGCACGATCTGGCCGGCGGCGGAAATGTCGATGAAGACCGACATGCCAAAACCCCGCTTCCCGCCAGACAGGTAGAGATGGAAGCCGACCACCAGGCCATACAAGCACGCGTCAAGCAGCTTGAAGAACAGGCGCGGAAATTGATGACTCAATTGAAATCGACCAGTTCGGTTGATACGGCTGCGAAACCCAGCCCGCGCAGGGAAGTGGATTCTTCCGATCTGATGCAGCAGGCATCCAACGTTGCCAAGCTTCAGGCCCAGATTTCCCGCGAGTACGATGAATACCAGAAACGGCCGCGCCGCGAATTCGTTGGCGCCAATGCCAAAAGCTATGTTTTTGCGCGCTACGTGGAAGACTGGGTGACAAAGGTGGAACGCATCGGCAACCTGAACTACCCGGAAGCCGCCCGAAGGGGCAGCATCTACGGCAGCCTGCGATTGACTGTTTCGATCTTTGCCGATGGCAGGATTGAGAAAATCGATGTCGACAAATCATCAGGTTCCAAGGTGCTGGACCAGGCTGCCATCGACATTGTGGAAATGGCCGCGCCCTATGCCGTCTTCTCCCGTGAAATGCGTGAAAAGGCTGACATTCTGTCCATCACTCGCACGTGGACCTTCACCCGCTCCGACCAGCTCTTTACTGAATAAAAATCTCCGTCACTCGCGGACTTCCAGACGGAATGAAATCGGGATTTCAACCCAGGCCGAAACAGCTTCATCTCCACGCCTTGCCGGAATGAAACGCCACGCCTTGGCTGCTCACAATGCAGCCTGACCCAAAACAACCTGCCCGCTTCTCTTCTGAACCGAAATCTGACTGCATGATCCCTTTGGCAGTATTTCGACGCGCAACACCAAGACTGGTATCGGTATCTCATTGAGTTATCTCGTCTTTTATGTATAATTCAGCGCTTTCTAATTTACTGATACACCAAGAAAATGCATCTCGGAACCACTCTCACCCAATTCATCATTGAAGAACAGCGCCACATTCCCGGTGCCACCGGCGAGTTCACTGGCCTGCTGAACGACGTTGCTACTGCCTGCAAAATGATCTCCAACGGCGTGAACCACGGCGGCCTGCTTGGCGTTTTGGGCGCAGCCGGCACCGAGAATGTGCAAGGCGAAGACCAGAAGAAGATGGACGTGATTTCCAACGAAATCTTCCTCAAGCGCAATGAGTGGGCCGGACACCTGGCCGCCATGGCTTCAGAAGAAATGGACGAGGTCTACCAGATTCCTGAAGGCAACCCCCGCGGCAAATACCTGTTGCTGTTCGATCCGCTCGATGGCTCGTCCAACATCGACGTCAACGTATCAGTCGGCTCGATCTTCTCCATCCTGCGCTGCCCCGGAAACGAAAATGTGAGCGGCCCCACGCCGATGGAAGCCTTCCTGCAGCCCGGCACCAAGCAGGTCTGCGCCGGCTATGCGCTCTATGGCCCCTCTACGATGTTAGTGCTTACTACTGGCCGCGGCGTGAATGGCTTTACCCTCGACCCCAACGTTGGCGAATTCGTGCTGACCCACGAAAACATGACCATCCCGGCCGACACCAAGGAGTTCGCCATCAACATGTCGAACTACCGTTTCTGGGAACAACCCGTTCGCCGTTACGTGGACGAGTGCATCGCCGGAAAGACCGGCCCCAGGGCCAAGGACTTCAACATGCGCTGGGTAGCTTCCATGGTGGCTGAAGTGCATCGCATCCTGACCCGCGGCGGCGTTTTCATGTACCCCATGGATGAGAAGCTTCGCGAGAAAGGCGGCAAGCTTCGCCTGATGTACGAAGCCAACCCCATGGCTTTCATCGTTGAGCAGGCAGGCGGTGCAGCCACCACCGGCCGCGGCCGCATCATGGAACTGCAACCCGAAAACATCCACCAACGCGTACCCGTCATACTGGGATCCAAGAACGAGGTGAACGTGATCAGCGTTTACCATCACGCTCAGGCTGCCTAACTAGTCTGACGATCGGGGACGCTCCCTCCGAAGCGCCCCCGTTATCTGCTGCAAAATCGGGTTGCCTGCCCAGCGCTCGATCTCAACCGGCAGTTTCAGGCGCCAGCAGGGGTAATCGGCTTCGGTTGTTCCTGGCACATTTGGCGGATTCGCCACGCCAAGCGCGTCTTCAATCTGCACCAGCACAAGCTTTGATGGCGTGCGCGCAAGATAAGCATAAATCGCTGCAGCCAGATCGGCTGTCATTTCTGGATTGCCCTCTTCACCCAGCTCCAAACCTGAAGGCAGCAAACCTTCTCTATCCAACGCGGCAAGCATATGCCGCCGGTCGCTCGGCCGCGAATTTGCCTGCCGCTGTTGCATTTCATCCGATGGGTACAGATTAAGACGGCTGCGCAACTCGATATCCAGCCCTCGCCAGTAACCGATCAGCGTAGGCAGGTCATGCGTCGTGACAGCCGCCAGGGCATTTGCCGGATATTCCTGTGGTGGTTTCATGCTGCCATCGCCCCAGCGCTCAAAATAAAACAGGCGCGTGGACAAGACGTTCATTGGCGCCAACGCATGCCTGACTTCATCGGGTACCGTTCCAAGGTCCTCTCCTACAACCATGCATTGGTTGCGATGGCTTTCCAGCGCAAGAATGCCCAGCAAATCCTGGAAGGGATACAAAACGTATGCCCCTTCATTCGCGGACATGGTTCGAGCGACCCAGAACATCCGCCGCAAGCCCATGACGTGATCAATGCGCAAGGCACCCGCATTTTTCATGTTCTCCCGCAGCAACTCGATGAAGGGTTCATACGCCACCTCAGTCAACCTGTGAGGAATCCACGGCGGCAGCCCCCAGTCCTGTCCGTGCAGGTTGAAATCATCCGGCGGTGCACCGGCGCTGGCCGAAAGCGCATAAAGTTCGGGATGCGCCCAGGTCGCCGCACCGCCCTCTGATACGCCGATCGCGAGGTCGAGCATGACGCCGACCCCCAAGCCGCATTCCCTTGTATACCTGCCCGCATCTGCCAGTTGCTTTTCAGCCTGCCACTGCAGGTACTCAAAATATTCAACCCTCTCCAGGTTTGCCGCGCAAAACTCGGCAACCTCNNGAAACGCTTTCGCACGATCTGTGTTGCGCTTCAGATGGTTGGCGCGAAAACTATCATACAGTTGGTTCAACACTTGCGATTTGGCATCCGCCACGGCGAAATAATCCACCTGTTCTGCCGAACGTAGAGTACGCAACGCTTCCTGAAATGCAGACGAAAGTACGACAGACTTTGCTTCATCGCATTCATCAAATTCGTCGACGCGTTGAACATCAATGTAGAGCGTATTGAGATATGCCCGATGCGAGGGACTGTACGGGCTGGCATGTGAAGGCGCATCCGGAAAGAGCGCGTGAAGGGGGTTTAGCAACACGGCGTCAGCACCTGACTTGCCGCAGAATTCAATCATGTCGAGCAGATCACCGAAATCGCCCATTCCCCAGTTGCGTTCTGAGCGAACGCCATAAAGTTGGGTGGCGAGCCCCCATACACGTCCATCATCGTTCCGGATTGCCTGGGGCATGTAGCACTCTTTTGGCACAACGATGAAGGACATATCCTCCACTGCACCATTTTGGCCATCGTGTTCCAGAACAAGACGGTGATAACCCGGCTTGATGTCGAAATCAAAATTCAACTGGCGACGTACCAGCCCATGCCCATCCAGTTCATATCGTTCAATTTCGAGTATGTCTGCCTGAACAAATTGCCCGCTTCGTATGGCTCCAGTCTCTTCTTCCAAACGCCATCGATAAATCAGGCCATTGTCTGATTCCGGAAATACAATTGGCACGCAATGGGGCATCTCCGTTTCCCTTACCACCTGAACAGGCGGCAAGGTACTGCTCCATCGCTGATTTTCATGCGCTTGCAACGATGCCTGTGCTTCCTCATCTGTTGTGGCATCGACACCCATGGCTTTCAGAAAAGCCCTGCTGGCATCTTCCGAGGTGTTATGCATGTTTCCCCAGATGTCGTGGTAAGCAGGCAGCACCCCATATAGCCTGCAAAGCTGCTCAAGCGCTGCGCTCATAAACCACTTTCATTTCTCTTATCACCACCTGTCCATCATAAAAATCTGGAAACACCTACCAAGGCCGCTAAAACATATCGACAAGATTCATTCTAGGCTGGTTAATCTCAATGAAAGCAATATCCCGGCCAGCACCAGAGGATGAAAATGATCCAATACTGACACCTTCACATGACCAGGATGTTAGGCACAAAAAAAGGGTGCCATTTGGCACCCTAACGTCTCACGAGCAACTTGAAAGTTCACATCGGGTAAAGAAGCGTTGTTGCAGCCTCAAAACGTCCCTTCTTGTTGAAGCGATGAACAAGACGTTTCATGACCGGTTCTACTTTTGGTCTGGCGTCTGGATAAACAACCTTCAACCTGGACAGAAGCGAACGGACGGACAAGTGCGAAAACACGATGCCAGCCACCAGAAGTCCGGCATAGATCCCCATGAACCCCCAGTATCCGAGCATGCTGGCCAGCGGCTTGGCGATGCCCACAAACGCTGCATAAAGCCAGCTCACCGCACTGATTGATGCAAGGATTGTCAGCATGGGAACAAAACGAACCAGGCTTTTACGTGACCTGAAAGCCGGGAAAGCTGTGAAATGAATGATGATGCCGTTCAGCGTCAGAATGCCAACGACACTCAGTTTGGCTAGAATTTTTGACTTGGTGGCAAGCACCGCCATATCAAAACCCGTATCGATCCAGATGATTCCCGATCCGGTTATAGTCAGTACCAACAGACTCCAGAACACCAGCCTGGAGGTTTCCCGAATTGCGACCGGATCAATCTTGCGCTTGACCAGAAGACTGTAGTCCTCGCGCATGATATAGGTGATGGCAAAAGCAAACGCCAGCAAATGGCCCAAAACCAGCAATAAACGAGAAACAGTCGACAATACTTCCATTTGAATCCCCCTGAACGACCCAAAACCAGACAAAAGGGGCGGGACAAACCACCCGACTAGCGTGTCAATTATTTACACGCATATATCGGAGGATATTCACAAATCTTTAGCAACAGGCTTCATATTTGATCAGGATGGTCCGATAATCTCCAGAGGTGTAACTTTCTTACATGATAATTCATGAGATCTCCTAGCTCTCCACCCGCAGTAGTAACGCCGCCACGTGCCCTGACTTCGGCCGTGCGCCGGCTATTGCGTCCGCTTATCCGGATGATGCTGCATTACAGCGTGCAGTACCCCTACCTTGCCGATTTGTTGAAAATCACCTACGTCGAGGAAGCCACCCGGATGCCGGTGCCAGGCAAGGAGCAAACCGACAGTCGCGTCAGTATGCTTACCGGCATACACCGCATGGATGTCAAACGCCTGCGAACCGAACTTGTTACAGGCAAGGATGCCCCACCCCCCAATGTTTCCCTGGGCGCCCAGGCCGTCATGCGCTGGACTACAAATCCGGAGTACCTGGACGGCAAGGGTCGTCCTATGCCCCTGCCACGTCTTTCTAGCAAAGGGGGAGGCAAGAGTTTCGAAGCACTCGTGCAATCCATCAGCAAGGATATTCGCCCAAGGGTTGTTTTAGACGAATGGCTTAGGCTGGGCATCGCGCGTGTAGACGAGCTGGACAGGGTGATTCTTGTCACTGATTCCTTTGTCCCAAGCCACGGACTCGATGAAAAGCTTTTCTACCTTGGAAAGAACGTGCATGATCACCTGAGCGCATGCGAGCACAATCTAACCCGCTCAGAAAACCATCCCCTTCTGGAACGAAGCATTTATTTTGATCATCTGAGTGAAGAATCCGCCGATACACTGAAAAGTTATGCGCGGCAACTGAGCAGCCAGGCCATGCAGGCTTTTGGCCAAAAAGCGATGGAACTCCAGGAAAAAGACAGCAAGAACAGCGAGGCCAATAATCGGGTTACCTACGGACTCTATTGCTACAGTTCCAACGAGGAAAACAAACAAAGCACAAAATGAACATTTCACTCATTGTTTTCCGGGTTTGAATGCAATTTCTTGTTTGGCACTGTTGGAAGCTATCAGGGCTGACGCCAGAAGATGACTTCAAACGGACTCACCGTCAGTGAAGCCACGCTGTATCTAAATACTCACATCAACGATACCAACAAGCTTTATCGTCTACTTGATAAACGGATTCAGCGACGCCAGCCCGGATTGGGGTGCCGGGCTATCGCTTAACCATAGCTTCTGACACATCCGGAAACAGGCTCTTACTCTGTTCCGTATTTCGTTTCCACCTGGATGCCAATTTCCTTCAGCATGGGTGTGGGCAGCACGCCCCCTGCACATACGATAACGTAGTCGTTTTCCAGCAAATGGGTTTCCTCACCCTGAGCTATCTCTGCATAGCCCTCATCAATGCGAAGTACGGTTGAGCTGAGTCTCACGGCAAGCTGGCCGGACTGTTCTGCCTCAGCCAGCCTTTCCCTGTTTTTCTCCTTGACCCTGCCAAAAGCTTCGCCGCGATAGGAAAGCGTTACTTCGCTGCCAGGCTGATCGGCAATGGAGACAGCGGCTTCGATTGCGCTGTCCCCGCCACCCACAACCAATACTTTTCTTCCACGGTACTGTTCAGGGTCGATCAATCGATAAATCACCTTTGGATGCTCTTCCCCAGGAACACCCAACTTGCGCGGCGTACCCCGTCGGCCGATGGAAAGCAAAATGTTCCGGGCGCGAAATTCCGATTTATGGGTCTTCACGACAAAACCACCTTCGGCAGGCTCGATTTTCTCCATGCGCTGCCCGTAACTGATCGGGATATGGAAACGTCTGATGATGCCTTGCCAAAGTTCGAGCAAGGACTCCTTTGATATCTCCCCAACCTTTATTTTTCCGGCAAGCGGCAAAGTAACAGGCTGGGTCATAACGATCTTGTTGCGCGGATAATGATAGACCGTACCACCCAGCGAGTCTTCCTGCTCGATGGTGACAAACCGCAATTTCTTATCCATCGCACCAAGTGTTGCTGACAATCCAGCCGGCCCAGCACCTACGATCACCACATCCAGGTCATCTCCCGTCGCCCGATTTTGTGCAATGGACTCAATGGCCTGTCTGCCCTGCTCTGCCGCCTTTCGAATCAAACCCATGCCGCCAAGTTCGCCGGCAATATATATGCCCGGTACATTGGTTTCGAAATTGGGCGTGACATAAGGAATGTCCAGACCCCTGCGTGCCGTACCGAATACCAGCTTGATCGCACCCAGCGGGCAGCTAGCGGCACACGCCCCATGGCCAATACAGACAGTCGGGTTTACCAGATGCGCCTTGCCATTGATGATGCCCAGCGTTTTCTCCGGGCAGGCACGGGTGCACGAGCCCGACCCCACACATATGGAGGGATCAATAACCGGGTGCAGGCTGGGTGGCTCTGTCAGGCCGCTTTTGACCGAGTTCTCCAGAACATTTCTGGAACGGTCTTCACGTTTGCGTTTCTTTACAAAATAAAGCAGCAGCACCACAAGCAGAGGAGCTGCGTATGCCACCCATATCAAGGTGTCCCCATTAATCGGCACAGCACCTACCACCGGCTTTACTTAAAACCATCGCGCTCCCTGACTTTCCGCCAGTCCTCAGTCACATGGCATTTGTCGCAAACAAGGCCATAGCTCTCGAAATGAATATCATCCTTTTTGTGGCACCCGTAGCATCGCTTGTCAAACTTCGCCGAGTTGACTGGCTCCTTGTGGCAGCTTTCGCATTTGGTCTGTCGATGCTTCCCGAGCAGAAGGAATGTAGTGTCGCGGTCATGATCAAAAACCGTCGTATTGAAATCCTTCTCGATATGGCATGTCTCGCATTTTCTGCCATAACGACCCTGATGACCTTTCTCCATGTCATCGCGCTCATGGCATGCTACACACTGCTTTTCCATCTTGTCATGAATGCTCGGCCCTTTGTGGCAACTGTCGCACTTGACCTTCCTGTGCTTGCCTTTCAGCAAGTAGTCTGTTTCGCGGTCATGGTCGAATGTGCTGGGCTTGAAGGCTTTTTCGTTATGGCATGATTCGCACTTGTCGCCATAGCGTCCCTTGTGACCCCTCTTCAGGTCGTCGTCTGCATGGCAGGCATTGCACCGCGTTGACAATTTCTCGTGAGGCTTTTCCGGCTTGTGGCAACTCTGGCACTTGGTGGCCTCGTGCTTGTCGCGCAGAATAAATTTCGTGTCCTTGTTGTGGTCGAAGCGCTGATTCTTCCAGGAAGACTCGTTATGGCAGGACTCGCATTTCTGCCCCAATCCTTTTTTGTGCACGTCATCCTTTTCATGACAGTCGTTACAACGCTTCGGCAACTTCTGTTTGTACAACTGCCCGGTATGGCAGCTGGCACAGCGTGTATCCTGGTGCCGGCCAAGCAGTTTGAACGAAGTATCAGCGCCGTGGTTAAAGGTAGGTCGATCCCATTTTGTTTCCCTGTGGCAGGACTCACAACGCGCTCCGAATTTACCCTTGTGCGCATCGTCGCCACGATGACAGCTCAGGCAATCCCTGGGGGTTTTTGCATACCGCTGGCCAACATGGCATTTTGTGCACGCCACGTCTTCATGCGCGTCCCGCAACTCGAATTTTGTTTTTGAATGATCGAAATGCGCCTCTTTCCAGTCCTTCTCGTCATGGCAATTGCTACACTTGGTGCCCAGATTGCCTTTGTGCTTGTCATCCTTGCGATGACAACTCACACAGTCCGAGGGCGCCTTGGCGTACTTGGTTCCGCGTTTGTGACAACTGACACATGACTCACCCTCATGTTTGCCCTTGAGCTGGAAATCCGTCTGCCTGTGATCAAACCGCTTTTCATCCAGCAAAACAATCCTGGCATTGCGGCCCTTGTGATCCGTATGGCACTCCCGGCATACCCTTTCCTTCAAGCGGCCGTGATAGCCGGTTCCCATCCTTACGTCCCCGGCCACCGTCTTGTGGCAATCCATACAAAGACGCGGCTGCGCATCGCGATCAAAGCGCACATGGCAGTTGGCACATTTGGATTCAAGATCCGCGTGACCCTTGATCACCTCGCCGGGCATGATCGCGGACTCAAGACTTTGTGAATATGACGGGGTTGTGAAACCCAGGCTAAGGAAGAAGGCGAACGAAGCCGCCTTCAGAATTTCAGTAAGCGTGCACCGCGACAACATGCACGATTGCTGTGATGACAAGCATGAAAAGAAAAGGAATGTGCACGGCATGCCATTGCGCAAAAAGGCGCTCATAGGTTGAAAATTGGGCGGTGGTCTGCACTGCCTTCAATGCCTCATCGATATTAAGTAGCAAATCATGCAGATCCGCAAGCTTGCCGTGCAAAACAGTATTGGCCATCTTTGCTTGTCTTGCCATCATGCGATGCGTATTCCTGGCCGCGATGGTTCTGCGCATCCCAAGTGAAGCAACATGCAGCAACCGCCTGATCCGGCCAGTTGGTATCTCCGAGACAAGCTGGGCATAATTTTTAATCTCGGCCTTGACCTCGATGGGAATCTCCATTGAGGACATTACCTCCCTCAGTCTTTTTTCGAGTACCTGCTGCAGCTCTTCCTGATTCGTGCGGCAGCCGTATAGACCACGGTGGATTCTTCGATAAAGATAGCGCCCGACAATCCCGCTGGACGCAACAAGCAGCATGCTTCCCAGCGCAACCATGGCATTGATGGAACGGACATGAAAAGTCGAATGAAACAGTACCAGTATTGGTCCTGCCATGCCGGCGAACATGTGAAAACGGAACCAGAAGCGAAGCGGTCCGAGATGCTGAAGAAAACGTATCCTTTTGCGCAACGGGTACAACAGCAAGGCCAGCATGAATGAACCGCCGACAAGACCCAGATAGTAGGCAAAAGTTGAATTTGAGGTGTAAGCCTCATTGATCCTGACCTGCCAGGCCAACCACACAAGCAGCAACACGAAGAGAACACCTGCCATACGCCCAAGCGTCACCTGCAACCCATCTGCCCACGAAGCTCGATCCTCATGCGCAGGGGTTCTTGAGTTAATTGCGATTTCCGCGCCCATCCTCAAACTTTTCCCATCAGTAGGTTAAACAGACGAGCACCTTTAAAAAGGTGTCGTTTTGTTACACATAAACTTACGTCTAAAACAGGTGCTTTCTTTATGCACGCCAATCAATAGACCAATAAATAACTTGATAATCAATATGTTATACACAGACCATAAATTATTTATTGCCCGAGCTAAAGAACTATTGTCTAATTCCGATAAGTGTAAAGAATTTACACGTTTGTGTAAATCAGATCACCTCCAGAAGGGAGTCTCGAAATGAAGACATTGAGCCGTATCCTATTTTTAGCCTTGGGCAGCTTGATGATGCTGCCCGCATCCGCCGGAAACATCTCGGGTTCGGCACACGATTTCACGACCCAAAGCTGGTCCGGTGGCCGCATATGCGTAGCATGTCACGCTCCCCACAAAACCGACACGACCATCAATGACGCGCCGTTGTGGAACCATACGACCTCAGCGGCGGCTTACACCATGTACAGCAGCCCCACCCTGAATGCGGTTATTGGCCAACCGAACGGCAATTCCTTGCTTTGTCTTTCCTGCCATGACGGCACGGTTGCCGTGGATAGTTTTGGCGGCATGGCCGGTGGTACCAATATTTCGACTGAAAACAACCTGACCACTAACCTCAAGGCTTCGCATCCAATCGGCTTTGTTTACGACAACACATTGGCCGGCAATGACGGCTCGCTTCACAACCCAACCAGCAAACAGGCAACCATTGGCAGCGGAGGGCAAACGAAATCCGGCAGCATCAATGATGTCCTGCTCTATGGAGGGAAAATGGAGTGCGAGTCGTGCCATGACGTCCACAACACCTTCACAGTGGGTGGGGCGGGAACTGGACTGTTGAAGATGAGCCAGGCCGGAAGTGCTGACTGCCTGACCTGCCACAACAAGTAACTGCTTTATATAGCCAGGCCGGGTATGATCACTTCATACCCGGTCTTTGTTTGTCCAAACGCATCATTCAAGTATTTGGTTCAACTCGGTGAGGGGTAAATGCTCGGATTCTTACGTCAGCGGCCAGACCTAGGTTTACGGGGGCTGGCAATCACAACCGCGATGATTCTGTTATCCGGTTCTGCGTGCATTGTTCTCGCCGATGATTCCGGATCAGCCGCTCCAGACAAACCCCCTGTTTTATACCCCGCACTGCCGGATGCTCCACGCATTCAGTTGCTCCTGAGCTTTTATGGCGAACAGGACGTAAGCCCGCCCGTAAGCGGTTTCGCAAAATTCATCCTTGGCGATGACGACTCAAAACAGCAACTGGCGCAACCCTATGGATCAGCAATGTACAAAGGGAGGCTGTACGTAGCTGACAGCAGTGCGGCCGCCATCGCCATATTTGACATCGCGAACAGGAAATTTTCATATCTGTCCGGCGCCCCTAATGGCCAACTTCGCCGCCCAATCAATATCCGCATTGACAGTGACGGCACGAAGTACGTCACCGACACTGGGCGCGACAAAATTCTGGTCTACGATACCAACGACCGCTTCGTGGCAGCCTTTGGAAAAGAAGACCAGTTCCGTCCTACTGATGTCGCCATCATTAACGACCGGTTGTACGTGGCGGATGTTAAGCACCACCAGATCCACGTACTGGAAAGGAAAACCGGCAAGACCCTTTTTGTTTTTGGGAAGGCCGGATCTGGCGAAGGCGAGCTTTTCCATCCAACCAATATCGCGCTTGGGCCTGACGGGAACCTTTATGTCTCCGAAACCAGCAACTACCGGATTCAGGTGTTTTCCCAAGACGGCAAACCCCTTCGGAGCTTTGGAGCCGTTGGTTCCACACCCGGCAGTTTTGCGCGCCCGAAGGGAATCGTCATCGACCATGAAGGCAGGATCTACGTTGCCGATGGCGCATTTGGGAACGTTCAGCTGTTCAACAACCAGGGAAGACTGCTGTTGTTTTTTGGGCAGCAGGGCGATGCCAAGGAAAGAATGCACCTGCCAACCGGGATGAGCATCGATTACGACAATGTCGATTTATTCAAAAAATACGCTGCCCCGGGGTTTCAGATTGAATACCTGGTAATGGTCACAAGCCAGTTCGGCCCCAACAAGGTAGATGTCTACGGCTTTGGACACATGGACGGCATGGAATATCCCCCCGGGGGCGTCACAACCCCCAAAGCGTCCCCCTGATGTTCGCGTGAGGGATAAATGGGAACCCCATGGAAACCAGAACCAAGGCTTAGCGGGATAGGCGCCAAGTTGCTGGCCGGTGGCGATGCCAACGAGTTGAACCGCCGCTTTGACGATATATGGAACAGAATAGGGCACCTGGACGGCGTGCGCAAAATGGCGCAGCAATTCGGCGTGGCCCGCCAGCTTGAGTCCTGCATTCAAAGCTTGGCCAGGGCCAAGTTGACTGACAAGCAGCGCCAGCACATTCTGGTGGATGAACTGTTGGCACATATCGCCGGCAAGGGCGAGACTGGCTTTACTAACACCATCAAGGCCTATGTCGGCGCGCTGCGTGTTGCCCTGCGTAATGCCGCCAAAGCCATGGGGCTGGACAAGTTCGCCGCCAAGCTGAACGCCTATACTGATACCGAACTGCTCTATGACCTCCAACGCCATCGCAAGGCAGTCCGCCAAAGCCGTGTGGCATATGTATATTGTGGAGTTACTTCACTCGTTGTGCTGGCAATAGCTACGTGCCGCGGCGCAGAGATTGCCGGGTTCAAGCTGACCGGGATAGATGGCTATGCGCTGGTGGACTTTTTGCATGACGGGTTCACTTCCGGATCT
>DKAU01000109.1 GCA_002450925.1 Thiobacillus sp. UBA6918 | reverse complement strand
CCGTGTGGCATATGTATATTGTGGAGTTACTTCACTCGTTGTGCTGGCAATAGCTACGTGCCGCGGCGCAGAGATTGCCGGGTTCAAGCTGACCGGGATAGATGGCTATGCGCTGGTGGACTTTTTGCATGACGGGTTCACTTCCGGATCTTCCCGCCAAACCCAGTCAGACCTGAGCGAAAAAGTTTTCGTCATGACCCACAGCTACGTATTTCATCCCAACTTCCTCACCCTCGACATCGGCGGTGGATTCACCCGGGAGGACCTCAGCCTGGACACAAATGCAGGCACAACGAGATCCGGGGAAAATCTGTTCAGCTTTACCACCCATGCCAATTTCCTGAGCGGAAAACCGATACAGGGATCATTGTTCTACGACCACCTGAACCCTTCCGTTTCCGTGGCGCCCGGCGAGATCATGGTTCAGGAAACCGATCAGTATGGCTTCCACTTTTCCATGTCGAACGTTGATCTGGGTTTGCCCCTCAGCGTCGGCTATACCCACAACCAAATTCAGGGAAAAAGCACAGGGCGCATCATCGACGAAGAACTGGAACAAATCAATTTCAACATCAGCCATGCATTCGGCAGTTTGGGATCAAGCAATTTTCACTTCCAGTCTGCCGATCAGTCTTCGCGCAGCGGCAGCCTTAGCCTCCCCATCCAGGCGAGCACTTCCTCTTTTCAGGGGGCGAACCTGAACACACGCCTCCAGTTTGGAGAGGAAAACAAGTATGGTCTGACCAACAATATCTTTTACAACAAGCGGAAATATGCCCTGGCGCTTGTCGACCAGCCGGAACAGAGCGACTTCGGGTTTCTGCTCGACTTTCGCGGCTACCCATCCAAGAAACTGAATTATTTTGGTACCTACAACCTGAATCGTAGCGACCAGGGGCTCACCAACCTGACCATCCAGTCTCTGATTGGAGGTTTCTCATATCTGCCAGCAACCAACCTGGAAACAAGCTTTTCGCTCAAAACAGAACGCAATGAAGCCACGCAGTACAGGCTGCAATCCAATTCGGCGGATGGCTCGATTCGCTACAAATTCCCCCTGTGGCCAGGCAACATGCAAATCAGTTATGCGGCCAGATACGAGCAGCGGGACCAGCAGGCAAGCAATCCACTGGTCGACATTCTTGACGAACAACACACGTTGTCAGGAACCACACAAATTCCACTTAACAATCTTCACGTTGTGGCAGGCAGCGTGGTCGTAACCAACCAGGCTCAAACTCAGACCTACATCGAGAATGTAGACTATATTCTGATCCTAATCGGTGCAGAAACACGAATTCAACGCCTTATCGGCGGCAACATCATTGATGGCGATACCGTACTGGTTGATTACACATACGACATTGGCGGAAGCTATGCATCCAACCAGCTTGACCAGACACTCAATCTCAACTGGAGGCTGGCACGCGACATCGAAGCCTATTTCCGACTGTATGATTCGTCACCAAACATCACGTCCGGCTTTTCCTCTTATCAGTTGAACAAGGTCAGGGACATCCTGCTCGGCTTCCGGGCCGAGGCACCTCTCATCAAAGGGTTTTCGCTTGGCGGTAGCATCGAAACCGAAGACAGGGATGAGACGATATCGCCATACCGGCGCCTGGCCGGCGACGTTTTTCTGCAGACAACGGAACCGGTTTTCAGTTTTTTGAACCTGCGCGCAACTGCCAGGCAAAGCTTTGTCAACTACACATTGTCTTCACAGGACCAGGAGCTGAGAGCGTACGAAATACGCGCATGGGCCAGGCGTTTTGGTGTTGATTTCAACGGTTCTGCCGGGATGGAAGAGGATGTCGGCGCCCCCATTCCAAGAAAACGCGAGGACTATTCGCTTAATGCGGTCTGGCGCAAGCGCAAGCTGACGCTGACTTCCGGGTTGACCTATACCCGCGAATCTCAGGGAAGCTATTCACGCGACCACACCATATTCCGGATATCAGGCAAGCGGGATTTCTGATCATGGGTACCGTTTTCAGATCAATCTTGGCCGGGATGACAATTCTTTCTCTCTCCTCATGCATGGAGACGGTGAAGAAAACCGACCTGCCAGCGCTTTACTGGCCTGCGTATCCAGAACAACCTCGCATTGAATTTGTTCGTTTGTTCTCGAAACCGGATGATCTCGGGATACAAAAAAGCTTTGTCGAGCGTATGCGCGACCTGTTCCTCGGCGAAGAGGAGTCTCGCATGGTACGCCCAATCGCCGTGATTGAATCCGGCGGTGCCATTTATGTCGCCGATCCCGGCGCAAAGGGCATTCATCGCTATGACAAGACAAAGGGAAATTATGCGCTCATCCTGGGTCCAAACGAGTCCGCCATTCCCTCACCGGTAGGTTTTGCTCAAGGTAAAAATGGGGAAATATTCGTAACCGATTCAAAACTGGCTCAGGTAATGGTTGTTCGGCCGGGAGAGAAAACGGCTGCCCGAATGAATCTTGAAGGTGAACTTGTCCAGCCGACCGGTATTGCCTTCGACAAGACAAGCGGGCATTTGTATGTGGTGGACACAAAAGCAAGCCGCATCAATGTTTACAACAGCGAGGGAGCATTGATACAACGTATCGGTGAACGGGGCGTTGGACCAGGTCAATTCAATTACCCAACCCTGCTATGGCTATCCTCGAAAGGACAACTTTACGTCACAGATTCACTCAACTTCCGGGTGCAGATACTCGACCTGAACGGAAAATTCATTTCGAGCTTCGGCCACGCCGGGGATGGAACGGGTGACGCCGCTAGACAAAAAGGTGTCGCTACAGATCATCATGGACATGTCTATGTGGTGGATTCGCTGTTCCACGCTGTACAAATCTTTGACGAGAACGGAAGATTCCTCCTTACAGTTGGCGCACAGGGCCACGACCGGGGCGAATTCTGGTTGCCAGTCGGAATTCATATCGACGACTACGACAACATCTACATCGCGGACACATTCAACCAGCGTGTGCAGATCCTCCGCTATCTGGGAGACGCATCGTGAACCCTCTGAGCATTCTAAACAGGGTCATTATCCCGGCTATTTTCGTACTGTTGTTGCCCTCACCGCTGATACATCAATCCCTGGCAGACATTACGACCACCAAGCACAATCTTTCTGTAAGCGGGTCTGGAGCGATACGGGCATCAACGGAAACCCAGATTTGCCTATTCTGTCATGCACCCCACAATTCGACTCCCAGTGCACCGCTTTGGAATCGCCGTGACCCCGGGTCTAACTATTTGCCTTACCTGAGTTCAACCGCCCTGGCGAATCCCGGCCAGCCTAATGGCGCCTCGCTCGCCTGCCTGAGTTGCCATGACGGAACCATTGCGCTAGGGGACCTGGCAAGCGGAAACCCGGTTTCGCTGGCCGGGGGCGTTACCACGCTTCCTCCCGGTGAAAGCAATCTGGGAACAGACTTGTCAGATGACCACCCCATTTCGTTTAACTACACCTCCACACTCGCATCACAACACGGAGGCCAGTTGGCCGATCCCTCTTCCCTGATAGGAAAGGTCAAGCTTGATTCTGCTGGGCGCATGCAATGCACGGCCTGCCATGACCCCCATGACAATACAAACAAGAAATTCCTGGTCATGGCGAACACACAATCCGCACTCTGTGCGACTTGCCATCTGATCAATGGTTGGAATACAAGCAGCCACAAGCTTTCCAGCTCGACATGGAATGGAGCCGGGATTAACCCCTGGCCCCACACCACCGAGACAACGGTTTCTGCCAACGCCTGCGAAAACTGCCATCGCCCCCATTCAGCCGGCGGCAGGAAATGGATACTCAATCACGCGACGGAAGAAACCAACTGTTATTCCTGCCACAACGGCAATGTGGCCAGCAAAAACATCGAAAATGAGTTCTCTGTCAAACCATCCATCCATCCTCTTTCACTGACGACAGGGGTACATGACGCTGCCGAACCCGCAGTGGAACAGTCGCGCCATGTCGAATGCCAGGATTGCCACAATCCACACGCCACCAATTCTTCAACCAGCACAATTCCCGGCTCGCTGAATGGTGTGCGCGGGATAAGAATCGATGGCACGGAAACCCCGCAGATCACTTCTGAGTATCAACTCTGCTTCCGCTGCCATGCAGACAGCCCGGGCATGCCGGCCTCTCGCACGAACAGACAGATCGCCCAGAACAACACACGGCTCGAGTTTGACACTGTGAACCCTTCATATCACCCCATCGCGGGCCCGGGCAAAAACACAAATGTTCCCAGTCTTCTGTCGCCCTGGACAATCACCAGCGTGATGAAATGCTCGGATTGCCATAACAACAATGCCGGTCCAAATGCAGGCGGCACGGGTCCAAAGGGCCCGCATGGATCAGTTTATGTGCCGCTACTGGAGAGAAACTACATCACGACAGACCGCACCCCGGAAAGTGCGTCGAACTATGCACTGTGCTACAAGTGCCACAATCGATCGTCGCTCCTTTCCGACACCCACCCGTTCAAGGACCATGGCAAACACATCACCGAGTACAGGACGCCCTGCAATGTCTGCCACGATCCGCACGGCATCAGCGCCACACAGGGAAACAGCATCAACAACAGCAAGCTGATCAATTTTGACACTTCAGTGGTCACGCCAACCACGGGTGGAGTGTTGAGATACGAATCAACTGGCACAAACCATGGCAGCTGCTACTTGAACTGCCATGGTGCCACCCATAATCCCAGGACATATTGACATGCTTACTGCCAATAACTTGTCCTGCGAACGTGGTGAGCGGCTTCTGTTCAGAAATTTAAATCTTGAACTGAACGAAGGCGAAGCTCTGCTGGTTCGCGGCGCCAACGGCCATGGCAAGACCAGCCTGTTGCGCATTCTTTGCGGGCTGTCTGCACCTGCATCCGGTGAGGTATTTTGGTGTGGAGAATCCATCCGTGCCGCAAAGGAAACCTATGGCAAGGAAATGGCCTACGTTGCACACTCAAACGGCATCAAGGAAGAACTCACTCCACTTGAAAACATGGTCCTGTCAGCACGCTTATGTGGCCGTGGACTGGATATGGAAACAGCAGAATCTGCGCTTGCGCAACTCGGTCTGGCACGCTGTATGGATCTTCCCTCTCGCGTATTGTCGTTCGGCCAGCGCAGACGCGTAACCCTGGCAGGACTCTTGACCGCTGGTGCGCTGCTGTGGATTCTCGATGAACCCCTGACCGGGCTGGATGTAAGCGGTGTTGCGATGGTTGAACAAATGATCCGCGACCATGTTGCGGCGGGAGGGATGATCATCGCGACAACACACCATGCACTGGAGCTTGGCGATTTGAAACCGAAAACACTGACCGTCGGAGAGAGCGCGTGAAACTGGATGAAGCGTCCTCATGAAATTCCTGGCAACCGTCATCCAACGCGACATCCTGCTGGCGACAAGGCGCCGGGGAGACTGGCTAACTGCACAATTTTTCTTTGTGCTGGTGGTAAGCATGTTCCCTCTTGGCATTGGACCGGACCCAGCCGTACTGCGAATGATAGGCCCTGGCGTGATATGGGTTGCCGCCCTGCTTGCCACACTGCTTTCCATGAGCCGCCTGTATGCCGACGACCACCGAGACGGCACTCTGGAACAGATGATGCTGTCGCCGTATTCCAACATTGTGCTGGCCTTGGGGAAGTCGATTGCGCACTGGATCATTAATGGCATTCCGCTCCTGGTGATCGCTCCGCTACTGGGCATCCAGTTTGGTCTAGCAGGCAAGGTCTTGTGGATTCTCATGCTGTCGCTTGCCATCGGCACGCCCATCCTGTCGCTGCTTGGAAGCATAGGTGCGGCGCTGACCCTGGGCCTGCGCGGAGGCGGGGTGCTGATCACCCTGCTGATCCTGCCGCTTTACGTGCCAGTCCTTATATTTGGCGCCGGCGCAGTAGAGGGCACGCTCGCAGGCATTGGCGCGGAAGCAAACCTGTCGCTGCTTGGCGCATTTCTTGTGCTGTCGCTGTTGCTGGCGCCCTGGGTCAGCGCGACAGCGCTGAAAATTTCGCTGGAATGAAAAGATGAACCTATACCGCTACGCATCCCCTTCGACCTTCTACCCATTGGCAGGCAGGCTGGCGCCGTGGTTCTTTGCTCTTGCTTTTATTCTTGCAGTCATCGGTCTGTACATCAGTTTCTTCGTCGCGCCCACAGACTTTCAGCAGGGAGAGGGGTATCGCATCATCTTCATTCATGTTCCTGCGGCCTGGATGTCGATGTTCATTTATATCGTTATGGCTTTCTGGTCAGCCATTGGCCTTGCCTGGAACACGCGCCTGTCTTTCATCATGGCGCGTGCGCTGGCCCCGACCGGTGCCATGTTCACTTTTATCGCCCTTTGGACCGGAGCATTCTGGGGCAAGCCGATGTGGGGCGCCTGGTGGGTATGGGATGCACGCCTGACTTCAGAACTGATCCTGTTCTTTCTGTATGTGGGCGTCATGGCTTTGCAGGCAGCCATCGACGACCCAAGACGTTCCGACCGTGCCGGCGCTCTGCTCAACCTTGTCGGGGTCATCAACGTGCCAATCATCTATTTTTCTGTCAAATGGTGGAACACGCTGCATCAGGGTTCTTCGGTCAGCCTGACACGGGCCCCCTCCATGGCGCACATCATGTTGTGGGGCATGCTGATCATGGCACTGGCCGCGTGGATGTATGCCATCGCCGTTGCCTTCGTCCGCGCCCGATCGATGTTGCTTGAACGCGAGCGCCAGGCCTCATGGGTGCGCGAACTGCCGGAGGGGAAAGCATGAACTGGGGAAGCTGGAGTGACTTCTGGCAAATGGGCGGGTACGGGCTTTATGTCTGGGGCTCGTTTGCCATGACCATCGTTTGCATTGCAGGCGAGATCTGGTTCCTGCGCCGTCATCGTCTGCAAACCATGCAGAGACTCAAGCGGATGAATGCATGGGAAACACCAACTTGATTACCGGAAACAAGCAATGAAACCTCGACACAAAAAACTCGCCTTGATTGCCCTGATAGTTGCGGCTATTGGTGTTGCTGTGGCCCTCGTGCTCAACGCCTTCAACAGCAACCTGGTGTTCTTCTTCACCCCCACTCAGGTTGCCAATGGCGAAGCGCCCATCAGCCGTGCTTTCCGCATCGGCGGTCTGGTCGAGAACGGCAGCCTCAAGCGCCAGGAAGGCGGGCTCACTGTCGGTTTTGTTGTCACGGATACGGCCAAGTCCATACCCGTCTCCTACACCGGCGTTCTTCCGGATTTGTTCAAGGAAGGGAAAGGTGTGGTGGCTGAAGGCAAGCTTGGCAGCGACGGCACTTTTACTGCAACGCAAGTGCTGGCCAAGCATGACGAAAACTATATGCCGCCAGAGGCCGCCAGCGCCATTGAACAAGCCCAAAAATCGCTGGTGAAATAACAAAGGACCCCAACATGATTCCAGAACTCGGACAATTTGCATTGATACTGGCGCTGCTGCTGGCGCTTATCCAGTCCGTTTTTCCGCTCGTTGGCGCACATCGCGGCAACTACACGCTGATGGCACTGGCACGCCCGGCCGCTCAGGGACAGTTCGTTTTTGTCGCGCTGGCTTTTGGCTGTCTTGCCTATTCGTTCATTAACAACGATTTCTCGATATTGAATGTGGCCAAAAACTCATTCTCGCAACTCCCGGAAATTTACCGATTCACTGCAACATGGGGGTCGCATGAAGGTTCCATGCTGCTATGGGTGCTGATTCTTGGTTTCTGGACTACCGCGGTTTCGGTTTTTTCCCGCCACCTGCCCGAAGACATGGCAGCACGTGTTATCGGTGTCATGGGCCTGATCTCTGTAGGATTCCTGGCTTTCCTTCTGACTACCTCCAACCCATTCGAACGCCTGATACCTGCAGCCCCGGATGGCAATGACATGAATCCCCTGTTGCAGGACTGGGGCATGATCATCCACCCACCCATGCTGTACATGGGCTATGTCGGCTTCGCCGTTGCTTTCGCCTTTTCCATCGCCGCCCTGCTATCAGGCAAGATGGACGCGGCCTGGGCACGCTGGTCGCGTCCCTGGACAACTGTGGCCTGGGCCTTTCTGACACTCGGCATCTCGCTGGGCGCCTGGTGGGCTTACCGCGAATTGGGCTGGGGCGGCTGGTGGTTCTGGGATCCAACAGAAAATGCTTCTTTCATGCCTTGGCTTGCCGGCACCGCGCTCATACACTCGCTTTCCGCCACCGAAAAGCGCGGCGCCTTCAAGGCCTGGACGGTACTGCTGGCACTCATTGCATTCTCCCTCTCACTGCTTGGAACCTTCCTTGTCCGCTCCGGTGTCTTGTCTTCGGTACACGCCTTTGCAACCGACCCTGCGCGCGGCGCGTTCATTCTGGGTTTTCTTGCATTTGTCATCGGTGGTTCGCTCGCCTTGTATGCCTGGCGTGCACCCAGGATGATGACCGGCAGCGGGTTCACCTGGTTCTCTCGTGAAGCCCTGCTGTTGGCCAACAATGTGATTCTCATTTCTGCGCTGGGCTCGGTGCTGCTCGGTACGCTGTATCCGCTGCTGATGGATGCAATGGGGCTGGGAAAAATTTCAGTCGGCCCACCCTACTTCAATTCCGTATTCGTGCCGCTGATTTCACCCGTCCTGTTCCTGATGGCGGTTGGCCCGCTCGCGCGCTGGAAAGAGGCCAGCCTT
>DKAU01000112.1 GCA_002450925.1 Thiobacillus sp. UBA6918 | reverse complement strand
CCAGCTAAAACGGTCTGGATGGTGGAGGAAGGAGGATTTGAACCTCCGAAAGCAGAGCCGTCAGATTTACAGTCTGATCCCTTTGACCGCTCGGGAACCCCACCGAACGAAAACGCGAGATTATGTTGTTTTCAAGGACTTCTGTCAAACATTGAAGAGGAAATTCATCACATCACCGTCCTTGACGACGTATTCCTTACCCTCCGAACGCATCTTTCCTGCCTCCTTGGCCCCATGTTCGCCTTCGAAAGAAATGAAATCTTCGTAGGAGATGGTCTGGGCACGGATAAATCCACGCTCAAAGTCGGTATGGATGACACCGGCCGCCTTGGGCGCGGTATCTCCCTTGTGTATGGTCCAGGCACGAACTTCCTTCACGCCTGCCGTAAAGTAGGTCTGCAAGCCCAGAAGGTCATAGGTTGCACGGATCAGGCGGTTCAGCCCGGGTTCATCCCAACCCAGTTCCTTCAGGTATTCCACCTGCTCTTCTGGCTCAAGTTCCTGCAACTCGGCTTCCATGGCGGCGCAGACCGGCACCACCGGCGCTTTCTGTTCTGTTGCCCGGGCTCGCAATGCATCAAGCAAGGGGTTGTCGTGAAAACCCTGTTCGTCAACGTTGGCCACATACAGAACCGGCTTTGCCGTAATCAGGCAAAGGGGTTTGAGTAGTGCCAGTTCATCATCATCCAGCCCGGCCGCGCGTGCAGGTTTGCCCTCATTGAGCACAACCATCACCTTGTCCAGTACTGCGACCAGTTTTTGGGAGTCCTTGTCGCCGGCACGCGCGGTTTTTGTGGCACGAGCATGGGCCTTTTCCACCGTACCCATATCTGCCAGCGCCAGCTCGGTATCAATGGTTTCCAGGTCTGAAATCGGATCCACCTTGCCTGCAACATGAATGACGTTTTCATCGTGGAAACAGCGCACCACATGGGCCACTGCGTCGGTTTCGCGTATGTTGGCCAGAAACTGGTTGCCCAGGCCCTCGCCCTTGGATGCGCCAGCCACCAGTCCCGCGATGTCCACGAATTCCACGATCGCAGGCACCACACGCTCTGGTTTTACGATTTCTGCCAGTTTGGAAAGACGCGGGTCAGGCACCTCCACAACCCCGGTATTGGGCTCAATGGTGCAGAAAGGATAATTTTCCGCCGCAATCTCGGCCTTGGTCAGGGCGTTGAAAAGTGTGGACTTCCCGACATTGGGCAATCCGACGATGCCGCATTTAAGACTCATGATTTTGCTACCGTGTGAAGTTTCAATTGAGCCGCAGCCAGATTTCCGGCTGCCAGCTCCGGCCAGACATCCAGCGCAGCTTCGACCGCATTCAGCATCTGCTCGCGCTCTGCCGGCATGGGCTTGCCCAACACATGTCCGGTCACTGCTTCTTTTGAGCCGGGGTGGCCAATACCGATGCGCAGCCGCCAGTAGTTGGGAGAGCCGAGTTGCAGATGGATATCCTTCAAGCCATTCTGGCCGCCGTGTCCGCCACCCTGTTTTAACTTTGCCGTTCCGGGAGGCAGATCCAGTTCGTCATGCGCAACCAGAATCGACTCAGGTGGAATTTTGTAGAACCTGGCCAAGGCAGCAACAGATTTTCCAGACAGGTTCATGAAAGTGTCGGGGCAGAGCAGCCAAATATCGCCATTCCCGCCGTTCCATTTCCCGGCACGTCCATGGAATTTCGCTTCCTGTTTCATGGTGATGCCCAGTTTTCGCGCAAGCGCATCCACCCACCAGAAACCGGCATTGTGGCGGGTGTCTTCATACTGCGCTCCGGGGTTACCCAGGCCGACGATCAGGCGAAGTTGCTCCATTAGCTCAAATAAAAATGCCCACCCGAGGGTGGGCATTTGTGCGTTGCCTTATCAGGCTGCCGGCTCTTCGGGAGCGGCAGGTGCCTCTTCCTCGGCAGCAGCGCCACCCTTGGGCGGTGTGATACCGACCACGGCAGGGTTTTCCGCCTTGATGTGCGCAACCGGTTCCACGCCTTTCGGCAGTTTGAGGTCATTCACATGGATGGAGTGGCCGCTTTCAAGGCTGGACAGATCCACTTCGATGAACTCGGGCAGGTTGCCAGGCAGGCAAGCCACGTCGATCTCGGTCATGATGTGGTTGACCAGTCCGTGCGCCAGCTTCACGCCAGGGGCGACGTCTTCGTTAATGAAGTGTACGGGTACCTTAACGTGGATCTTGTGATCGGCATCGATGCGCTGGAAATCCACGTGCAACACCAGTGGTTTGTAGGGATGCATCTGGACATCACGCAAAAGCGTCATTTCCGTAATGTCGCCGATTTTCAGGTTGAGCACGGAGGAATGGAAAGCCTCCTTGCGCAGCGCATGAAACAACGCGTTGTGATCCAGTTGAATGGCGAGCGGATCCTTGTTACCACCGTATACGATGCCCGGAACAAAGCCGTCGTGACGCAGGCGGCGGCTCGCACCCGTGCCCTGCACGTCACGCTTCTGGGCGATGACTTCGATTTGCATTTTCTTACTCCAAATTACTCCCGCGACCAGGAGCCGAAAGCACCAAAATTTGCGGCAGCGCTGCTTCCGGCCAGCGCAGCTGCATTCAAACTCACTCGATAAAGAGCGAGCTCACTGAATCTTCGTTGCTGATGCGGCGAATGGTTTCCGCCATCAGCTCGGCAATCGACAGTTGCCTGATTTTGCCGCAGGCACGAGCATCGTCCTGCAGCGGAATGGTATCGGTCACCACCAGCTCGTCCAGGGCAGAGTCGGTGATGCGCGAAACAGCCTGACCGGACAACACGGGGTGAGTGCAATAGGCCATCACTCTTGCAGCACCGCCGTTTTTCAGGGCCTGTGCGGCTTCGCACAAGGTGCCCGCGGTATCCACCATGTCATCCATGATGATGCAGGTGCGGCCCTTGATATCACCGATGATGTTCATGACCTTGGCCTCGTTCGGCTTGGGGCGGCGCTTGTCGATAATCGCCAGTTCGCATTCCAGGCGCTTGGCGATTGCCCTGGCACGCACCACGCCGCCGACATCGGGAGACACGACGATCAGATCGGGATAATCGTGTCTCCAGATGTCCCCCAGCAGGATCGGGCTGGAGTAGATATTGTCCACGGGGATTTCGAAAAAGCCCTGGATCTGGTCCGAGTGCAGATCCATGGTCAGCACCCTGTCCACCCCCACGCTCTGCAGCATGTTGGCCACTACTTTCGCAGTGATCGCAACTCGCGCCGACCGGGTGCGGCGATCCTGACGGGCATAGCCGTAATACGGGATCGCGGCAGTAATACGGCCTGCTGAAGCACGTCGCAACGCATCAGCCATGACCATGATTTCCATCAGGTTGTCATTGGTCGGATTGCACGTGGACTGAAGCATGAAGACATCCTTGCCGCGTACGTTCTCCAGGATTTCAACAGCCACTTCGCCATCAGAGAAACGTCCCACCTTGGCGCGACCGAGACGGATGTTCATATGGCGCGCCACGTCCTCCGCGAGTCGCGGATTGGCATTGCCAGTAAAAATCATCAGGTTGTCGAATGGCACGGCACACCCCGAAAGCAAAAAAACGAAATAGCCGCAGCGGGCTGCATTCCAACAAATCCCAGCGCGGCTATTTTTATATTAAGTGGCAGGGGAGGTAGGGATCGAACCTACGCATGTCGGAATCAAAATCCGATGCCTTACCACTTGGCCACTCCCCTGCGGTCAGCTCGCAAAATCAAACAGGGGATGCCTGTCCAATCCGCGAGCAACAAAACCATGCATATCCGGAGGCAACTTCCGCAAAACGGCTTGGGCTTGAATTTCATCCGGCATCGCCAGAAAAACACACGCCCCGGAACCCGTCATGCGCGCATCGCCAAACTTCCCAAGCCAGGCCAAGTGCCGCGCCACCTCTGGATATCGCGTTTCCACCACCGGTTGCAGATCATTACGCCCGGCGCCAGAAAGAAAGTCCGCTATTTTGAGGGGAGCGGTGTTTCGTGTCAATTCCGGCGCGGCAAAGACATCAGCTGTTGACACCCCTATGGGTGGAACAAGAACCACATACCAGGCCACTGGCAGTGCGATCGGCTTGAGGATGTCGCCCACCCCTTCGGCAAAGGCAGTTTGACCGAAAACAAAAACAGGCACATCCGCACCCAGCCGTAGGGCAAGTTCCTGCAATCTCTGCCTGTTCAAATCAAGCTTCCACATGCGATTGAGGGCCAGCAACACTGTAGCGGCATCCGAGGAACCTCCGCCCAACCCGCCCCCCATGGGAAGCTGCTTATCCAGACGGATATCAGCGCCCAATCCGCATCCTGTGGCTTCTTTCAACAATCGGGCAGCTCGAATCGTGAGATCCCGTTCTTCAGGCACGCCGGGGATATCCTCCAACCGGCGAATCAAACCGTCTTCGCGCACGGCTATCCAGACCGTATCGCCATAATCGATGAAGCGAAAAACCGATTGCAGCAGGTGATAGCCATCTGCTCGACGCCCCGTCACATGCAGGAAAAGATTGAGCTTGGCCGGGGCCGAAAAGGGTTTCAGTTCGTTTGCCATGCATCAACCACGAGCCTGATTTCAAGGCCCTGCCGGGTCACATGAATCTTTCGTGGCCGGTTTTCGCTGTATTGCAGATAGTCAATTTTCCAGCCGTCCTGGGTAATCTGTTCCACAGCACCGTCCGAATTGGTTCGAACCTCCCCCGGGCTGGAAGGATCTGTTTTGGCCTGAATCCAGTATCGCAACCCCGACAGCGGCAAGCGAAACCCCAAAACTTTCTGGGTCAGCGACTCGACATCATCGGCCGCCATCACGGGCTCTCCCGGACGTTCCAAAGTTACGCCGAGCGAGTTCCTGTTGATGCTGGCCAGCCCTTGGCCCAAGGGCGAAGACAACAGAACTTCATCACTGTCAGTTGTCGCCTGCCAGCTTATCTGCCCCGACATGGACTGTTCATCGTACTTTACCGACACCCTTCCCTGGAGTGAAAAAGAATGCAGCAAGGGGACAGCGACAGGAGCCACCGTCCGGGCAGGCGCTGTCAGCTGTACGCTGGCGCAGCCATGGAGCAATAACAGCATGGCAAAGAAGATTCGGCGCATGAAAAACACAAGGGTGACTATCGGATCGCCGCCCAGCTCAAGGTTTGAATTTTTTCAGAATCTCGAGCAGAGCCTCGTTTTTTGGATTGTTTTGCAGTGATGACTGCCATAACCTCGAAGCTTCCTCTCGGCTACCCTTCATCCACAGCACCTCCCCCAGGTGTGCAGCAATTTCAGGGTCCTGGCGGATACGCCATGCGCGCTCGAGAAACTCTCGGGCCTTGTCGAGATTGCCTTTGCGGTAATGCAGCCAGCCCAGGCTATCCAGAACATAGGCGTCTTCCGGGGACAAGGAGATTGCCTTGTCGAGAAGATCTGCGGCCTCTCCCAACCGATTGGTTTTCTCGATGAGGGTGTACCCCAGTGCATTGTAGGCATGCGCGTAATCCGGCTTGAGCTTGATGACCTTGCGCAGATCCGCTTCCACTACATCAAGCTTGTTCAGCTTTTCCGCGGCCATGGCCCGATCGTAAAGCAGATCAACGTGATCGGGCCGGGCCTTGACTGCCTTGTCCAGGAGGACATAAACGGCTTCAAAATCCCTCGCCTCACGCAACAGGTCGGCCTCAGCCTGGACAAGCTGAACCATTTGCACATCATTGGACGGGGTAACTTCCTTGAGCACGGCTCGTGCTTCATCGGTTTTTCCCTGGCGGGCCAGCATCGAAGCAAGGCGTGTGCGCGAGGCCACCAGATATTCGCCGCTCGTGATCGCGAGATAACGATTTCTGGCGAGATCAAACTCTTTACGATCTTCCGCGACCTGCCCCAGGTAGTAGCGCACAATTCCGCCATCTTCCTGCCCCAGATCCAGCGTACGGCTCAGGTACTTTTCCGCTTCATCCGTCTTCCCCATTTGCAGCGACAGCAAACCTGTCGCCATGGCAATTTCGGAACTTTCGGGCAACTCTCCGGCAAGCTGAACAAACTGGGCATGGGCCTCATCAAACTGATTGGCGCTCACCAGCATACGCGCATAAGCAAGACGCACATCCTGAGCTTGGGGATAGGTTTTGGCAAAACCCTTGAGGAAAGCCAGAGCGTCGTTACGGGATGATTTCGCCAACACCTGGGCCCGCAGAAGCGCGGCAGGCTCCCAGCCGGGTTGCACCTTGTCGGCCTGTTTCAGGGCCTGTAGCGCCTCATCCGCATGGCCTGCCTGCAGTGCGGCATGGGCCAGGGCATATTGGGCTTCGGGCATGCTTGGGTATTTTTTGGCCAGTTCACCTACAACCTTGAGCACAGACTGCGCGTCACGGGTTTTTGCAAAAAGCGCAGGCAGTTGCATGAACGTATCATCCGCTTCACCGTTGGCAAGCATCTTTTCCAGATAAGGCGCTGCCTCCTGAACCTGGCCATGCGCAATCAGCATGACAACCAGAGTTTGCAGTGCACGGCCGGAATCCGGCTCGAGTTCCAGCCACAACCGGCTGATTTCCAGCGCAGCCTCCTGATCTCGGCTGTAAAGTGCAATTTCAGCCGCGCGCTTTACCACCCGCGGATCCCGCGTCTTTCTCGCCAGATCCAGATAGCCTTCCTTGGCCAGATTCAACATGCCTCGCTGACCGGCGATTTCCGAAACCAGGAACTGGAACAAGAGATCATCCGTAAGAACTACGGAGGGGAGACGGGCTTCCTCCTTGGCCGCCATGTTTTTCTCATGCTTGGCGGCTTTTTGAGGTACGGGCTCTTTTTTCTCGGTTGAGGCGGTAACCTGCTGTTGTGCGCAGCCGTAAAACACCAGAATCGCCAGCAAGGGAAGAAAATTCAATCGCGACATGGTTTTCCCAAAAATACAAGACTCATCATTGGAATCATTTTAGCCCCGGACGTTCCCTGAATGTCTTAATTAGAGGCATGAATCCTGAAGCATACAACCGTTCAAGAATGACTGACGTACATCACTCGCCATTTGCAAACAAAGGCCACTTCAAACTGCAAAGAGCCCACGAAACCATTCACGGGTATATTTTACTCCCTCTTAAATGCAAGAAATTCTCGTCTAATGCCCGAACTGCCGGAAGTTGAAACCACACGACGCGGACTCGAACCACGCCTGAAGGGAAAAGTGCTGCAAAAAGTCGAGGTCCGCAATGCTCGATTGCGTTGGACAATTCCCCTAGACATCAACTCTCGACTCGCGGAAAAAAAACTACTGGGCATCAAACGACGCGGAAAATACCTGCTTTTTGATTTCGGCAAGATATTCCAGATCGTGCACTTGGGCATGTCAGGAAGCTTGCGCTTTGCCGCAAAAGACGAGCCGCCTGCGGTGCATGACCATGTTGACTGGCTGTTTGAAGGCGGTAAGGTTCTTCGGATGCGGGACCCTCGACGTTTTGGTGCCGTTCTTATTACAGACAACCTTGATGACCACCCCCTTCTTTCCCATCTCGGGCCCGAACCGTTAACAGACGAATTCGACGGAAATTACCTCCATCAAGCCAGCCGTGGCCGCAAGACATCCGTCAAAAACCTGATCATGGATAGCCGTGTGGTCGTGGGGGTGGGCAATATTTATGCTTCAGAGTCCCTGTTCTCGGGAGGAATCCGGCCGGGCCGGGCAGCAGGGCGCCTAACCCGGGCGGAATGCGAAAAACTGGCCGCCTCAATCAAGCAGACACTGGAAAACGCTATCAAGGCGGGGGGCAGTTCTCTGCGGGACTATGTCGCCACCGACGGGGAACTGGGTTATTTCCAGTTGCATACCAAGGTGTATGACCGGGCCGGTTTGCCCTGCAAGGTGTGTGGCACCCCCATCAAGAAAATGGTGGTCGGGCAGCGTTCCACGTATTACTGCCCTATCTGCCAGAAGTAGTTCCTCACTCTTTTGTACCACCCTTGGCGCTCTTAAGATAATCGCCCGGTAAGCCGTTATCTATTTCCGTTACGGTGCAATCGCTTTCAGCCAACAAAATGTCTACAAATCTTGTTTCCGAATTCGAGCATTACAGCAACTGGCGCAATGAAGTTTCCAGCCGCATAGGTCAACTGCGCGACTGGCTTTCCGCCCAGGAATTAAATGATGCAGAAACCGACCTCAAGCTGAAGCAGCTGCTTGAGCGTCTGGAAGAAGATCGCCTCAACGTCGCTTTTGTCGCGGAGTTTTCTCGCGGCAAGTCCGAGCTGATCAACGCGATTTTCTTTTCTGATTATCGTCAACGGGTATTGCCCTCCTCTGCTGGCCGCACAACCATGTGCCCCACCGAGCTCTTCTATGAGGCAAACACTCCACCATCCATCAGGCTGTTGCCGATTCAGACCAAATCACGCGAAGGCACGGTCTCGGATTTCAAGCGTCACCCGCTTGAGTGGAACGAACTTCCCCTTGACGTTAGTTCTGTTGAGCAAATGACCGCGGCCCTGTCCCGTTTGTCCGATACCCTGCAGGTAAGCGGAGAAGTCGCTACCGAATACGGCCTGATCAACCCCGACGATGAAGATACTGCCCGTGCCTTGCAACGGGATGGGACCATAGAAATTCCCCGTTGGCGCCACGCACTGATCAATTTTCCTCACCCGCTTCTCGAGCAGGGCCTGGTTATTCTCGACACACCCGGTCTTAACGCCATCGGTACAGAACCCGAACTGACCCTGAACCTGCTGCCCAATGCGCATGCCGTTCTTTTCATTCTGGCTGCAGACACTGGCGTCACCAAAAGCGACATCGAAATCTGGCGCAAGCATATTGCTCCGCTCCAGAGTTCCAGTCGCGGCAGGCTGGTTGTGCTTAACAAGATTGACGGGTTATGGGACGACCTGAAAAGCACAGAGCAGGTCAATGCAGAAATCGCCAAGCAGGTGCGTACCAGCGCAGCCCAGCTTGAATTGCCCGAATCACAGGTATATCCGGTCTCAGCACAAAAAGCCCTGGTCGGCAAGGTTCAGCACAATGCCTCTCTCCTGGAGAAGAGCCGATTGCCCGAACTCGAATCTGCGCTGACTTCCGAGTTGATCCCGTGCAAGCAGGAACTGGTAAGGCATTCAACCAAAGGCGCCATGGAAGATGTGGTTGTTAAGACCACGGAACTGCTGGAAGCTCGGCTGGCGAACATGCAGGACCAGATCGACGAGCTTGAAGGCTTGAGAGGAAAGAACCGGGATGTGGTTGAGCAGATCATGCTCAAGGTCAACCAGGAAACCCAGCAATTCGACAAAGGCCTAAGCCAGTTCAAGGCACTGCGTACTATATTTGCCCATCACGCCACCAAAATGCGCAAATATCTTGGAATGCAGCGCATGCACGGAGAGATACGCAAAACCCGAAACGACATGGAAAACAGTCGATTCAGCCGGGAAATGCGCGATGCCATGACTTCATTCTTTACTGTCATGAAGGGGAACATACACAAGGCTGATCGCCAGGTAGAAGAAATACAGGCCATGATGGTTGCCATGTATCAGAAGTTCAGCGACGAACATGGGCTTCCCTCCGTCAATCCGCCAGTGCACAACCTTGACCGCTTCTACAGGGAAATCGAGCGCCTGGAAAACATTTTCAATGAGCGTTTCAACACTGTGCTGCAAATGTTGACCCAAGGCCAGCGCAGCCTGACCTCAAAGTTTTTTGAAACCCTGGCCAGCCGTGTCTTCCATGTTTATGAGATCGCCAATCGCGAAACCGAAGCCTGGCTGAAAGCCTTGATCGCACCCATGGAAACCCAGGTGCGCGAGCACCAGATGCATCTGCAACGCAGGCTTGAAAGCGTGCAACGCATCCATGACGCCACAGAAACGCTTGACGACCGCATCAAGGAACTTCATGGCAACGCGAACAATACAACCGAACAGATCGAGCATTTGGCAAAACTCAACAGCGTCATTTCGGAAAGCCTTGAAGATGACGAAGAGTCATCGGCCATGCTGGAGAAACGAGCCTGAAAACCCGGCTCTCCTAGAAAAACAAAAGCCCGGCAATGCCGGGCTTTTTGTCGCTTGTCGTTAACCGTCCCTTAAGCCGCCTTGCCTGTTAAACGAACGTACTTTTCCATCAACTCATCTTCGGACTCAACATAGTCCGGATTCTTGGGTATGCAGTCGACGGGACACACCTCCTGGCATTGCGGCGAATCGAAATGCCCAATGCATTCTGTACACTTGTTGGGGTCGATCACATAGATCTCGTCTCCCTGCGAGATCGCCTCGTTCGGGCATTCCGGAAGACAGACATCACAATTGATGCACTCGTCGGTAATCATTAAAGCCATGTTTGATACCTTGCACAGTTATATTAGCCGCCGCTTATTTTCTCACTTAATCGCTTCATGACCAAGGGGTTCACAAAAGCCGCCACATCTCCGCCCAAGCGGGCAATTTCCCGCACCATGCTGGAGGAGATGAACATGTACTGGTCCGACGGGGTCATGAAAATGGTTTCGATATCGGGCTTGAGGTTCCGGTTCATGCCGGCAAGCTGAAACTCATATTCGAAGTCCGATACCGCCCGCAGACCCCGCAATACGATGTTGGCCTGATGCTGGGCGGCAAAATCAATCAAAAGGCCGGAAAACCCCTCGACACTCACGCCGGGGATGTCCGACAGCACCTGGCGCGCCATGTCCACCCTTTCTTCCAGCGTAAAAAAGGGCGATTTGTTGCGGTTTTCCGCAATGGCGACGACGACTTCATCGAACAGCTTCGATGCGCGCCGCACGAGGTCTTCATGTCCTCGCGTAATGGGATCAAACGTGCCGGGGTAAACCGCTCTCAACAAATCAAGCTCTCCTCAGTAAGGCAAAACGGGACTTCCCTGCCCTGCCTTGTCTGTAAATGATAAACCCATCCGGGGCATGAATCTCGGCTTGCTGTTCGACATAAAGCGAGCCGTCCGGCTTGAGCAGGTGAATCGCCAGTGGCACAGCGCTTTCCATCAAGTCACCGGCAAATGGCGGATCAAGAAAAATCACGTCGAACAGTTCCGAACAGGTGCGCATCCAGGCCAAAGTTTCTGTCTGGAAAATCTCAATATTTTCGGCCTTGAGCACTTCGCGGTTCTGTTTCAATGCATCAAAGGCCTGGCGGTTTGATTCAAGCATCACCACGCGGGAGGCATTTCTCGATGCCGACTCGAAGCCCAGTGCGCCGCTGCCGGCAAATGCATCAAGACAGGNNCAATCCCGGCAAATCGCGGAAATGCAAAACCCTGCGCCGATGTTCGCCGCCAATGATGCGTACCTGGTTGGCAGGCGTTTGAGAATTACCTGGCATCCCCGCCTACAATCACGAGCGACATTTTTTCTGGATTGACCCTGCGCCTGAATGCGTCACGAATCTGGTCGAGCGTCACTGCATCGACATTTTTTGTCCAGTCATCCAGATAGGTAAGCGGCAACTGATAAAAACCTATCGCTCTGAGATAACCCAGAATCTCCGAATTGCTGTCGATGCGCAGAGGAAACCCGCCTATCAAATTATCCTTCGCCTGTTTCAGTTCGGCTGAACTAGGGCCCTCGGTTACAAACTTCGATACAGTCTCCCGCGCCACATTCAATGCATCATTTGTTTGGGAAACCTTGGTTTGCAGGCCGATGACAAACGGCCCTGGCTCGACCAGGGGAAAAAAATAACTGTAGGCAGAATAGGCGAAGCCGCGTTTTTGCCTGACTTCGTCGAGAATGCGTGAATTGAAGCCGCTGCCTCCCAGCACATGATTGCCCACATAAAGAGCGAAGTAATCTGGATCCTTGCGCGCCATGGCGACCTGGCCCAGCAGAACATGGCTCTGGGTTGAAGAATGGGCGATGCGTTTTTCCTGGGGCAAGGGATATTTTGCTTCCAGTGTTGGCTTGTAAGACGACGTGGCACGCCCCTGCGGCAAACCAGAGGAGATTCGCAAGGCCAGTTGTTCCGCTTCTGCGCGCGTCATGTCCCCCATCATGGAAATGATTGCATCGCCGGCACGATAATAATTCCTGTACCAGTTTTGAAGGTCGGAACGCTTCAGCTTCGATAGCGTCGGAATCGTCCCGGTTTCTGGCAGACCATATCCATGGTTGCCGTACAGCTCCTGGTAAAAAGCTTTCTCTGCCACATCCCCGGGTCGGGATTCCGCTTCACGTAACGCCGCAATCATTCGCGCACGTTCCCGCTGAATGATGCTTTGCGGGAATTCCGGTTTCTGGAGAACAGTAACGAGCACATCCAGGGCAGCATCGCGCTCACGCACACTGGAAAGTGTTCGCAGCGAGGCTCCTGCACGCTCGCGGTCAAAAAGACCGCTCAGCGAAGCACCAACATCCGCCAGTCGCTGGGCAATTACAATATCGCTCATGCCACCCGCGCCCTGATCAAGCATGCCGTGCGTCAGCGCGGCTAAGCCGCTCATTTCAGGCGTATCAAAACGGCTCCCGGCAGGAAAGTCCACGGCAACATCCAGCATGGGAATGTCATGGTTTTCGACGAAATAAACCCTTGTACCCTGCGGGGTCTCCCAATTCTGGATATTGACCCCCGCAATGGCCGGCAGGCATAGCGCGAGTGCCGTCAATGAAAGAAGAAATCGATTAGCGAACATTGCCGACTCCTTCGAGAGTGGATTTTCCGGGTTCGCCCTTGATGGGCTGTGGATCCAGCGTGGCAATGGCAAGATTGTCTTCCTTGAGCAGTTTTGCGGCCTCTCTTACCTGCTCAGAGGTCACCGCCTTGAGTTTGTCCAGTCGCTTGTCCAGCAAATCCAGGGGTAAGCCAATCGTCGCTATTTCACCGAGCTGCATGGCCTGGTAGAAAATGGAATCGCGCTGGAAAACATCCCCGGCAATGACTTGCGCCTTAACTCGATTCAATTCCTTCTCGCTTACACCCTCTTTTTGAATACGTGCAATCTCGGACTTAAGTGATCTTTCAAGTTCAGCCACGCTTTTACCCTGCGCTGGCGTGCCTTCCAGAAAGAACATTCCCGGGCCACGGCTCATTCCGTCGTAACCCGCGCCAACATCGACAGCGATGCGCTTTTCCTTGACCAGCACCTTGTTAAGTCGTGCCGAATCGTTGCCATTGAGCACACCGGCCAGAATCATGAAGGCCCATGGGGCAACATCCTTCTCGGGATCGCGGAGCGTGGGTGCGTGAAAAGCCATCAGCAAATAAGGAAGCTTTGCTGGCGCCTTCACGTTGATTCGTTTGACGCCACGCTGTTCAGGTTCATCCTGGGGCTTGCGAACAGGGAGCGCTTTGCGCGCCAATGATCCGAACTCTTTTTTGGCCAGTGCAATTACTTCCTGCGGATTGACATCCCCAGCCACCACCAGGGTGGCATTGTTTGGCGCATACCAGCGTGCGTACCAATCACGCGCATCCTGAGCTTTCAAGCTTTCCAGATCATTCATCCAGCCAATAATCGGACGGCGATAAGGATGCTCCTGAAAGGCGACGCTCATCAACTGTTCGTAAAGAATGGACTGTGGGTTGTCCTCAGTACGCATGCGCCGCTCTTCCATGACTACCTGGATTTCCTTGGCAAAGGATTCGTCCTTCAATTGCAAATTGGCCATGCGGTCCGCTTCCAGCCCGAAGGCGATCGGCAGTCTGTCCTTTTGAAGTTGCTGGAAATAGACCGTTTCGTCCCGGTTGGTAAAGGCATTTTCTTTTCCGCCAGCTGCCGCGATAAGTTTGGAAAACTGTCCCTCCGGCACTTTCTCCGTTCCCTGGAACATCATGTGCTCCAGTACATGGGCGACCCCGGTCGTACCATTGAATTCGTCCATGCTCCCAGCCTTGTACCAAAGCTGCGACACGGCTACCGGGGCTCGATGATCCTCCTTGACGATGACTCGCAACCCATTGTCCAGCGTCACATCGGTAACTGCCGAAAAGGCGGGTGCGGCCAATATGGCCAAAAGTAAAGCTGGGTTGAAACGCATCGGTATCTTCATTTCTTAAAAGTTTCTGCCTGATAGTGAATGATAAAATAGCCCAACCCTGTCCTTGACCATTTTTTTCGTGTTCGGTTTCTTCAATAAAACCACTTCAACAACTGAACAACCCCCTGATGCCCAGCAAACAGCCGTGGCACAGACGGGTTGGGCACAGCGGCTCAAAAAAGGGCTCTCAAAAACCCGGGAGCGCCTTGGTGGTCAGCTTGCCGGCATTTTCGGGGTCGGGCGCAAGATCGATGAAACACTCTACGAGGAACTCGAAACCATTCTGCTCACGGCCGATGTCGGCGTCGAGGCTACCAATTCCGTACTCGAACGGCTGCGCAAGGAAGTTTCACGTCAGCATCTGACTGACGCCGCCGCACTCAGATCCGCACTTGCCGAGGCACTGACAGAACTTCTGGCACCGCTTGAAAAACCGCTCGATGTTTCCACTGCCAAGCCATTCATCATCATGCTGGCAGGCGTTAACGGAGCCGGCAAAACAACCAGCATCGGCAAGTTGGCGAAACGCTTCCAGGCAGAAGGCAAGTCCGTTCTGCTGGGTGCTGGCGACACATTCCGGGCAGCCGCACGCGAACAGCTGCAGGTCTGGGGTGAGAGAAACAATGTCACGGTCATCAGCCAGGGAAAAGGCGACTCCGCCTCGGTCATTTTCGATGCCGTCAATGCCGCGCAAGCGCGAAATATCGATATTGTTCTGGCAGATACCGCCGGACGGTTGCCAACGCAACTCCACCTGATGGAAGAGATCAAGAAGGTCAAGCGCGTGATCCAGAAACAGGATGCTAACGCACCGCATGAAGTCCTGCTGGTGCTTGATGGCAACACTGGACAAAACATGGTGAACCAGGTCAAGGCCTTTGACGATGCCCTGAATGTAACCGGCCTAATCGTTACCAAACTGGACGGAACAGCCAAGGGTGGCGCGCTGGCCGCCATAGCCAAGGTTCGACCCATTCCCGTGCGTTTCATTGGAGTCGGCGAGGGGCTCGATGACCTGAGACCCTTTGTAGCCCGTGAATATGTCGACGCCCTGTTAGGAGACACCGAAGAATGATCCAGTTTTCCCATGTCGTGAAGCGTTATCCCGGCGGGCACACCGCACTGGACGACATCACGCTTGTAATCGAAAAGGGAGAAATGGTCTTTCTTACCGGGCACTCTGGCGCGGGAAAATCCACTCTTCTAAAACTGATCGCAGCCATTGAGCGTCCAACCGGCGGTGTAATCACTGTCAGCGGCCAGAACATAGGCAGGCTGTCACGTCATGCCGTACCTTTCCTCCGCCGCAACATAGGCCTCATTTTCCAGGATCACAAGCTGCTGTTTGATCGCAATGTGATTGAAAACGCCCTGCTCCCGCTATCCATCGGCGGCTTTGATCGGCGTGAGGCATTGAAGCGCGCACGCGCGGCGCTTGACAAGGTTGGCTTGCTTAACAGGGAACGCTCCATGCCGGTTGCGCTCTCCGGAGGCGAGCAGCAAAGGCTTTGCATCGCCCGCGCCATCGTCGGGCGGCCCGCTTTGGTCCTGGCGGATGAGCCCACCGGCAATTTGGATGCAGGCTACGCCATCGACATCATGACCATGTTCAAGGACTTCCATCGGGTCGGAACAACACTCGTCATCTCAACCCATGACGAGCGGGCCATTCAGGCACTTGGTGGACGCATCGTGCATCTGGATCACGGCAAACTGGTGGAAAATCCATGAAGAGCTGGCTCTCCCATCACTTTGCTTCCCTGACAGATGCGCTGCGCCGACTCATGCGGACGCCGTTTTCCACGGTGTTCACAGCCCTGGCAATTGGTGTTGCCATCACACTCCCTGTTGGCCTGTACCTCACGCTGGAAAACATCAACAAGCTTGCCGGCGACCTGCCCACCCAGCCTGAAATCAGCCTGTTCATTTCCGATAATGCCACCCAGGAAGAGCGTGAAACCATCAGGCAAAAACTTGAAAAACACACCGCCATAAGCAAGCAACGTTTCGTTTCCAGCGAAGAGGCGCTCAACCGCTTGAATGCCGAAGGGCTCACCGACATCACCGCTGGTTTGGATAAAAATCCGCTCCCGGATGCCTGGGTGCTAATCCCCAAGCAGTCTGGCGCAGCAGGCATGGAAGCCCTGCGCAAGGAACTCTCCGATCTCCACGGCGTGGAAAGCGTACATGCCGACAGCGCATGGGCCGAGCGACTGCAAGCCCTTCTTGGTATCGGCAAGCACGTTGTCCTTTTGCTTGGCACCCTGTTTGGCCTTGCCCTGATTGCGATCACCAGCAATGCAATCCGTGCCCAAATCCTGATACGACGCGATGAAATCGTGGTCAGCCGCCTCATTGGCGCTACCGACCGTTACATCCGTCGACCCTTCCTTTATTACGGCGCCCTGCAGGGTGCAACAGGCGCGCTGACGGCGATTGGCGTTCTCGCGCTGCTGGGTTTTGCGCTAGAAGGCCCGGTAAGTGAATTGGCGACCCTGTATGGGTCTCCCTTCCGACTGGCAGGGCTGGGCACGATTGAATCCGGGATTGTGCTGATCAGCGCGACCCTGTTCAGCTGGTTGGGGGCCTGGTTTGCGGTCGGCCACAGCCTGAGCAAGATCGATTAACCCATGATTACCCGACTAAATTAGTTGACTATTTACCTGAACCTTTTTATCCTTTAGCACTCATATGTACAGAGTGCTAGAATTTGACTGGGAGGTAAGTTCGAGATGTCCACAGCCCTGATGCCCGTCGTTTCCGCCAACAGCCTGGATGCCTACATCCAGAGCGTCAATCGTTATCCGCTGCTGTCGCTGGAAGAAGAGCAAAACCTGGCTCGCCGCTGGCGTGATCAGGAGGACATGGAAGCCGCCCGCAAATTGGTGCTTTCACACCTTCGTGTCGTCGTCAGCACAGCCCGCCACTATATGGGCTACGGCCTGCCACAGGCTGACCTCATCCAGGAAGGCAATATCGGCCTNNAACCTGCGCAGCATGAAGCAGGGGTTGGGCAGCCTGGGTCCGGATGAGACCGAAGCCATTGCCAAGGAACTCAACGTCAAGCCCGAAGAAGTTCTGGAAATGGAAACCCGCATGTCGGGAGGCGACATCGGCCTGGACCCGACGGTCGACGATGGTGAAGAGTCCTACAGTCCCATCGCCTATCTCGCCAGCCCGGACGACGAGCCCGTCGAAGTGCTGGCCCGCGAACAGACCGAGCGCATGCAGCATGAAGGCCTGTCACTGGCCCTTGCCAATCTGGACGAACGCAGCCGCCGCATCATTCAGGCACGCTGGCTGAATGAAGACGAGTCCGCCACACTCCATGAGCTTGCCGATGAATTTGGTGTTTCCGCCGAACGCATAAGGCAGATTGAAGCCAAGGCCATGAAAAAAATGCGCGAGTTGATCCCGACCTGACGCGGATCATTCCACCACAAAAAAGCCCCGGCATGCCGGGGCTTTTTTGTACCTGAATTGAACGCGGTCAGAAAAGCTTCGCGACCAGAGTCGAAATCAGGCTCAACCATGCCCATGCGACCATCGCGATCACAAGGACCATGGGCATGTTCTGTTTGTTAATAAACTGTTTCATCTTTAATGCTCCCAATGTATTTAAGCGAATTCTAATTTATTCCCCATTTTTGCTCAATGTCTGCTTGCGGCCTGGTAGTCGTGGATCGTCATCGTCCATGAGGATGCGTTCCGCAGGGCCCTCCATGTCATCGAACTGTCCGCTCCTGATGGACCAGAAGATTCCCACCACCAGCAAAATCACAAATATCCCGGTCAGCGCAAAGAGGAACAGCAGGGTCGCACTCATGGCACCTGCACTTCCCATGACTGTTGATATTTGCCCAGTTCAAGGTGCACCAGCCAGAGGCCGGATGCCGGAAATTCTAGGCTGGCCTCATACTGGCCGGGTCCAGCCTTGAGTGCGAGTGATTCGCCTGTGCCCCCGGGTCTGGCGACTTCAACTGATCCCGGCAAGCCGGCTAAGGGATTGCCTTCACGATCCTCGACAAAAATGGTGACCTCATTCCGGCCAACCGTGGGCATTCGCAATCCTTCCACGCGCACACGCCAGCCAAGCTGTTCGTTACGGTGTTCTTTTGACAAGTCTGCGCCGACGGCCTTGGCGGCTTCTTGCCCGTGCCGCGTCGTTCCGGAAAAACCGGTGTGCAGGGTTTCTTTTCCACTTCCCGGCAACAGCATGCGTGCCAGTCCGGGAGGCAGTCCTTGCGTCGATATGTAGAGAAAACTCGCATTCAGCACAATCAGCACCAGAAAAAAAGCGATCAGCGCTTTCGGCACCCAGTGCATGCGTGCCTGTTTTGCGCGATAACGCGTAAACACGACCAGCACAAATGCCGCCATGGAGAAGACCGCGATATGAATGGCAACTACGTCAAGCCCAGGCCAGCTGCCAAACAACATTGTCATGTAGGCAAACAGTGGCAGCGCTGCAGCAATCAGTCCTGCCAGTTCAGGCAAAACCCGTATGCTTCTGAGCAAGCCGTACAAGACCATCACTATTGCCAGTCCGCCAAATAATGTCAGTTCTGTCGTCATATCTAGTGCTTCATGTTCCTAAAGGCTTGTAATGGAAACCGGCCGTCTCGATGCGAGCCTGATCGGGGTGAGAACGAGGCGTAATTACAAAGGTAACCTCATGCACGCTTTCCGCCATTTCCGCATCCAGAACAATGCTCGCCTGCAGGATTGCACTGTGACCGGGCTTGACCGTGACCTCGCTGAATTCCCCCATATCCAGGGCTGAGACAGGCAACCCTTTGATGCTCACGCTGTAGGTTTCCTCAACATCAAGCTTGTTGGTCACCCGAATCTGATAGCGGTTGCGAATGTCGCCATTGGACAGGACAACAAAAAGCGGCTGGCGTATTTGTGTTACTGCCCCCTCAAAGGCACTTCTTGAGGCAATGCTGTAAGCAAGATAAACAGACATCAAGACGATAGCAAGACCGTATCCAATCACCTTCAATCTTTTCCAGTGCAGACGTGGTTTCACCGGTGCAGGGTTTTCAAGGTTCTGCTCGGAGTCATATCGAATCAAGCCGCGCGGGAAACCCAGCGAGTCCATGATTCCGTTGCAGGCATCGATGCAGAGCCCGCAAGAAATACAGCGATACTGCAGCCCCTCCCGAATATCGATCCCTGTCGGGCAAACCTGCACGCACAAGCCACAATCTATGCAGTCTCCGTTCCCCTTCTCGCGTCGCTCCTCAAGTGTTCGCATGCCAGAGCGTGCGCTCGCGCGACCATATTTCCCTTCGCCGCGCCGGGCATCGTAATGAACCGCAAGGGTTTCCCTGTCATACATTGCACTCTGGAAGCGCCCATACGGGCAGATGTATGTGCATATCTGCTCGCGCATGTAACCTGCCGCAAAATAGGTTGCGAGGGTCAGCACACCGACCGTGACATACGCAGCAGATTCCGCTTCGCCAGTTAAGAAACGCGTTACAAGTTCGGGGGCGTATCCGAAATAAAGCACAAAGCTCATGGCCGTCCAGAAACTGGTAAGGAGCCAAGCCACATGGGTGGCTCCAATTCTGACAATTTTTTCCCGGTCCCAAGGCTGGCGATAGAGGCGAATGCGCGCCGGCCGCTCGCCCTGGACCTTTGATTCAATCCAGATAAAAAAATCCGTCCACAGCGTCTGAAAACAGAAATAACCGCAGAATGCACGACCTACCAGTGCGGTAAAAAAGAACAGGACAGCTGCGGCAATAAACAACAACAGGGCCAGCCACACGACGTCCTGCGGGTAGATGGTCAAATCAAAGATCAGGAAACGCCGTCCGGGCAAATCAAACAACACTGCTTGAGCCGGCCCATCATTTCGGCTCCAAGGCACCCATGGAAGCCCAAAGAATATTGTGTAGGCAAGAATGAGGATAACAGTCTTGAAACGGCGGAACACGCCCTTCACAGACCGTGTAAAAACCGGAATGCGGCCTTGTAATGGCGCGACCTGTTCTTCTAACCCAACATTCATTCGATATTCACAGACAAAAAACCCCCGTTACCGGGGGTTCCTTTTCATATTCAGCACGTGATTTTATTTTCCGCCGCCAAGATCGTGCACATAGACGGTCAGCACCTTGATTTGTTCAGCATTAAGCCTTCCGGACCAGGCAGGCATCACACCTTTGTTAACGCCGGTCGTGATGGTGTTGCGGATGGCATCAATCTTTTCTTCCGCTTTTTCGGAACCTGGCACATTGGCCCAAAGCCAGATCTTGTCGGTCAGATTCGGTGCGCCGATGTCCTGACGGCCCTTGGCGCTCCCTGTGTGGCAGTAATAGCAGGCTGCCGTTTCTGAAGTAAAGAGCGCTTTGCCAGCCGCAGCCTTTGCCGCGTCATGAGGAATTCCGGACAGGCTTCCAACATAATTGGCCAATTCGTCGATTTCAGCGGACCCCAATGCCTCTCCAAATGCGGGCATATATCCACGACGGCCATTGCTTATGGTTTGGTGAATCTTGTCGAAACTGCCGCCATAAAGCCAGTCATCATCAGTAAGGTTGGGGAAGAATCCCACCTTGCCCTGACCACCCTGCTGGTGACACGGTGCACAATTGTCCGTGAACAATGCCTTGCCAGCAGAGAGAATGAAACCATTCAGTTCGGGATCCTTGGCAATCTGGTTGAAGTCGCTTGCTGCCACCTTGCTGAAAAAAGGCTTCTGGAATTCTTCAGCCTTGTTCATGTCTTCCATCAGCAATGCTCGTGTATTCCAGTGGCTGCTGACCTGCTCTCCCGCCTTGTTGACATAGGTGATCTTGGAGAAACCGGTGAGGAAGCCCTTGCCGAAGGGCCAGGAAGGATAGATGAACCAGTAGACCACCGCAAAGGCAATGGTTACGTAAAAGGTGTACACCCACCAGGTCGGCAGCGGGTTGTTGAATTCTTCCAGGTCACCGTCCCAGGCATGGCCTGTGGTCTGAACGGTTTGTGATTGCAGATTCTGTTCACTCATCACTCAATCCTTGTTGTCATGGGCATCGTCCAGGAAGGGAATATCCTTGTAGGACTCCAGCCGTTTGCTGCGTTTCCTGCTGCCGTATACGTACAGCACGATGCCGACAAAGGTCACAAAAAAAATCATCAGGGCGAGCGGCTTGGTATTTTCCGGATGGGAGAACCATTCAAACCAAGCCATATCTCACCTTGCTCAATTCATTAATCAGCGCGATTGCACCAGGTCATCCTCGTTCACCTTGGTGAAATCCACCATGGTGCCGAGCACTTGCAGGTACGCAACCAGCGCATCCATTTCCGAAACACCAACCTTGCCGTCAAAGTTGCCAAGGTTCGCCTGGGACACCAGGTTGGTATTGGCATCCGGAATATGCAGTTGTTTGGCCACCTGTTCGCCAAATTTGTTGACGTTGGCTTCGTACTCCACCTCGGTCAGCGAATAAGGAACACCCGTCGTGCGCAACGCTTTCATGCGGTCCGCAACATCAGACTGGTCAAGCGGATTCATCAGCCACGGATAATTGGGCATGACGGACTCGGGAACCATGGATCGCGGCGCCACGAGGTGCTGCACATGCCATTCATTTGAATATTTGCCGCCGACACGGGCCAAGTCCGGCCCAGTGCGCTTGGAGCCCCACTGGAAG
>DKAU01000056.1 GCA_002450925.1 Thiobacillus sp. UBA6918 | reverse complement strand
CCCGCGATGATAAAGCCCACCTCACCTGCCGACAGGCTGGCCATGTTCACCGACTTGGGGCTGAACACACCGACATGCTCGGTCAAAAACTCCGACTTGTTGGCCATGAGCCTGATCTTGTCCTTGGGCTTGAGCACGCCATCGACCACGCGCACCAGCATGACTACGCCCACGTAGTTGTCAAACCAGGAATCGATGATGAGCGCCTTGAGCGGGGCCGACTCATCTCCTCGCGGCGCGGGGATCTTGTTGACCACGACTTCAAGGATTTCGGCGATACCAATACCTGTCTTGGCCGAACAGCGTACTGCATCCGTGGCATCAATACCGACGATGTCCTCGATTTCCTCGGCAACGCGATCCGGGTCAGCCGACGGCAGGTCGATCTTGTTCAAGACCGGGACAACTTCCACACCCAGATCGATGGCGGTGTAGCAGTTGGCCACNNTCGATGTGGGCGATGATGGAGAAATTACGGATATTTTTTTGCACAGCGGTAACTTAATTATGCACAACAAAAGGGGCACAACACGTGTGCCCGCTTGACTATCTCAATAGTATGAATTTTAAAGGATTTTTCCTTGCGCAGAAAGCCATTCCCTCAAACTACGCTCGTCAAGAAAATGGCGGCATATTTCTGTCTCACCCGCCTTTAGAACCGGAATATCCCAGCCATAGCGGGATTCCAGCTCCGGTGAGCCAGTAATGTCCACGTCCTTGACCTCAAAATGAAAACGGGCAGCCCAAGGCTTCAGGGCGGCCCGCATGTCTTCGCACAAATGACAGCCTTCCCTACCCAACAGGGTAAGGGCAGGCTGTGTTTTATTCATTGCCGTTGGAAGTGATTTTGAGCGGGATATAGAGGGAAGAATTGCCTCGACGCACAAGAATGGCCGCGCTCTTGCCCACGGTTACCGCGCCAATTTGTTTGCGGAACTGCTCCACGCTGCTTACCTCAGTATTGTTTACGGCGAGAATCAGGTCGCCTACGCGTATACCGGCACGAACAGCATCTCCAGTGGCCTCTTCCACAAGCAATCCATGGCTAACCTTGAGTTCGCGCTTTTGCTCAGCACTCAGTTCGGAAAGCACAAGGCCACCGCGCGAATATGATTTCTGGTCTTTGGGACCAAAGGCAACCTTGTCTTCAACCGGTAGCTCGCCAACGGTTACCGATACCTCCTTCAACGCACGTTTGCGCCAGACCTGAACGGCCACTTTGCTACCGGGTTTGGTGCTTCCTACCAAACGAGGCAGATCGCCTGAGTTCTCGATGGACTTGCCATCAAACTTAAGCACCACATCAGACGCCTGCAAACCTGCCTTGGCAGCAGGGCTATCCTCCTGTACCTCGGCTATGAGGGCGCCACGCGGACGATCCAGGCCAAAAGATTCAGCCAGATCCGAGCTAACCTCCTGAATACCCACACCCAGCCAGCCACGCGCTATTTTCCCGCCCGCCTTGAGCTGATCGGCAACTTCCATCGCAAGATCAATGGGAATGGAAAAGGATACTCCCTGGTACCCCCCGCTGCGACTGTAAATCTGGGAATTGACGCCAACCACTTCGCCGCGCAAGTTGAACAACGGACCACCCGAGTTTCCGGGGTTTACAGCCACATCTGTCTGAATAAAAGGCACATAGCTTTCGGAAGGAAGCGAACGCCCCTTTGCCGAAACGATGCCGGAAGTGACACTATTTTCGAACCCGAATGGGGAACCGATGGCTACTACAGCCTCGCCAACACGCAGCTTGTCAGGGTCACCAATCGTCACCACAGGCAGGTTCTTTGCATTGATCTTGATCACGGCGATATCGCTGCGCGCATCATAGCCAATGACCTTGGCCGTGAACTTGCGTTTGTCGGTCAACTTGACCGTCACTTCCTCAACTCCGGCGACAACATGCGCGTTGGTCAGGATATAACCATCGTTGCTGACGATGAAACCCGATCCTTCTCCACGCGAAGGGATTTCTCGCATGGGCCCACCGCGACGCTCACCCTGGGGCGGGAAAAACTTGCGGAAGAAATCGAACATTTCATCATCTTCCGGAAAGGGGAACGAATCCTGAGAACGTTTGACGATTTTCGTCGTGCTGATGTTGACCACTGCCAGGCCGTTCTTCTCAACCAGATCGGCCACGTCCAAGAGCGCTGCCTGGACAGAGGTAGCAAGCAGCAGTACAAGCCCTAACACGCCACCAAGAACAGGATTTTTCATGATCACCTCTTCAATAACTCAAGCTGACTACAAGGATTCAACTACGCCTCAACATCACGGGGCGGATTGCCCGTGATGTTCCACTTAATTTCTGCAACAAGGCAGCCACGATCAAGCCTGCACCCCCACCCAAAAAGGCCACCATGTCACCGCCCAAATTCTGTCCGGTCACGGCACCCGCAAACATCAGGATCAAGGGCAAACCATAGAGGATGGAAGCGGATTTCCACAGCGCACCGGATGGGATGCCGATGATCACCCGTTCGCCGACACTGACATGCAACACATTGTCGACCGGGAAGGCCCGTTCACGCCTGCCAAAAAGATCGGCCAGCCTGCGTGTCGAACATCCGCCCGAACCGCAACTGCCGCAGGTCCCGGACTCGCGTGCCTCGACCCAAGCCTTGCCATCTTCCGTTTTCAGGATGACCGCATGCTGCTCAAGCATTATTTTCTCTGTACCGAGTTGGCCGTCTCCAGCAAGGCTGCAGGCGGCACATCCCCCACCGTGGTGATTTTGTGTTCTGACACGCATCTGGCGTAGATATTCATGGACCCTTCCGTTGAGAGCCCTTCCATGGCCTCCTCGTCTTCTTCCTGGGGTTCAATGAAAACGGAAAAGTTGCTGATGCCGTCCGAATAGATGCGATGCAAGACGGGGCTCTTCTTGCCGGGCATCGAACGCATTGATTCCAGTATGCTCCGATAGCCTGGGGGTGGCGTAACCTGCCAGGCAGTATCCAGTGCGCTCGTGGCAATTCCTGCTGTCTGAAGACGCTTGCCTGCAGTGCGAACCTCGAACAAGGCCTTGTCAGGCTGCTTTCCAATCTCAACTTCCGAAAAAGTCGTCACTGAAACAACCGTCCCATTCCTGTCCATTGTCTGGGTCTTTATTGGCAATGAAGTGGTGCGATCGATCCAGATTGTGTAACTGTGACGGTATTGGTCGCGCGGCTCCAGAATCACTGCCTGACAATCACGCCCTGCAATTTTCTCTTCGTTACCCAGTCTGAGAATGTAGAAGCGGCTCAACTGCCCAGGGTCCGCCGGGATCACGGCCGGAAAGAATCGCTGCACTGCACTTTTATCGACCCGCACGGTTTTGCCGTCTGCCAGATGGCAGTAAACATCGTCATTGATGCGAATGAACTCTCGATGCGGGCCATCCAGAACCTCTATTTTCTGCCGCTCGTTTCTTCCATCCACGCGATGTGAAACTCTGAGCGCTTCCATCCGCTCGCCATGTTGGTACACATAATTTCCCGAGTAATTCAGTTGCTGAGCCGCCCTATTGGCATTTATGAGCCAGTCAATCGCTTCAGCAGCATGTGCCAGTTGGGAAGAAAGAATCAGGAACCCAGCAATGAAGGCAGGCTTGAGGATTGCTCTAACGATCATTTGGCCGGAACATCCAGAGTCAAAACCGTACGCTGGTAAGGAGAAGCGACAGCAACCGGCGAGAACTCCTGATGCGCCACCAGATAGGGGGCCATCTGGACTTCCATGGTTTGTTTCGGTGTCTGTTTGCCGGCAAGTTGCAGTCCGCTATTGTTGTGGCCAGGCATCAAGGCAATGACTGAAACAACCGCCACCGAAGCCGCCATCGCCATCGCTGCTGGTGCCATGTAACGGCGCAATCTTGGGGCCAGCACAGTAGGTTCTGCTGCAAGGCGTTCGCTGAATTTCTGATTGAAATCGGGCGAGAGCATTGCGTTGTCGCGCATGGCATCGCCAATAAGATGGTAGAGCGCCCAGCGTTCACGTTCGCGCGGATCATGACATACGTGTTTGATCAGTTCTTCGCGCTGGTAGCCTTTTGCTTCGCCATCCACCAGTTCAGAAAGCCGGTCTGATTCCGCATCACTCGACACTTCATGTATATGCAAGCTCTTCATAGTCACCACCTCTTGTCTTTTCCGGTGCCCAGCATGGGGCGAATTTTCTCTGCAATGGCTTCACGCGCCCTGAATATCCTGGAACGCACTGTCCCAATCGGACAATCCATCATTTGCGAAATTTCCTCATAGGAAAGGCCTTCAATTTCGCGCAGTGTAATGGCCGTTCTCAACTCTTCCGGCAGCGCTTCAACTGCCTTGTTCACCGCCTCGGCAATCTGCTTGGTCTGCAGTTCCGCTTCCGGCGTGGCGATATCACGCAAAAGCCCCGCATCATCAAAGCCTTCTGCTTCCTCGGCATCGAACCCTGTCGACGTCGGCGCCTTTCGTCCACGTGAAACCAGGTAATTCTTGGCCGTATTGACTGCAATACGGTATAGCCAGGTATAAAACGCACTTTCGCCTCGGAACTGCGGCAATGCTCGGTAGGCCTTGATGAAGGACTCCTGGGTAATGTCCTCAATCTCGGCCGGATCACGAACCATGCGCGAAAGCAGGCGAGCGAGCTTGCGCTGGTATTTGGTCACCAGCAACTCAAAAGCCCGCTTGTCGCCACGTTGCGCCCGTTCGACCAGTTCCTGGTCTACTTCGCGATCCACAGTTCCCCCTGCAAACATCCTTATTTTGCTTAGTATAAGCGAGCGAGTCTCTGCTTCTCCGACTTGCGGGCACTAAAAAAGTTCAGTCAGGGGTGGTTTCGCCGCTCTCCCCCTATTCCATAGGATAATTGCAGGACAATGAAAACCTGCGAAGTCCTTGTCATCGGCAGCGGCCTGGCCGCCCTTACTACTGCGCTCCACCTGGCAGAGCATAAACACGTAACCATCCTGACCAAGCGCGAATTGTTGGACAGCGCCAGTGCCTGGGCGCAGGGTGGCATCGCGGCGGTGCTGGATAGCCACGACACGGTTGAGGCCCATATTCGCGACACCCTCACTGCGGGTGCCGGCTTGTGCGACGAAAACGTGACTCGTTTCGTTGTCAGCCAGGGCAAGGAAATGATCGATTGGCTGGTCGAACAGGGAGTGGCCTTCACCCAAGAGGGCAAATCCAACAGCTATCACCTCACCCGCGAGGGTGGTCACAGTGAGCGTCGCGTGGTGCATGCGGCCGATGCCACCGGGCGTGCCGTTCAGACCTCGCTCTCAGACCGCATACGCAACCACCCCAACATCACCCTGCTGGAAAATTTCCTGGCCATTGACTTGATTACAGGCCGACATACCGGCGGTGACGAGCGTCGTGTTTATGGCGCCTATGCATTGGACAATCTGACCGGCACGGTCGAAACCTTCTACGCTGGCTATGTGATACTGGCCACGGGCGGTGCCGGCAAGGTCTATCTTTACACCACCAACCCCGACACCGCTACCGGGGACGGAATTGCCATGGCCTGGCGCGCGGGCTGCCGAGTGGGAAACATGGAGTTCATCCAGTTCCACCCCACCTGCCTTTACCACCCGCAGGCCAAATCTTTTCTTATTACCGAAGCAGTTCGAGGTGAGGGGGGCTTGTTGAAACTTCCGGACGGCACACGCTTCATTGACGAGTATGACGCACGCGCCGAACTGGCCCCACGCGATATCGTTGCACGAGCCATCGACTATGAAATGAAAAAGCGCGGCCTCGATTGCGTGTATCTGGACATCTCCCACAAATCGGACAAGTTCATCATCGAACATTTCCCCAACATTTTCCGCCAGCTGTCGGAATGGGGCATTGACATGACCCAGGAACCAATTCCCGTGGTGCCAGCCGCGCATTACACCTGCGGCGGCGTGGTCACCGACATGTGGGGATGCACCGATTTGTGCAATTTGTACGCGATAGGCGAAGTTGCTTTCACAGGACTCCATGGAGCAAACCGCCTGGCCTCCAACTCACTTCTGGAGTGTCTGGTATTCGGACGTGCAGCAGCAAGACACATTCTCGAAAACTCGCCTTCGGTTTCCGAAACCATTCCCGAATGGGACGAATCGCGCGTTACCGACGCCGACGAGGAAATCGTTATCTCCCACAACTGGGATGAATTGCGCCGCTTCATGTGGGACTACGTAGGCATCGTGCGCACCAACAAGCGCCTGGCACGCGCCGCGCACCGCATACGCCTGCTACAGGACGAAATCGACGAGTTCTACCAGAATTTCCGCGTTTCCCACGACCTGATTGAACTGCGCAACCTTGTGATGACCGCCGACCTAATTGTNNCCCATCGTCGGCAACACCATCGTCAACCCGCGTCCTGGCCTTGTATGCCCCGGAGTATGCGAAGTGCTGATGCCGGAAATGTAAAAATTTCATCAGGCACGTCACTTGGTCCAAACGTGCGATTCAGTCTCCACGATTCTTCCATCATCCACGACCGAACACAGACTGCGAACCACAATACCCGCCTGGCCAGGTATCTCCATAGGTTCTTTCAGATTCGAGGTAACCCTGATTTCCATGGTTCCAGTCGCGATCTGGTAAATATATTCAACCTTGGTCGGCATGATTTCCGAACGTTCCAGCTTCCGGCCGAACGAGCGAAGTTCTCCGCGATCGACTGCTTCCAGATAGTCATTCAAGACAGTCTCGGCGCCGGCAATATGCGGTCTGGAAGGATCAACCAGACAGAAATCAGGCTTGCCCGCATAACCACTTGTCAAAAAACTGATCGCCACTATTAATGGAATGAAATAGCCTTTGCGCATTCCCACTGCTCCCAATCTGTTTTCTCAATACTTCTCTAATGATTCTAGCCAGCCGACTGCAGGCAACCAAACACAAATTTCCCGGAAGGTCGCAAAGAGGAAATCAAGATTGGGACGGCCTCCCCCATCTCAGCCAGACCCTGAGTTTTCTGAAATTATTCGCATCCGTACTGTCTGGCCAAAGCAAGATTCTTCTTGCTTTGGCCTCTTTGGAAATAAACATCATGCTGACAAACCATGGCGAGACGACAACTTGCCCCTGGATTTCTGCCGGTTGCCAATCCTTGTCCAGTATCTCAACCTGTCCAGACTGCGCAAAACGAAGTCCAACCGGGCCACTTGAATTTTCGCGCCATGTCCAGATCAGGCCGACAAGAACCGCTGACGTCAGCAACAACTGGATCCATGCATCAAGACTTGCGAGCCATATGGCCAAACAGGCAAGGCCATGTGCGATGACAAGCAACATTGCATAAATCCGTGATGGGCGAAGGGTCAGTTCCAGCGGCAGAAACATGTAAAATTTCCGGCATTCATACAAGGATTGCACCACCATGATTTCCAACTGGCAAGATTTTCTAACCCAACAGGGTGCGCGTATTGCTGAAGACCGCGTACTGGACTTTGGCAAACCCGCTGACGAACTGGCAGCGGCACAAGGTAGCACCATCATGGCCGACTTGTCCCAGCTTGGCCTGTTGGCGTTTTCCGGTGACGACACTGCCGAGTTTTTGCAAAACCAGCTCACCAATGACGTGCGCGGCCTGCATGCCGATGGGGCAGAATGGAACGGCTACTGTTCACCCAAAGGCCGCATGCTGTCCAACTTCCTGATGTGGAAAAGCGGTGCCGATACCTGCATGCAGATGTCAGGCGATATTCGTGAAAGCGCCCTCAAGCGCCTGAAAATGTTCATCCTGCGTTCGAAAGTCACCGCGCGCGATGCCACCGACGAGAATGTACGACTCGTGCTGGCAGGCCCACAGGCCGTTGCGGCCATCGTTGAAGCCGGGCTGCCCATGCCGGATGGTGCAATGAAAACCCAGACAAACCAGGAAGGCCTGACCGTTCGCATCGGCGAAGACAAGTTCGTACTGTCCATTGCGGTTGAAAAAGCACCCGACATCTGGGCAACGCTGGCCAAACACGCTACACCCGTTGGTACAGCTGTGTGGGATTGGCTGCGGCTTTCCAATGGCATTCCCATGATCACCGCCGCAACACAGGAAGAATTCGTACCGCAGATGGTCAATTGGGAAGTGGTCGGCGGCGTCAGCTTCCAGAAGGGCTGCTACCCCGGACAGGAAATCGTCGCGCGCACCCAGTATCTGGGCAAGCTCAAACGCCGCATGTATCTCGCGCATCTCGACAGCAACGAGGCCCCTGCCGCTGGCGACAGCCTCTTCACGCCAGACATGAATGGTCAGGCTTCGGGCATGGTGGTCAATGCCGCACCTGCACCCGGAGGCGGCTTCGACCTGCTAGCCGTAGCGCAGATCGAGAGTGTCGCATCCAAACAGCCCATCCACTGGAAATCCCTGGAGGGCCCTGCGCTGACTCTCAAGGCACAGCCCTACCCGCTTCCTTGAACCACTATTACATCTACTATCGCGTCAGTGAAAAAGAAGCGGTTGAAGCCGAAACGCTCGTGCGCTCGATGATGGCTAGGCTCGGTTGCCGCAGCGGCGTTACCGGGCGATTGTTGAAAAAGCTCGACGAACCCAGTTTGTGGATGGAAGTGTACGAAGGCGTGGTCGATCCTCAGCGCTTCGAGCGCCTGCTCAATCAGGCCGTGGATGAATTTGATGTTGGCATGCTCATCGACGGCATGCGCCATACAGAATGTTTTACAGGCGAAGAAGCCAAGCCTGTGCGATGTCAAACTTAATCGGCCAAGTGCTCCTCATGCCTAATCGGCACCGCCAGCCAACGGTGTACCAGCAAGGCACCAACGCCGCAGAAAGCCATTACCAGCGTCAGCGGCCGTGACGTGCCGTCATGCCATATACCCACCATCGATCCAGCCACCGTTGCAATGCCAAATTGCAGCGCACCCATCAATGCCGAAGCCGACCCTGCCTGCTGCCCATGAGTGGCAAGCGCAGCCGCAGTGGCATTGGGTCCAATAAACCCCAGACTGGATACGTAAACGAAGAAGCCCGTCAAGATAAGCGGCAAAACCAGCCAGTCAGTCATTCCTGCCAAAGCCAGTGCAACACCAGACAGGGCTGGTAGCCAAAGGGCATGATGCAACATGCGAGTCAGATTATGTTTTTTAAGAAGTTGGGCGTTGACTTGGCTGATGAGGACAAAGCCCATTGCATTCAAGCCAAACACCCAACCGAAATGCTGTGCAGGAATGCCACTCAACTCGATTAATACGAAAGGAGAGCCTGCTATATAGGCGAACATGCCGGCAAAGGCAAACCCGCCAGCCAGGGTATAACCAATAAAGCTGCGAGAAACAAGCAACCTTCCATAATTTCCAAACACCCTGCCGATACTCAGCGGTGGTTCGTGAGTGATGTCGTGTGTTTCAGGCAAACCATGGTAGACAGCCAATAAAGCCATGGCGCCATACAGCGACAACAGCAGGAATATCTCGCGCCAGCCGAGCCAGGTCAACACAACACCGCCAATGAGCGGCGCCAGTATCGGTGCCAGCCCCATTACCAGTATCAGCATGGAAAAAGCGCGTGCCGCATCACGCGCACCACAGCGATCCCGGATCACTGCGCGTGTAATGACCATGCCTGCACAGCCACCAAGAGCCTCCAGGAATCTCATCACCACCAACATGTGCACATTTAGAGCGTAAGCACATGCCAGTGACGCCACGCTGTAGAGAAATAGTCCTGCCATCAAGGGCCGGCGACGACCGAATCGATCACTCAAAGGCCCGTAGAATAATTGCCCCAGCGCCATGCCGATGAAGAAGCTCGCCAGCGTGTATTCAATGGATCCTGGCAGCGCATGTAGTTCCCTTTCCACTGTCGGGAAAGCAGGGAGATACATATCGATGGACAGTGGCCCAATGGCGACGAGCGAACCAAGCAGGACCAACCAGGGAATGGGGAGCGATTTCAAATGATTTGGGTGTAATGCAGGAATGCTGTTCTATTCCTCTTTCACCGCGACCCTCGGTGCCAACGCACACAACAATTCGTAACTGACAGTCCCTGCAGCACGTGCAACTTCATCCACCGGCATGCCTTCGCCCCACAGAACAACATGGCTGCCGACACTGGCCTCAGGGATATTGCTGATATCCACGGCCAGCATGTCCATGGAAACACGCCCCAAGGTGTGGGTGCGATGTCCGCTGACCAATACTGGCGTTCCAGTCGGTGCGTGGCGAGGATAACCGTCTGCGTAGCCACAGGCGACAATGCCGATGCGCGTGCTTTCATCAGCCATGTAGGTGAGTCCGTAACCCAGCCCTTCTCCAGGCTTGATGGCTTGAACAGAAATGATTTCGGATTGCAGGGTCATTGCGGGTTTGAGGCCAAGTTCTGCCGCGCTGACATCGGCAAAGGGCGAGGAGCCGTAGAGCATGATGCCGGGGCGCACCCAGTTACCATGGGTTTCCTGATGGCGAAGCGTGGCAGCCGAGTTGGCTGCGGAAATAGGCAAATTGAAGGACTGAGCCTTTTCGATGAAGCGATGCCACTGCCAATCGGTACCCATGTCCTCATCTGCAGTGGCGAAATGCGTCATCAGCGTGATCTGTTCGGCCTGCGCATGAGCATGGACTTTGGCAAGCACTACTTCCATTTCAGAAAGTGGAAATCCCAGCCGGTTCATGCCGCTATTGAACTTGAGAAAAACATCCAGGGGTTCGCCAGACAGCTTCAGCCATTCCAGTTGGTGCTCGGCATGCAAGACGGGTATGAGGTTAAGTTCCGAATAGGCGCTCATTTCGTCTGCATCGAACGGGCCTTCGAGCATGAGGATGGGTTTCTCGATACCCATCTGCCTGAGCTTCACCGCTTCTTCGATATTGAGCACGGCAAAGCCATCGGAGGCTTGCAGCGCTTTTGCCGCGCGATTCAATCCATGGCCATAGGCATTGGCTTTGATGACTGAGAGGATTTTGGCGCCGCCTGCATACTGACGCGCCAATTCAAGGTTGTGCGCCAGCGCAGCAAATGAAATGCGCGCCAAGGTAGGGCGCATTTAATAACCGCCGGTATAGGCGAGGTTCTCGAAGCGCGTGTTCTCGCCGATGAATGCCAGCGGCACCATGCCGATGGGACCATTACGTTGCTTGCCAATGATGATTTCTGCCTTGCCCTTGTCCTGACTTTCCGGGTTGTAGACTTCATCACGGTAGATGAACATGATGACATCGGCATCCTGTTCGATGGCGCCGGATTCGCGCAGGTCGGACATGACCGGGCGCTTGTTGGGACGCTGCTCCAGTGAACGATTCAACTGCGACAGCGCCACCACCGGGCAGTTGAGCTCCTTGGCCAGCGCTTTCAAAGATCGCGAGATTTCGGAAATTTCCGTGGCGCGGTTTTCGCCCTGGCTCGAAGACGACATCAACTGAAGGTAGTCGACCACCACCAAACCCAGCTTGCCGCCGCAGGTGCGCATAAGCCGCCGTGCGCGTGCGCGCAGCTCAAGCGCATTCAACGCTGGCGTTTCGTCAATGTAGAAAGGTGCTTCGTTCAACTTGCCCAATGCGTAGGTCAGTCGCTGCCAGTCGTCATCCTTGAGTTGACCGATTCTTAACTTGTGCTGGTCCAGCCTGCCGACGGAACCGATCATCCGCATCACCAGTTGCTGCGCACCCATTTCCATAGAGAACACTGCGACAGGAAGGCCAGCATCGAGCGCCACATGCTCGGCGATGTTGAGCGAAAATGCAGTTTTACCCATGGACGGGCGGCCCGCAACAATAACCAGATCGCCCGGCTGCAAACCAGAGGTCATGCGGTCGATATCCACATAGCCGGTGGGAATGCCGGTGACTTCACTGGGGTTGTCGCGATGGTATAGCTCGTCAATCCGTTCCACCGCAGAACGCAACAAGGGTTGGATTTCCTGGAAACCCTGATTGCTGCGCGAGCCGGATTCGGCGATCTCGAAAATCCTTGCTTCAGCTTCATCAAGCAATTGCCCAGCGCTTTTGCCCGCTGGTGCGTAAGCCGAGTCGGCAATGGTCGTGGCGGTTTCCACCAGTTTGCGCAGCACAGCGCGCTCCCTGACGATTTCTGCATAACGACGGATGTTGGCTGCTGAAGGGGTGTTGCTGGTGAGCGAAACCAGGTACGGCAGCCCGCCTATACCCTCAAGCTCACCCATGGATTCCAGCAGCTCGGCCACGGTCACAACATCGGCCGGTTTGTTCTCGGCAATCAGCCGCGTGATCGCACGTAAAAGCTGTCTATGATCCTGGCGATAAAAATCCGACTCACCGACCTGATCGGCAATGCGGTCCCATGCGCCATTCTCCAGAAGCAATCCGCCCAGAACCGCCTGCTCGGCTTCCAGCGAGTGAGGCGGCAATTTCAGTGCCGATAAAGCGTTATCGGGGGTACCGTTGGTGTTCAGCGAATAGACGGAAGCCATGCGTGCATTCTACCCCTGTGAAGCGTTGGGTCTAGAGGAAAGCCTGTGGAAAAGACATGTATAGCCGGTGCAGAACCCGTCGCAGGGCAACATTACCGCCGACACATATGAAAAAGGCCGCTTACGCGGCCTTTTTTTCTGCACCAAGCAGCGATCAATGCTCGCCCAGCACAGACACCGTGATGTTGGCCAACACGTCGGTGTGCAGAGACAGAACCACCGGATAGTCACCGATCGCCTTGAACGGGCCTTCGGGCAAGCGCACTTCGCTCTTGGCCACGTCGTGGCCCTGCGCTTTCAGTGCGTCAGCGATGTCGGCATTGCCGACAGAACCGAACAGGCGGCCATCAACACCGGCTTTCTGGGTAATCTGAATCATCAGGCCTTCCAGTTTTTCGGCACGGCCCTGGGCAGCGACCAGTTTCTCGGCCTGCTCTTTTTCCAGTTCTGCACGGCGTGCTTCAAACTCGGCAATGTTGGATTCGGTGGCACGCTTGGCATGGCCGCCAGGAATCAGATAATTGCGGGCGTAGCCGTCCTTGACCTTGACCACGTCTCCGAGGTTGCCGAGGTTGACCACTTTTTCCATCAGAATAACTTGCATCGCGGTCTCCTTAGTGCAGGTCGGTGTAGGGCAGCAGAGCCAGGAAGCGGGCACGCTTGATGGCGGCGGACAGTTGGCGCTGGTAATGGGCCTTAGTGCCAGTGATGCGGGCAGGAATGATCTTGCCGTTTTCGGTGATGAATTCTTTCAGCACGTCGACATCCTTGTAATCCACTTCTTTCACGCCTTCTGCGGTGAAGCGGCAAAATTTGCGGCGCTTGAAAAGGCCACGGTTGCCGCTGTCGCGGCGGGGTCTGCTATCTTTTTTTCCAGTAGGACGGGGCATTTTGCTTATTCCTCGGTAAATTGTTCAATCCACATAATCAGGTTTCGGCTGTTCGCGCCTAGTCGGGTAATCGATCCTGTCGCTTTTACCTGGCTACCCGGTTTAAGGCTGGCCAGCTTTTTCGCGGTTTCCCCCTGGGCTGCCACAGTCAGTTCACATTGCATCAACTGTCCTGACTGTTTCGACTGGTGCTTCAACGTTGCCCGGGCAATTGGTATGCCGGCAGGGTTGAAGCGCAGGGGTTCCAGGTTTGCGATCTCTCCGTCTAGAACGAGCCGGTTATCCAAGTCAGGCAGCAGCGCCTTCAGACTCGGACTTGGCTTCGCCTTCCAGCATTGAGCGGGCCTTTTCTTCCTTCATCATCGGAGAAGGTCCGGTCACTGCTTCATCCTTGTTGATGATGAGATGGCGCAGCACGGCATCGTTGAACTTGAAGCCATGCTCAAGCTCGGCCAGGGTTTCCTGNNCATGGCGGGAACCTGCTCGCTTTGATCGGGATGCACAATAAAGACGATTTCGTAGTGGCGCATAGTTCTCCTTTCGGTTAATTAAGCCCCCCGTTGCGCGACGGTGGAGCAAGGAAAGCGCAAAATTCTACGCGCAAACTGTCAAGAAAACAAGCACATAGATATCAGGCCCTTACGCAGTCCACATGGTATTTCACCCCCATCGGCGTCTGTTCCTTGACCAGTCCATGGATGTCGGTTTCAAAACCGGGAAATTTCTCGTTGAATTCGCGCGCAAACTGCAGGTAACGCACGATGGTCTTGTTGAAACGTTCGCCCGGTATCAGCAACGGAATCCCCGGCGGGTAAGGCGTGAGCAACACGCTCGTGACGCGGCCCTCAAGCTGGTCTATTTCCACCCTGTCGATTTCCCGGTGCGCCATCTTGGCAAAAGCATCGGATGGCTTCATGGCTGGTTCCATGTCAGAAAGGTACATTTCTGTGGTGAGCCTCGCGATGTCATGCGATTTGTAGAAACCGTGGATCTGGTCGCACAGATCCTTCAAGCCAATACGCTCGTAGCGAGGGAACTTGGCCACAAACTCCGGCAGCACACGCCATAGCGGCTGGTTCTTGTCGTAGTCGTCCTTGAACTGCTGCAGTTCGGTCACCATAGTGTTCCAGCGGCCTTTGGTAATGCCGATTGTGAACATGATGAAGAACGAGTAC
>DKAU01000151.1 GCA_002450925.1 Thiobacillus sp. UBA6918 | reverse complement strand
GATGCCGTAGGTGACCTGTTTCAGAATCACCGACTGCACGCCATCGGCCACTTCGGAATCAATTTCCACGCCGCGGTTCATGGGGCCGGGATGCATGACGATGGCATCGGGTTTGGCGAGGGCCAGTTTTTCGGCAGTCAGTCCGTACTGTTTGAAATATTCATGCGATGAGGGCAGCAATGCGCCTTTCATGCGCTCGTTCTGCAGGCGCAGCATGATGATGACATCAACGTCTTTCAGGCCAGCCTTGATGTCGTGGTATACGTGCACACCCATCTGTTCTACATCCGTGGGCAGGAGAGTGCGTGGTGCGATCACACGCACTTCCGGTACCCCTAGCGTGGTCAGCGCGTGGATCTGCGAGCGTGCCACACGCGAGTGCAGGATGTCGCCGATGATGGCGACACGCAGGTTGTGAAAGGCACCCTTGAAACGGCGAATGGTGAAGACATCGAGCAGTCCCTGGGTCGGGTGGGCATGACGGCCGTCGCCAGCGTTCACCACGGCGATGTGCGGCGCGACGTGGCTGGCGATGAAATGCGCAGCACCGGATTGGGAATGTCGCACAACAAACATGTCGGCGTGCATTGCCGTCAGGTTGGCTACGGTGTCCAGCACGGTTTCGCCCTTGGATTGAGCCGAAGCAGCGATATTGAGTGTGACTACATCTGCTGACAGACGCTTGGCAGCAATATCAAAGGTCGTGCGGGTCCGGGTAGATGGTTCGAAGAACAGATTGAAGATGGCCTTGCCGCGAAGCAGGGGTACCTTTTTTACGTCACGTTCGCCGACATCCATGAAGGTTTCGGCAGTGTCGAGAATCTGGGTAAGAATACGGGAAGGCAGGCCATCCAGCGTCAACAGGTGTTTTAGCTGGCCATCGGGGGTGAGTTGCAAACCGTCTGCCATGTCAGGCGATGGTCAGCGAAAGTTGGCCTTGTTCATTGCGGTGCAATTGTACGTTCTGTTGGGGGTTAATTTCCAGTGCCAAACCGCAAAAATCCGGTCGGATGGGAAGTTCGTGCCCGCCGCGGTCCACCAATACCGCCAGGCTGATGGCGCTGGGGCGCCCATAATCGAAGAGTTCGTTCATGGCAGCACGTACCGTGCGCCCGGTGTGCAACACATCATCGATCAGGATGATGGGCTGGTTTTCAACCACGAAGGGAATGGCCGAAGGCTTGACCTGGGGGTGCAGGCCAATGCGGGAGAAGTCGTCGCGGTAGAAGGAAATGTCCAGGGTTCCTAGTGGAAGCGCGGGTTTAAGCATGCGGTGCAATTCTGCGGCGACCCATGCGCCGCCGGTATGAATGCCGACCAGAGCGGTATCGGGTGTGAGGGTGGGTCGGATAAGATCGGCCAGCTTCTTGAGCAGACTGGCGACTTCAGGCAGTGGCGCGTTCATCAAAAAAACCTTGCAGGATCAGTTGGGCGGCCCGTGCATCCACGGAATGCCCTGATTTTACCCCTGCCTTCTTTACAGAACGAATTTCATCCTCGGCAACAACGCTGGAATAGCGTTCATCATGAAGAAAAACCGGCAGCTTGTAGCGCTCTTCCAGCCCAGCCGCAAAATTTCGAGCTGCCCGTGTCATTTCGTGCTCGCCGTCGTCCGGATGAAGTGGCAGTCCGACAACCAGCAGGCCCGGTTGCCATTCATTGATCAGTTTGTCGATGGCGGAAAAACGCACAGCCCGTGAATCGGCCTGAATCGTTGCGAGAGGGTGGGCGACGCCGATTTCCAGTTCACCCGAGGCCACGCCTGTTCGCTTGAGGCCGTAATCGAAGGCCAGAACGGTACCTTGGCTCATTTGTGCACTTTCGTGCCGGGGCTCAAGCGTGCCCGGCCTCGTCGGAAAGATTGGAAAAATCTATACCCAGCATGCGCATGGCTGCTGGGAGACGCTCCTCTGCAGGCAGGTCGAAAATGACGTGGGGGTCGGCCTCAACGGAAAGCCAGGCATTCTGGGCGATTTCGTCTTCCAGTTGGCCTGCTGCCCAGCCGGAATAGCCCAGCGATACCATGAACTTGGTTGGGCCTTTACCTTCTGACACGGCTTCAAGTACATCCTTGGAGGTGGTCAGGCTGACCCCTTCAGTCACATTCAATGTGGATGAGTAGGGTTCGGTAGGGGTATGCAGGACGAAACCGCGTTCCTGCTGCACCGGACCGCCGAGATAGACAATCTGACCCTTGAGATCATCAGGCAAATTCAGGCCGATCTGATCGAACAGGGCGGATAGTTCCAGTTCTATGGGGCGGTTGACGATCACCCCCAAAGCGCCTTCCGTTCCATGATCCGCAATATAGGTCAGGGTGCCGGAAAAATTGGGATCAACCATGTTGGGCATGGCGATCAGGAAGTGGTTGGTCAGGTTGACGGTGTCCATGTGTTCAGAGCCATTTTAAACCTCACATTTCAATCTTTGTACTGGGAAAGCAAAAATTGAAATTGGTTCGATTTATGGTCTCGGCAAACAGATAGACAAAGCTGATCTCTGGACCGGGAATGCCTAGGGTTTGACTTGGTTAATCTGGATTTTCAAACCGGCAGTTCCAACTTTCACACCGGACTGCGTGCCTTCCATGTCGCCGCTTTGGCCTATCGCGCTGCCCGTTTTTGAAATCCGGGCAACAATCATGACCTCTTTTTGTTGCGAAAGGCTGTTTGACGGGTTCATTGCCATGGAGTCATTCAGTTCAAATTCGAGAGGAAGCTGGTTTGCGCTTGCGCGCAAGGCTGCCACGGGCGGGCCTCCTCCGGGTGAACGCGCAAAAACAAACAGCACATCATTGGCGGAGAGGCTGGATTTGAGTTCAGGCGCAATATCGACAATTCCCTTGATTGTGGCGACAGAGGCATTCCCGGTTGGTTTGCCGGCGGGGGGTTCCATTGCAGGGTTGGCTGTTTCAGTTGTTCCGTTTTTCTCCAGGAAACTGTCGGCCTTTTTCTGTGCGCCCAAAATGTCCTGAGCATATTGGGAATCCGGAGGCAACAGAGCATGTAGGCGCTTGAAATAATTGCTAGCCTTCGCGTAGTTTTTGTCCTGAAAGGCCATGACGCCAGCCAGTTCCAGCCCCTTGATGTCATTCGGGTCGGATTCCAGTGCCTTCTTGACCAATTTCACGACCTTTCCGTTCAACGACCGGTTGTTCTTGATTGCCAGTGCTTCGGCATAGCCTGATAGCACTGAGGCGTCATGGGGAAGAAACTGAATTGCCTTTTCGTAGGCCTGCAGTGCCTGGGGCCACTGGCTTGTTGCAGCATAGGATTTGGCAAGCAATGCCCAGGCATTGCCATCGTCGGGATTGGCGCGGATTTTTTCTTCCACGCGCTCGATCATCTTCTGGAAATCATGATCGCCTTGAGAAGCGCTCATGTCAGGATGGGCTGCGGCGGGTTCCATTCCTGTGGCTGAAACCATCGACATCGGGTTGCCCAGCCAGAAATAGAGGCCAAAGGAAGCCGATGTCAGCAAAACACCGAGACCATATCCCAATGTGCGATGGATGGTTGAGACGGTTTTGGGCGTTTCTTCAGCCGACAAGGCATCCTCGGCAAGTCTGGATTCAAGTTCCAGTTTTGTGGCCTTGAATTGCTCTTCCGAAAGCAGGCCGTTTTCCTTGTCGGCCTCCATCTCCTTCAGCTGATCGCGATACACGGCGATGTTGATTTCGCTCCTCGCGCGTTGTTTGCCTTGACGGCGAGGACGCAACAATACGGGTAGTACAAAGGCGAGGGCAATGGCCACGCAAACAATCGCGGCAATCCAGAACAGGCTGACGGTCCAGAACGGGTTCATTCTTTTTCTTCCAGGAGTTGAGCGGCTACCGCGAGTTTTTGCTCGTCTATTTCAGCGGACTGCATGGTGCGGCGACGCCGGAGTGTGGCGTACCAGATGCTTCCACCTATGCCAAGAAACAGCAACGGGCCGAACCAGAGCAGATAGGTGACAGGTTTTAAGGGGGGGCGGTAAAGCACGAAATCCCCGTAACGGTTAGTGAGGTAGTCGATGACTTCCTTGTCAGATTTTCCGGCCTTCATCTGTTCGCGAATCTCCTTGCGGAGATCTTCTGCCAATTCCGCATGTGACCCGGCAAGCGACTCGTTCTGGCATACCAGGCAGCGGAGGTCTTCCGCCAGATTGACCATGCGCTGCTCAATGGCGGGCTCATCTGAAACCGGCAGTGCTTCTTTCAGGGAGGCAGTCTGCTCAGCAGAAAATGCGGCGACCGGCAGGGCCAAAAGAATCAGTAAAAAGACTTTCATGCGCCCAACTCCTTCAGTTTGGGTTCGAATTTTTTTATCCACACTTCGCCGTCGATGGGGCCGATATGCTTCATGCGCACGATGCCTTCCCGGTCGATGAGGTAGGTTTCCGGTGTGCCGGTTACGCCATAGTCGATGCCGACCCGACCATCCAGGTCGTCAGGCACGGCAATGTAAGGACTGCCAATTCGAGTAAGGAGTGATGCGGCTTCACGATCGGCATCCTTCCAGTTCAGGCCCACTATCTGAACGGCACCCGTTTGAGCGAGTTGCATCAGGTAGCCATGTTCCTGCCGGCAGGCTGAACACCATGGCGCCCATACGTTCAGTATCCAGACTTTTCCCTTCATGTCGGATGGGCTGAAACTGGCATTCGCATTTCCCGCTAAAGGAAGCGTGAAGGCAGGTGCGGTACGGCCAATAAACGGGGATGGTACTTCGTGGGGATTAAGAAAAAGTCCCTTGGCAAAAAATCCGACCAGAACCAGAAAAATGACCAGTGGCAACCAGCGTTTCATGACTTATGCTCCCTGAGCGGCAACATTGGCAGGCGCCTCGTTGCGTTTGAGCGCAATCCGGTATCGCTTGTCGGATGCTGCCATAAGTCCGCCCACCAGCATGAACATGGCGCCAAGCCATAGCCAGTTGATGAAAGGTTTGTAGAACAGGCGCACGATCCATATCCGGCCATTCATGTCGATCGGTTCACCCAGTGCAACATAAAGGTCGCGGAATATCGTCGGGTGGATGGATGCCTCGGTCATTGGCATGCCCGACGCATTGTAGATACGTTTCTCAGGATGCAGGGTTGCAATGGTTTTGCCATTGCGCTGTACATCCAGCGTAGCGGTGTCTGCGCGATAGTTAGGGCCGTCGGTGACCTTGGTGCCATGGAAGACGAAGGTGTAGCCCGCCATCTCGGCATAGCTGTCCACCTCCATGCGCACATCGCGTTCGCTGGTGTAATTGGCCACGACGGAAATCCCGGCAACACCAATCGCCATGCCAAGATGGGCGAGCTGCATGCCCCAGAAACCGCGCGGCAGCCTTGACAATTTTTCCAGCAAAGAACCTTGGCCCGGCTTGAGCCTTTCGGCAAATCCGACAAAAACGGACAAAGCGATCCACGTTGCCAGGAACAAACCAAGTGCAGCCCAGGGTTTGTATCCTTCCAGAGTCAAAGGCAGCAGCAGACCGGTGGCGACTGATATAAGCAGTGCCCACTTGAGGCGCGTAACCATGTCCGGAAGGCTGGCCTCTTTCCAGCGCGCGAGCGGGCCAACCGCCATCAGGAACAGGACGGGTGAAATCAGCGGCACGAATACGGAATTGAAGTAGGGTGGGCCGACTGAAATTTTTCCCAGCCCCATTGCATCCATCAGCAGCGGATACAGCGTACCGAGCAGCACCGAGCCCAGCGCAGAAATGAGAATCACATTGTTGGCCAACAATGTGATTCTCA
>DKAU01000065.1 GCA_002450925.1 Thiobacillus sp. UBA6918 | reverse complement strand
AGTTCTGATGATTTGGTTTCCGCAATTCGATGAAACCAGGCGCGCATGAGCTTTTGCCCAAAGAAAAGCAGGACGAACAAAACCACCGCTGCCTTGACCAGCGCGGACAGCAATTCAAGCGGCAGCGATGCCGCAGGTTTGGCAAATGCCGGTATCAGAATTAGCAATGGAACAACGGCGAGGTCCTGGAACAGTAGTGCGCCCATTGCAAGGCGACCATGCGGGGACTGTAATTCGACTCGCTCGGCCAACAGCTTGGAAACAATCGCAGTAGACGACATGGCTAGAGCGCCGCCCAATGCTACCCCGGCAGGCAGGGAAAGACCCATCACGACAGCCAGACAAATTGTTGCAGCAATGGAAATGGCCACCTGAGCACCGCCAAACCCGAATACGGTGCCACGCATTGCAATCATGCGGGGAAGGCTGAATTCCAGGCCTACGGAAAACATCAGAAAAACCACGCCAAACTCGGCCAGATAGCGAGTCTGTGGTGTGTCTGGTATCCATCCAAGGGAATAAGGGCCGATGACAATGCCGGAAAGCAGATATCCAAGCATGGTCGGCAACTTGAATGCACGTGCGATGGCTGCCACAACCACAGATGCGGCCAGAATGACGAGAACGGATTCTAGGGTGGTATGCATGGGCTTTAAATGTTGGTTCCCTAGTATACTTACGAAAACATGAATTCATCAGATTCTTCACGTTCCATTGCGCTCGCTCGACAGGTCATACACATCGAGGCGGATGCTGTTCGCCGTCTTGCAGACCAAATAGATGATCAGTTCGTAGCGGCCTTATCAATTGTCCTGAACAGCAAGGGCAGGGTGGTTGTGATGGGCATGGGCAAATCTGGGCATATCGCACGCAAGATTGCTGCAACACTCGCCAGTACCGGCACAGCAGCATTTTTTGTGCATCCCGCTGAGGCCAGCCATGGCGATCTGGGTATGATCTCGCAGGATGATGTGGTGATCGCACTTTCAAATTCGGGTGAAAGCGCGGAAATCACCACGATATTGCCATTAATCAAGAGAAGAGGTGCCAAGCTGATCGGAATGAGTGGGAATCCCGCATCAACCTTGGCCCGTGAGTCTGATGCGCACTTGAATGCGTCGGTGGGCAAAGAGGCCTGTCCGCATAATCTGGCGCCGACAGCCAGCACGACAGCAGCACTGGCGCTTGGCGATGCGCTGGCAGTAGCGCTTCTAGATGCGCGTGGATTTACCGCGGAGGATTTCGCTCGCACCCATCCAGGTGGCAGCCTGGGCCGCAGATTGCTGGTACATGTTCGTGATGTCATGCATAGCGGCAGCGCCTTGCCGATTGTGAAGCTGGAAGCCTCGATTAAAGAGGCATTGCTGGAAATGACGCGCAAGGGGCTGGGTATGACTGCGGCAATTGATGATGCTGGCAGACTGGCTGGGATTTTTACTGACGGAGATCTCCGGCGCGCCCTTGAAAAACCCCTTGATGTACATACGGCAAAACTTGCCGACTTGATGACTAAATCCCCCAAATTCATTGGCCCCGATCAGTTGGCGGTCGAGGCGGTTGAGAAAATGCAGGATATGAAAATTAACGGTCTACTGGTTGTGGATGAAGATCAGAAGTTGGTTGGCGCCCTGAACATGCATGATCTTCTCAAGGCGGGTGTGGTATGACGCAGGATGCAGTTGAGCGGGCACGCGCGATCAAACTCATCATTTTTGATGTTGATGGCATCATGACCGATGGAACGCTGTTCCTGGGAGATGATGGACAGGAGTACAAGGGGTTCAATTCGCTCGATGGGCATGGCCTGAAAATGCTGAAAAGCACCGGGGTTGAACTCGGTATTATCACTGGTCGCCAGTCACAGCTTGTTATACATAGGGCGCGCAACCTTGGGATTACTCATCTTCATCAGGGGGCACACGACAAGTTAATGGTTTATCGTCAACTCTTGGGAGACCTCGATCTCAAGCCAGAACAAACAGCCTATATGGGTGACGATGTTGTCGATTTGCCCGTAATGAGGCGTGCAGGCCTGGCGATTGCGGTACCGGCAGCCCCTGATCTGGTCAAGGCCCATTCGCATTTCATAACCAAGCGGGAAGGAGGGCGTGGGGCAGTCCGTGAAGCTTGTGAATTCATTATGCGTGCTCAGGGTACTTTTGATGCGCAAATGGCACTTTACCTGTCATGACAGACAAACTGTCCCTCTGGCTTCCCGTGGCTATTCTTGCAATGCTGGCGGCGCTCAGTTTCTGGATAGATCAAAGCGTCAGGGAGGCAGGAGGGCATAACGGTGTAAACCTCAAAGAGCCGGACTCAATTGTCGAGAACTTTCTGGCAGTAAGTACTGATGTCACGGGTACCCCCCGTTACCAGTTGGCGGCAGACAAACTCAGCCATTTCACGAATAGCAAACTTACGTTGCTAGATAAGCCAAAATTTACTCACATCCATCCAAGCCAAGGGGAAATGCAAATTTCCTCAAGCAAGGCAAGTGTCAGCCCCGACGGCGACAAGGTCGTTTTTACAGGGCAGGTCAATGTGTTACGTCCGGGTCTGCGAGACAGGGCCGAAATGTCCATGCAGACTTCCAACCTTGAGGTTTTGACGCAAAAGAGCGAGGCGCATACGCAGGAACCTGTGATCATTCGTCAGCCAGGCATGCAAGTCACAGCAAACGGATTGCACTTGTTCGCAAATAGTCGAGTCCTTAAACTCAAGGGTCGTGTCAAAGTTGAATACCAAAATGCCAGACGTACTTAAATTACTGCTCATCCCCATCATTGTTGGGCTCTCTTTGCCCGTCCTGGCGGAAAAGGCTGATCGGGAAAAGCCCGTGCATCTTGAAGCAGACAATGTGACGCTGGATGACATCAAAAAGCTCAGTGTTTTCGAGGGTAATGTTTTGCTCATGCAAGGTACGTTGATGCTCCGGGCGGATCATGTTGAGGCAAAGCAAAACGATAATGGTCTGCAAAATGTGTCTGCCAAAGGTACGCCGGTCAGTTTCAGGCAGAAGCGTGACGGAGTGGACGAGTACATTGAGGGTTTCGCCAGTCAGATCGAATATGACAATGTGCAAAGCATGCTGCGCCTGATTGGTGACGCGCGCCTGCGCAAAGGCGGGGATGAAATTCGCGGCTCACAGATTACCTATGATGCCAAGACAGAGTTCTACAAGGTGGTGGGCCAGCAGGGTGCCACAGGCCCGAGTAGTCGAGTACGGGTCATTATTAGGCCAAAACAAAAAGATGGCCAGGATAAGAGCAATACGCAGCCAAAGCCATGAAGCAACTGGTCGCAGAACACCTGCAAAAAACTTACAAACAGCGGACCGTTGTTCAGGACGTGTCACTGCATGTTGGCAGCGGCGAGGTTGTTGGATTGCTTGGGCCCAATGGTGCCGGCAAGACAACCTGCTTTTACATGATTGTCGGACTGGTTCCCGCTGATGGTGGATCGATTCAACTGGATGGCCATGACCTGACGCATATGCCCATCCACATGCGCGCGCGCCTTGGGTTGTCCTATTTGCCGCAGGAACCCTCGATTTTTCGAAAGATGAGTGTTGCCGATAATGTGCGTGCCGTACTTCAACTTAAAGGCTACGATGAGGCAGGTGTTGAAGAACATCTAAACAACTTGCTTGAAGATCTTCACGTAGGGCATTTGCGCGATGCGTCTGCGATGAGCCTTTCCGGGGGCGAACGCAGGCGAGTCGAAATAGCACGCGCCTTGGCCATGAACCCTCGCTTCATTTTGCTTGATGAGCCTTTTGCCGGCATTGATCCCATCGCCGTGCTGGACATTCAGAAACTGATCCGATTTTTGGTCGAGCGCGACATTGGTGTGCTGATTACAGACCATAATGTACGAGAAACACTTGGCATTTGCGATCGGGCCTATATCATCAATGAAGGAAGTGTGCTGGCTTCCGGAAAGCCTGAAGAGATTATTCACGACGAAACGGTGCGCAAGGTTTATTTGGGCGAACACTTCAAGCTTTAGCCCTGACGGTATTTTCCCTTCCACCTGCAACCCGATCACTTTCCCTATTCCGCTTAACCGGGTTTGTGCTTGACAAGACCCTAAAGCGGTCCGGCTTTTGTCCGAATTTATTTGCATGAAACATCATCTTCAACTCAAGTTCGGTCAACAACTAACGTTGACCCCGCAACTGCAGCAATCCATCCGTTTGCTGCAGTTGTCGACGCTGGAACTAAACCAGGAAATTGAACAGATTTTGCAGGATAACCCTCTGCTCGAACGCGAATCCGAGAGTGGCGATGCGGTGCGTAATACAGAGTCCGCCGGCGAAGAATCCTTGCCTTCNNTCAGGATTGGTCTGATTACAGTAGTGGCGGCGGGGAAACTGAAGATGATGTCGAGCCGCAAACACCGGCAGCCTCTGCCTCCCTTCGTGAATATCTGCTTGAGCAGGTTTCCTTGCTGTCATTGCCAATGCGTGACCGAATGCTGGTTAGCGCTCTGGTCGAAGCGTTAGATGAAGACGGCTACCTTGAACAGAGTCTGGATGAGATTGCCGCAAGTCTGACGGCCGATCCGGAAATTGAGATTGAGGAAATGAATACCGCGCTCAGGCATTTGCAGAACCTCGATCCACTGGGGGTCGGGGCAAGAAACCTTGGGGAATGCCTGAGTCTGCAAATCAAGGGGTTGCCTGACCAGACGCCAGCCCGGGATCTGGCGCTGAGGATTTGTGATGGTTTTCTTGACATGCTGGCTGCCCGTGATGTGGGCAAGCTCAAAAAGGCCTTGCATATCGACGATGCGGAATTACGCTCAGCCAGGCAAATCATTCTAAGGTTGAATCCTAAACCCGGTGCCCAATTTGAAGCCGTTGAGAGCCAATACGTAATACCGGACGTATATGTCAGAAAACACAAGGGTGCATGGCTTGCAAGCCTTAATCCTGACGCCATGCCAAAACTTCGCATCAACCGGCTCTATGCAGACATTCTTGCGCGTCATCGTGATACCGGCGGCCAACTAGCCAATCAGCTACAGGAAGCAAAGTGGCTGATCAAAAATGTTCAGCAGCGATTTGACACCATATTGCGGGTTTCACAGGCAATTGTTGACCGGCAGAGGAACTTCTTTGAGCATGGCGAGGTGGCCATGCGGCCGCTGGTATTGAGGGAGATTGCCGAAGCAGTTGATTTGCATGAGTCGACCATTTCCAGGGTCACTACTCAAAAATACATGATGACTCCGCGCGGACTTTATGAGTTGAAGTACTTCTTTGGAAGCCATGTTGCCACGGAAGCGGGAGGCGTTTGTTCTTCCACAGCCATTCGTGCCCTGATCAAGCAACTGGTGGGCGCTGAAGAGCCAAAGAAGCCGCTTTCCGATGGGCAAATTGCGGAAATTCTTGCCCAGCAGGGAATTGTGGTGGCGCGTCGGACAGTAGCGAAGTATCGGGAATCCCTCCACATACCAACTGCCAATATGCGAAAATCCGCTTAGGTGCAGTATTGGCGTGCCTCTTGAAAAAAAGTCCGAATACCCCTAATTTAGAGTTGTGTGTCCCTTTTATCCATCCACTTAGAAATTCCCCCGACCCTGCGGAGGCCGGGGTTTTTTGTCTGATACTCAGGAGTTGCCATGAACCTTAATATTTCCGGCCATCATCTAGAAATCACTCCGGCCATACGAGATTATGTTGCCGAAAAACTAGATCGAATAAAGCGACATTTTGACCATGTGATCGATGCTTCGATAATCATGCAGGTTGAAAAGCTGATACACAAAGTAGAGGTTAATCTGCATGTAAGCGGTCGAGATTTTCATGCACATGCGGAAGATGGCAACATGTATGCAGCGATTGACATGATGGCCGACAAGCTGGACCGTCAAATCGTCAAGCACAAAGAGAAAAGCAGTGATCACCATCCAGATGGCGGTTCAGCCAAGCGGCAGCTCTCTGGAATATAATCTATCTGCCCGTGCGGGAATTCTTCCTGCGCGGGCACTAATATGAACCTCATAGCGCCGTTACTTAGCACTGACAGCATCATTTCTGACCAGGGCTTCTCCAGCAAGAAGAAGCTGTTTGAACATGCTGCCGGGTTGTTTGAGAATTTGAAAGGCCTAAAAAGGCAGGATGTATTTGACAGCCTTTTCGATCGCGAGCGCCTGGGATCTACCGCGCTTGGTTACGGCGTCGCTATCCCGCACGGGCGAATCAAAGGCCTGGATTCTGCGGCTGGTGCTTTTTACCGGATCAAACCGCCCCTCGAATTTGATTCGCCGGATGGCCTTCCAATCAATCTTTGTTTTGTTCTGCTTGTTCCACATCATGCAAATGAAGAGCATTTGCAGATATTGGGGGAGCTTGCCCAGATGCTGGGCGATGAAGCGGTACGTGAAAGCCTGCTTAGCGCTGAGCCCAAAAACTTGTTCGAACTCCTGACAACATGGATGCCCTGAGTATTGTTACGGTTGACAAGCTGTTTCGTGACAATGTCGATGCACTGGATTTGAACTGGCTTGCCGGCCAGGATGGCGGCAGACGATCGCTTACTTCTGAATCGCTCCACAAAACCAACCTGGCTCCAATAGGCCACTTGAATCTGGTTCACCCGAACAGGGTGCAGGTGCTGGGTAGCCCGGAAATGGATTATCTGCGAAAACTTAGCCCGGATGCTCTGGAAGAGGCGCTGCATCATTTGTTCTCTACCGAGTTGGCTGCAGTTGTGGTGGCTGATAACGAAGAGCCGCCTGGCGTGCTCACCGAAACCGCTGCAAAAACAGGCACGCCTCTATTTGTTTCTTCCCATTCAAGTCCATCGGTCGTTGCGCATTTGTCCCATTACCTGATGCAGAACCTGGCGGAAACAACGATCGTGCATGGTGTCTTCATGGAGGTAAACGGTGTTGGTGTTTTGATCCAGGGCGAGGCTGCCGTTGGCAAGAGCGAGTTGGCCCTCGAACTGGTTACTCGAGGGCATCGTCTGATTGCGGACGATGCGGTCGAATTGCGACATGTTGCGCCAGATACGCTGGAGGGAACTTGCCCTGTAATGTTGAGAGACTTTCTCGAGGTGCGCGGGCTGGGGATACTCAACATGCGTTCTCTGTTTGGGGAAACGGCAGTCAAGCAGAAAAAGAATCTCAAGATCATTGTTCAACTCGTCAAGCCAAGCGACAAGTCTGAAGAATTAAACCGTCTGGACATGGATGCTTCCAGAACCAGCATTCTCGATGTGGAAGTCTCCACCGTGAGAATACCGGTTGCGGCAGGGCGGAACCTGGCCGTGCTTCTTGAGGTTGCGGTGCGCAACCATATCCTTAAAAGTCGTGGTATTGATCCTGCTGCAGAGCTGATCGAGCGTCAGCAAGCATTCATGAACGAGGAATCATGATACAGCTGGTACTGGTGTCTGGCCTGTCGGGTTCAGGTAAAAGCATTGCCAGCGCTGTCCTGGAAGATTCGGGTTACTACTGCATAGACAACCTTCCGCTCTCGCTGGTGGAGGAGGTTGTTCAGCATCTGGCCAGGGCAGGCCAGAAAAGAATCGGCATAGCGGTGGATGCCCGGGGTGGTGAAGATTTCTCGGGTTTTCCGGCTTTGGTGGAAAAACTAAAGACGGGCGGGTTCGATGTTCGCGTGATTTTCCTGGAAGCGAAAACTCCGACCCTGGTTAAACGATTCTCCGAAACGAGACGCAAGCACCCACTGTCCTCCGACGTCGTTTCCCTTGCGGAGGCAATTGACCTAGAGCGTGACAAGCTTGTTGATGTCATCCCGTATGCACATCGTATCGATACAAGCGATTTGGCACCAAGTGCCCTGTGTTTGTGGATCAGGGATTTGATTGAGCAGGATCGCTCGCGTATTACCTTGCTCTTTCAGTCTTTTGGCTACAAGCACGGCATTCCGTTGGATGCCGACATGGTTTTTGACGTTCGCTGTCTTCCCAACCCTCATTACGTTCCGGAACTTAGGCCGCTCTCGGGCAAGGATGAGGCTGTTCGTGCGTATATTGAGGCCAGCCCAGATGCCATGAAAATGCTGGCTGACATGCGCCGGTTTATTGGGGATTGGCTGCCATGCTTCATTCGTGACAATCGTGCCTATTTGACCGTGTCAGTCGGTTGTACTGGTGGTCAGCATCGTTCCGTCTATTTTGTCGAAGCGCTTGCCAAGAATTTTCGTGACAGCGAGCAGGTACTGGTTCGACACCGTGAACTTGCTTAAGTCCTATTCAAAATCAGGGGACATATTCGTGCTCGCCATCGCGGGCCTTTTTACTGCAGCACTTTTCTTCAATGCATGGCTTAAACCAATGGGGGATGCCGTCATTGTGCGTGCGCATGGTGTAGTAAAGGTGCGAGCAACACTCAAACGTGATGGTGATTATGAGGTTCTGGGGAGGCTTGGTTTTAGCAGGATCGAAGTGCGCCATGGAAGGGCACGCGTGGCAAGTGACCCTGGCCCCCTGCAAGTCTGCGTCAAACAGGGATGGGTAAGTCATGCAGGCGAAGCTGCGCTGTGTTTGGCCAATCAGGTCAGCCTGGAAATCGATGGCACAACCAGACCGTTCGATTCAATCACGTATTAATGAGATGAGTGAAATTCGTTTGGCCGTCACGCCTGAAGATCGTCATATTGCCGGCATGGCTGCAGTAGCGATTGGCCTGACGTTGGCAGAAGCCGCTATACCAAGCCCCCTGCCAGGAGTAAAACCAGGTTTGGCGAACATCGTGATTCTGCTGGTGATGATGCAGAACGGGTTCGGGGCCGCTGCCTGGGTCATGCTTCTGCGCCTTTTGGCTGGAAGTCTCTTATTGGGAACTTTCTTGTCGCCAGGCTTCTGGTTGGCGACTGCCGGAGCTTTGGGCAGCCTCTGCATTCTTTCATGCAGCCGCTTCTTGCCGGTACGGCTATTTGGTGCGGTGTCCGTTTCGGTATTGATGGCATTCGCCCATATCATCGGCCAATTATCTCTGGCCAAGATATGGCTTTTCCCAGAGGTGGACATCACATTATTGATGCCCGTATTTGCCCTTGCTGCGCTTATCTTTGGAACAGTGAACGGTTTGATTGTCGCCAGGCTTGTTGCGAAAGACGATGTGACGGGCGCACAATCGGCCAATGCCTGATAAAACGATTACTCTTGCATTGACCGGAGCATCCGGTTTGACGTACGGGCTGCGCTTGCTGGAATGCCTGCTGGCAGATGGAAGGCATGTGCAAGTCCTGACATCACAGGCTGCACATGTTGTGGCAACTCAGGAAATGGGTTTCACGCTGCCCGCACGCCCTGCAGATCTAGAAGCCTGGTTGCGTGAACGTTTCTCGGTTGTTGATGACAAATTGAGTGTGTACGGTCGCGAGGACTGGTTTGCGCCTATTGCCTCGGGTACCGGTGCCAGCGAGGCAATGATTGTTTGTCCCTGTTCAATGGGAACATTGGCTGCCATTGCTCACGGACTTTCCGACAATCTCATAGAGCGTGCGGCAGATGTGATGATCAAGGAAAATCGCAAGCTCATCCTGGTGCCGCGCGAAACGCCTTTTTCAGCACTGCACCTTGAAAACATGCTCAAATTGGCAAAGCTTGGCGTCACTATTCTGCCCGCCAATCCGGGCTTTTATCATCACCCGCAGCGTATTGAAGACCTGGTGGATTTTATCGTCGCTCGAATTCTTGACCAGTTGGGCATCTACACTGAACTAATCCCTCGTTGGGGCGAGACAAGATAAGGTTTCATGTTTAAAAAAATCAGTAAATTGTTTACCCCGGAAAACCGGGTTTTACCGCTGTTTCCGGTTTCAACTGCGCTCTTCCCGGGAGGAAGGCTTTCGCTGAAAATTTTTGAGCAGCGCTANNCTTGACTTGGTGAAGAGTTGCATTGCCGACAATACTACCTTCGGCCTGTGCGCAATTAGAGAAGGCGGCGAAGTGGGAGAGCCGGCGGTTCCACATGAAGTTGGTACGGAAGTAAAAATCATAGAGTGGGACATGCCTCAGACGGGGATCTTCCATGTGGTCGTTGAGGGTTTGGGTCGTTTTGTAATAAGAAGCCAGGAAACGAGCTCTAACGGTTTGCTGATGGCCGCAATCGACCGCATGACTATTGAATCCCCATGCAAGATACCCGTTGACCTCCGCCTGTGTGGCGAAGTATTGAAGCACCTCCTGTCAGACAACCAAATCGAGCCGGAAGAGGTCCATTATGAGGATGCTGTTTGGGTTGGATACAGGTTGTCCGAACTGCTTCCGTTCAAACTCAAGGTGAAACAGGATCTACTGGAAATGAACGACAGCCTGGCCAGATTACGCATCCTCGACCAGTTTCTGCGACAAAACGCGAAATAGCTTCCATTGGTTTAAACATGAGCAAGGCTTTTACACGTGAGGCTGACGCCGCATCTGAAGAAGACGATGAGGAAGGCGCAAGCGGAAATACATTGCCATCAGGGGTCAAGAACTACATGACACCTGCAGGCCATGCGCGCCTGAAGGCCGAATTTGATCAGCTCTGGAAAGTCGAACGTCCCCGGCTGGTGGAAACCGTTGCCTGGGCTGCCAGCAACGGCGACCGTTCGGAAAACGGTGATTACATCTATGGCAAGAAACGGCTGCGCGAAATCGATCGTCGCCTTCGTTATCTAGGGAAACGACTGGAAAATGCTGAAGTGGTCGACCCGGCAGTCCGGGAGGAAACCGACCGGGTGTTTTTTGGTGCCACGGTCTCTGTGATGGACGATCTGGGTGTCGAAGCCAAGTACGCCATTGTTGGCATTGACGAGGCCGAGCCTTCGAAGAATCGAATCTCCTGGGTGTCGCCGATGGCACGCACACTGCTTAAAGCAAGAGAGGGCGATATTGTTTCTCTGATGACACCCGCAGGCAGAAGAGAGCTGGAAATTCTGGAAGTTCGCTACAGCGCTATCGACTAGCGTTTTTCAAACAGCAAGTCCCACACACCATGCCCCAGCTTTAGGCCGCGCTGCTCAAACTTTGTAACGGGGCGCCAATCTGGCCGCGGGGCAAAGTCGTCTACTGTGTTTTCCAGTAATGCCTCGCCGGACAGGACCTCAAGCATTTGCATGGCGTATTCTTCCCAGTCGGTGGCGCAATGCAGGTAGCCGCCAGTCGCCAGTTTTTGCGCAAGCAGCTCAACCAGGACTGGCTGGAGAAGCCTGCGTTTATGGTGGCGTTTTTTTGGCCAGGGATCAGGAAAATATACGTGGATGCCGGCTAAAGAATTGTCCGGGATCATGTGCGTGAGCACTTCCACGGCGTCGTGCTGGATTATGCGTATGTTGGACAAGTTCCGCAGTTGGATTTCCTTGAGCAGACTGCCTACACCGGGCGTATGCACTTCCACGCCGAGATAATTCATTTCCGGATGCGCTTCGGCGATGTCGGCTGTAGTCTTGCCCATGCCGAAACCGATTTCGAGTATGACTGGCGCTTTGCGTGCAAACGTTTTTTCGAAATCCAGCTTGGCCGAGTTGTATGCAACCCCACAATGCGCCATGCCGTCTTCGTAGGCTCGGCGCTGGGCATCAGACATGCGGCCCTGGCGCAGGACATAACTTCGAATGCGCCGCTGGGGCGCGTCTTGTTCTGGGGTCTCCAAGATTCTCAGGAGCCGATGAGTCCGGAAGTCGGGCTGCTGGGACTTGCGGTGTATATTTTTTTCGGCATGCGCCCGGCCAGGTAGGCCTTGCGGCCAGCATCCACCGCTTGCCTCATGGCTTCGGCCATGAGAACGGGGTTTTGTGATCCGGCAATCGCGGTATTCATCAATACGGCATCACAGCCGAGTTCCATGGCAATAGCGGCATCCGAAGCGGTACCCACGCCAGCATCCACCACCACTGGCACTTTGATGCGATCGATGATGATTTGCAGGTTCCAGGGGTTGAGTATGCCCATGCCGGAACCAATGAGCGAGGCAAGCGGCATGATCGCCACACAACCAATGTCTTCAAGCTGCCTTGCGATGATGGGATCGTCCGAGGTGTAAACCATGACCTGAAAGCCGTCCTTGATCAGGACTTCGGCTGCCTTGATGGTTTCCACGACATTTGGATACAGGCTTTGGGGATCACCCAGCACTTCCAGTTTGACCAGGCTATGGCCGTCCAACAGTTCCCGTGCCAGACGCAAGGTACGAATTGCATCGTCCGCGGTGTAGCAGCCGGCGGTATTTGGCAAATAGGTGTACTTTGACGGCGGCAGTGCGTCCAGCAAAGAAGGTTGGCCAGCCTCCTGGCCAATATTGGTGCGGCGAATGGCGACAGTGACGATCTCGGCACCACTTGCCTCAACGGCGAGACGGGTTTCGTCAAAGTCCTTGTATTTGCCTGTTCCTACCAATAAACGTGAGGAATAGGCCTTTCCTGCGATAACCAGTTGATCCATAGTTTTCCAGATCAGCCGCCGCCCACGGCGACCACAATTTCAAGTTTATCCCCGTCATCCAGTCGGGTTTCACCATGCTGGCTGCGCGGCACAATTTCTCCGTTGCGCTCTATTGCTACACGCTTGCCAGCAAAACCCAATACGGCGATCAGATTTGACACGGTCAAAGGTGATTCGAACGTACGGCTTTCGCCATTAATCGTCAGGGATAATGCTTCCATTTGACGTTAAAATTGCAGTAAGATGCAATCCAAGAATTAATGTTTCATTAATTGTTAAATTTTACCATGCGGGCGTCGTATAACGGCATTACCTCAGCTTCCCAAGCTGATGAAGAGGGTTCGACTCCCTTCGCCCGCTCCAGCGCACCCTTTCATTTGGAAAAGATTGCCTTTCGTCGGAATGAGCTTGTGAAAGGCTAACTGCTTAAGTTTTATGGACAATATCCGTAATGGTAAATATCAGGGAATGGGCTGATCAGCCTCCCGGAATGCATCTGACCAAGGGCAAACCCGTCGTGAGGCGGGGACGCAAAATTTCCGGTCTGGAGGTGTTCATGCCAGATAGCGGGATCGCCGGATGACAGCAGGTCGTTGACTACACAACCTGAGTCTCTAGCCACATTTCTTGGCTTTCCGGTGGGCGAGATATTCCCAAGGGGTATGCCAAGGAGAAGAAAATGTCCGATAGCGGCATCGTTAATTTAAGTGATTACAGCAAGAATCGCCGCAACTCGATAAGTGTCGAGCATCTCAAGCTTTTGCATGAGTGCCGAGATATGCTCGCGGCCGGTGTTACCCGGGAACTCTCCTCCCAGGTCGAAGCCATGGAACGCAGCCTGCTTGGACTGGCCGATCATTCTCCTTTGGTTGAAGCTCGTGATTACTATTTTCAGGCCATGGGCCTTGTCAACAGGCAAGGTGCGGAACTCTTTCAGGCCTGCAAGCAAGCCTTGATTGAGGCAATCAGTGCAGAGTGGGGGGAAACCTTCGGTCAAGCTGAAGGAGCGGTACCCGAACTTTCCTTGATGGACGATACCGATTATGAGGTAACCCTCGCGGTCAATAAATCGAGTTCACGCCTGCGTTTCAACTGTGCCGAAGAGCTGGTTGGTCTGGATGCGCGTTTGGGAGTATTGCTTGGGCGGACTTCATTGCCCTCGGATGAGAATCCCCTTGGGCCCAAGCTGTTGTGTGAATCCCTGTTGGACGGGATGACAAAGCTGAAGATAGAGCAAAAAATTCAACTTGTTCTACTCAACCAGTTTGATTTGGTCCTTTATCCAGAGTTGCCACCCATCTATCAGGAAATCAACCGTTTCCTTCTTGCCAAGGGCATTCTTCCCGACTTCAAGGCTGGCATACGTTCCCGTCCCGAACAGGCCGCCAGAGCAAAACCACGCCAGCCTGAACAGACCGAGTTGATGAATCTGTTTGAGCAGATGGCCGGTGGGCCCGGCGCCGCCGGAGGGGTTGGAGCGGGCGGCGTTGCTGGCGCTGGAGCAGGATCAGGCGCTGCATTGCTTGGAATCAGCATGCTTGAGGCGCTCAATCGCCTTCAGGTTGGGGCATTGGATCTCCCCGGCGGGGTGACGATAGACTTGCGCAGTTCGCTTGCGGGCGGAATTTCGAACGTTGTTCGCGAATTGCAGCAAAGCCCGGCCATGCTTTCTGCAAGCAAGATCGAAACGGTCATGATCGATGCCGTGGCGATGTTGTTCGATTATTTGTTTGAAGATCAGGCCATACCGGAACACCTCAAACAGTTGATTGCTCAACTGCAAGTACCCGTTCTCAAGATTGCCATTCTAGACCGGTCGTTTTTTACGCAACGCGAACATCCGGCTCGTCAAGTACTGGATTTGATTGCATCCCTTGCGGTTCAGCCTGCCCAGCAGGGTGAAGAGGCTGATCCGCTGCAAGTGGAAGTGGAAGCGGTTATCCAGAAAATCGTCAACGAGTTTGACCAGGATGCCAGCGTATTCGGGCAGGCATTTGAGGCGTTGAGTGAGCTGCAAGCCAAACGCGAGCAGGAACTGGAAGCCGGCATGGCTGACAACGTTGCCGAAATGCAGCGGGCAGAACGTGCCGAGATGGCGGAAACTGTAATTCGTGACCATGTCCGCCGGGCCCTGGCAGAGCAGCCAGCGCCGGAAACGATTGCACTGTTCCTGAGGGACAACTGGGCCCCCTTGCTAATTCGTGAATATGTCGAGGAAGGCGAAACTTCTCCGCATCTGTCCGCACATATAGAAACGATGCGCGAGCTGCTTTGGAGCGTACAGCCCAAAACCGACATGGACAGCCGCCTGATGATGGTGAGGATTCTTCCCGGCCTGCTGAAACGCTTGCGTGAGGGGGTGGAAGAGGCTGGCATGCCCTCTGAAGGGATTGAGAAATTCTTTGCCGGACTGGTAACTCTGCATGCCAATGCAGTACGCCCAACCGCCCTTAGTGTTCCCTTGCCAGAAGCCGAAACGCTTCTGGATGATTTGCCGGAAGACGAGTCGGACGAAACCGAAGACATTGATTCCGGGGATGGAAGATATAACGAACCCCTGCCCGAAATCGAGGACGAGTACAGCCTTTGTGCAAAAACTCTTGAAAAGGGTTCCAAGCTTGAATTCAGGCATGCCGATGGAACACGAAACTGGGTTCAGGTCGTTTGGGTCAGTGGCTTGAAAGGCAATTATCTTTTCTCTGATTTGAATGGCCACAACATGTTTTCCATCAGCCCACAAAGACTGGCGGACAAAATGCGTAGCGGACAGGCCATTCTCATTGCGAGCGATTCGGCGACCGAGTCTGCATTTGGAAAGCTGCTATCCTTTTTCAAGCAGCGCGTCATGGGTGGGTAAATCTTCACCAAACTGGCTACAAAACGGGCCCGAGTGGCCCGTTTTTATTTTGTTGCTTTTTGTGGCCTTGAAGACCTGCTTGATTTGGTAGCATGGCAACATGAACTTTTCCCAGCGGCTTATCGAGTGGCAACGCATCAATGGGCGGCATGACCTGCCTTGGCAGCTCAACCGTGACCCCTATCGCGTGTGGGTCTCGGAAATCATGTTGCAGCAGACACAGGTGGGAACAGTCATTCCCTATTTTGAACGCTTCATGGTGCGATTTCCGGTTCTGGCCGCACTTGCCCAGGCAAAAGAAGAGGAAGTTCTCGCTTGCTGGGCGGGCCTGGGTTATTACGCACGTGGCCGCAACCTGCATCGTGCTGCAAGGGTGATCGCCGAGAAACATGCAGGTGCCTTCCCTCGGGATTTTGATCAAATTGTTGCCCTTCCTGGAATTGGGCCTTCCACCGCTGCGGCAATCAGTGCTTTTGTCTACGGGGAACGCCGTGCCATCCTGGATGGGAATGTTAAGCGTGTACTCACCCGCATGTTTGGCGTTGACGGATGGACTGGCAACAAAAAAGTCGAGAATCAATTGTGGAGGCTGAGCGAAAGCCTTCTGCCTGAAGAAGACATGGAAACCTATACCCAGGCAGTAATGGATCTCGGTGCGACCATTTGTACCCGAAGCAGCCCGAAATGCCAGGAATGTCCACTTTCAATAGACTGCACAGCGCGCAGGGAAAACAGAACCAGCAGTCTTCCAGCCGCGCGACCCAGAAAAGCGCTACCCGAACGATCCGCTACTATGCTGGTAATCCGACATGGTCGCGATGTGCTGTTAAAAAAAAGACCAGCGCCAGGAATTTGGGGGGGGTTGTGGAGCTTGCCGGAAGCCGAGGCAGATTCGAAGGAGGCCTGCCTGCAGCTTACTGGGCAGGTTCCGGCGAGTATCATTGAGATGCCGCGCTTAAACCATGTCTTTACCCACTTTCGCCTTGAAATTCAGCCAGTCATGTTGACGTTAAAGTGGCTTCCCCAATTGGTCACCGATCCAAACAGTATCTGGATGGAACTCGATGATGCGATCGAAGCGGCAATTCCAAAACCCGTCAAATCCATCCTGCAGACGTGCGCAAATGCTGATTGACACTCACTGTCATCTCGATGCGGCCGAATACGATTCAGACCGCGATAACGTGAGCAAGCGGGCTCTGGCTGCAGGCGTGGAGCAGATAATCGTACCTGCGGTGGCAGAATTCAATTTTCAGCCCACGATAGATTGCAGGAAATATCCCGGTGTTGAAATCGCACTGGGGATGCATCCGATGTACGTGCATGTACATGAAGAAGCGCATCTAGAACAGTTGGATGAAGCGATTCGAACCCATAGGCCGGTGGCGGTTGGGGAAATAGGACTGGACCGATTCCAGTCACGCATTGATCGTCCAGGTGTGCATGAGGAAGACCTTCTGCAACAGGATTTCTTTTATGCAGAGCAACTTAAAATTGCCTGCAGACATGACCTGCCGGTTCTTTTGCACATTCGCCGGGCGAATGACCTGATTCTCAAGCAGTTGCGCCGCATAAAGGTGCCGGGAGGGATTGCGCATGCCTTCAACGGCTCGATGCAGCAGGCACAGGAATATATAAAGCTCGGTTTCAAGCTCGGTTTCGGTGGGGCAATGACCTATACGCGCGCTACCAGCTTGCGCAAACTGGCGGCGGATCTGCCGCTAGAATCAATTGTGCTGGAAACGGATGGTCCGGATATTCCGCCAGAGTGGATAGCAAGACAGCGTAATGAGCCTGCGGAATTGCCAAGCATTGCAAAAGTGCTTGCCGAGTTGCGCGGTATCAGCCTTAAGGAGGTGGAAGAAACCACTACGCTGAATGCGCGAGAAGTTCTTGGCTTAAACTGAACTTTCCTCCCTCCATTCGGACGGGGGAATGGCCAGTCTCATTTGTGGGATGCGCTTCCGGCAGTTGCCGTAGCACTGCTCGATGGTGATCCGGATGGCGCGTTCAGCGCCAGGCCACAAGCCTTTCATCGCCTCGTCAAGTTCGGTAATTTTCGTTTTGCCATTGATTCGCATCCTGGACTGGAGAAAGAAGTCAATGAACAACATTCCGATGTGCGGATTGACCAGCATGTTGCCCAGGCTGTTGTATAGCCCGTTGCCTGAATAGTCGGGAAGCAATATCGATTTTGGATTCTCGACTTTCAGCAAAGGACCGGTTTCCCGACCGCGGTAGCTGCAATCGCAGTTGCCGTTTTGATCAGCGGTTGAGATGAAACAGAACGGCAGGTTCTCGAGCCAGAGCGCAGTCTCTTCGTCGATTGCGCGGTTGTAGAAACGCTCGAGTTTCTCATTATTCCATTGGCCGTAAACGCCGAAGCGCAACTGCGCTTCAGCTTCGCCGGGGTGAAGCATTCCATCTGGCTTGATCCGGCTTATCTTTGACATATTCAGAAATCGCGCTCGATCTTGAATGTGTTGATAATGATGTCGCCTGCCACCATGCGCGCACCGTGGTTCACTGCATCGAGGATTTCCGCATCTGTCCAACCCGCATCACGGGCTGCCTGTATATCAGATGTTGAAACAGCAGTCGAGTCGCTGGTTGCCTTCAATACCAGGCCCAACAGTGTTTTTTCCTTGGATGAAAGGGGGCTGGCCATGTAGTCTTCGCGTGTGGCGGCAACCTGTTCGGGCGTCCAGCCCATCATGTTCATCAGCATGCCAGCATTCATGTCGATGCAGTAATCGCAATTTCCTTTTTGCGAGACCAGCATGCGGATGCAGGCGGTGAGTGCAGGCGATAACGCCGGATGTTGCATGATGCTGCCGTAGTACTCCCACTGGTGTTTGAGCAGAAACGGGTTGGGGCTGAATATCTGAATGGCAGTGGGCACACCGCCCCAGGCATTCTTGATTTGGGCGTAGATGTGGGCAACATCGCCGGTTGCGGATTCGGGTTTTACTGTTTGCAAAATGCTCATGTGGATCTCCTGAAAGGTTATATCCAACGCCTGACTCGCGATTTGTATTCGCGAAAGGCGTCGCCGAATGTTGCTTCAAGATGTGTCTCCTCGTGTCGAATCACGCCGAAGCGGAGCATGATCCAGATTATTGGGGAAAAGACGAGCGGCCACAGGCTTCCCATCAGTAGTGATACGCCCACTAGCACCAGCCAGTCGCCCAGATAGATTGGGTTGCGGCTGAAGTTGAACGGACCCTCGGTACACAGTGCCGAAGCGGCCTTGTAGGGATTGACGGTGGTGTTGTGGCGTCTGAATGTGGCGACAGCCCATGCGAGCAGAAACAAACCGCAACAGGTCAAAAACCAGCCCAGTGGTTTGTTCAGCATGCCCCAGTCCCATGCAAGAGCGAGCGTATGCCGATCCAGTAGCCATCCGCCAATCAGCGCAGCAACAAAGGGTGCGGGCGGAAGGATGATCGTACGTGGAGTTGAGTTGTCGCTCATTTTGCTTTTTGGCTTTTCAGGCTTTCCAGGAAACGGCTCAGTTGCGAGAGGCATCCCCTGAATGCTGATACTGACTGAGTGTTTTTGCTCATGCCTATACAACCTTCCAGTGCGGATACGATGAAGAATGCCGTTTCTGATGCGTCAACGGATTTGATGACTTCGCCGGATGCCTGGCCTCTCAATAGACTTTGCTTTACCGTTTCCACCCAATCCTGAAAAAGAGAGTTCAGTCGAAGTCGAAATTCCTCGTCAATTGGGCTCATTTCCTGGATCAGGTTGTTGAGCGGGCACCCCAGGGCTACTACCCACGGATCATTTTCTGCGGCTTTTGCGGCCAGCAAGGATTGCATGGCAGAGAGTGGCCGATCGGTGTCCCGAAGCGGATCGAACATAATGGATGATAACCGTGGGCGGATCGCTTCTTCTATGACCGCCAGTCCCAAGGCTTTCTTGTCTGGGAAGTGGTGGTATAGCGCTCCCTTGGTCAAGCCTGTGTCAGACAGGATTTGCGCAAGAGAGGCCGCTTGGAAACCATTGCGATGAATTTCCGAGAAGGCGGCTTCCAGGAGCTTTAGACGGGTGGCGTCGGGGGTTTTGGTCATTGCATTCATGAAATACATCATACATACCGGTCGGTATGTGTCAAGGGAAATATGTAATTATTTTTCCTGGAGCAGGCGATTGATGATTTTGACTATTTCGGGGTGATCAAATTCGCGCCCCCCAATGGCGCGATAAGCCATGCGACCACGTTTGTCGATGATGAAAGTTGTTGGCAGTCCACGTACTGGCCAGTAGGCCATGGCATCGCCTTCCTGGTCCAGAAGAATCGGAAATTTTGGCCATACGTCGAGGGTGGAGTTGAACTGATCGATCGCCTCGATGTTCTCACCTTCGTTGACGGCAAGGATGATGAACGGTTTACCAGCCAACAATTGTCGGAGCTTTTCCATGGAGGGAAATTCACGACGGCATGGAGGACACCAGGTCGCCCAGAAGTTGATTATCACCACCTTGCCCAGCAGTTTCTCAAGGTTGATGGTTTGCCCGTCTGTATCCTTGAGTACCATGGCCGGTGAACTTAGACGAGGCTTGACTGGTATCAGCGAATATTGAAGAGGTGGATCTCCGCCATTGGAAATGCCTGGAAGGGCAAGAAACAGTAGGCTAATCAAACCGAATCGGGCATTCAACATTCTTCAATACGCCTTCCTGGAGTTTGCCGTTCTGCCACCATCGGTACAGCACGTCAAAGCGGGTACCGACGGGCAGGTCGAAAGTGGTCATCCCCTGATTCCAGTCACCTGGGGAAAAGGTTTGTTCAACTGGAAACTGTGCCCACTCGAATGCCAGTTTGACAGGTTTGGAAAACCTTCTGGGCTGCCAACGTGCAAGCCAGTCGTGCTTGGTCAGCATCAACTGTTCGAATCCGTCTTCAGTGATATATCTCCATTCGGCAAGGCAATATTTGATGGGTGCCTTGCTGTCATTACGTAAGACCGTCATGTATACGCATGTTCGTGCGAACTCATCCACCGATTTGTCATCAAGTCCGCGCCCCTGCATGAAACCTCGTGCCTGGTCGGGGCTGATCTGGGTAAGTCTTAGATGCACGTCTTGGTTGTCAGTTTCCCAGGTGGAAAGGCCTGAATCGTAGGCAATGCTATGGCGGGTAAGCCCATCCTGGGCTAGTACAGAAGAAGTCAGAGCGAAAAGAGCAAGGGTGGCGGCGATAGCGGATGCTGAAATACAGCGTATCAAAGCCGTGCACCCTGCACAGCACGCAGAAATTCATTACGTAACTGGTCACTGTCTTCGAAACATCCTGAAAAGGATTGCGTTACCACACGCTCATCGCCACGGCGATCTTCGCCCAGCAACAGGCAAAGTTGTTCAGCTTCAATGATGCAGGCGGCGCCAGCTGCCTTGCCGTGTTCCATCATGGCCTCGGCAATGTCCCGGGTCATCCATTCCTGATAGGTAAAGCGGTGGCCGATAGCATCAACCAGCCGTGCAATGCGACCAAAGCCATGCAGGCGCCCGCCGGGAATGTAGGCCACATGGGCAACCCCGCGAAAAGGAACCAAATGATGCGGGCAGACGCCATGGATGGCGATGCCGCGAACAACCACCATGTCGCTGCGATCATCGGCAAACCCTTCGCCTAAAGCTTCACCGGGGTCTAGTGCATAACCGCCCAGCAGACGCTTTTGCCATAGCTCGCGTACACGTTCTGCAGTACGGCCTGTATGCACGGTATCCGATGGAACCCCACAAGCGGCGAGGAGGTCCTTGACCGCGCGCTCGAATGCTGCGGCGTCAAAGTTTCCGGTTTGCGCAATGCCATAACCCTTGGGTTTGCTTCCGCCGTGGCCGCATTCGCTGCCGCACTGCTCGTGGTTGTTTTGCTTCGACATTACTAGAAGACCGATTTCAGGAAGTCCATGGTGTGTGCCCAGGAACTTTGATCAGCATGCGTATCGTACTTGAGAGGCAAGCCGAATTTTTCACCCAAGGCATCAGCACCAGGGCTAGTGAAACTGTGTTTTACGCCGGGATAAGACACAAGCTGCCAATCAGCTTTGGCATTGTTCATTTCAGTCTTGAACGCCTCCACCTGTTCGGGAGGAACAAAGGGGTCAGCTTCGCCGGTAAAGACACGAATCTTTGTCTTGATGCTGCCGGGTGATGACGGAGGAAGGTCAGTAGACAGGGTGCCATGGAAGCTGACTACACCTTTCAGCGGCTCGCCGGAGCGAGCCATGTTGAGTACGACGCCGCCGCCGAAACAATAACCCAAAGCGGCAATCTGCCCCCGCTTGACGAGCGGTTGTACATCGAGGAATTTCCTGGCAGTTTCAAAGCGGCTTTTCCTGATGGTTGCATTCTTGTTGACTGCACTAGCCATGGCACCTGCATCGTTGGGATGGTCAGCTGTTTTGCCATCGCCATACATGTCTACAGCCAAGGCAACATAGCCTGCTTGGGCCAGCATGTCGGCACGTTTTCTGGCGTAGTCGTTCAGGCCCCACCACTCGTGCACCACCATCACACCGGGACGTTTGCCCTTGATGGCATCATCATAGGCCATGTAGCCTTTCATCTTTACGCCATCTGATTGGTATTCGACCGTTTTGCCGATTACGGCAGCGTGGGATACGAGAGGAAACAGCAGAAACAAAGACAGTATCCACTTCATGGTTTTCTCCAGTTTGACAAGTATAAGAAAGATAGCACTTGAAGGTGCAGCTTGCCTATCTCACAGAAACAAGGTCAACAGGTCATTAAGGAAGCGGCGGCCATGTGGTGTGGGGCGAAGGGTTTTCGAGTCACGCTGGATTAGGCCTTGCGCTTCAGCCTTGGCCAAAGCGGATTCGCAGATGGCAAGCGGTAAACCCGTATGTTGCATAAAAAGTCGAGTAGGGACGCCTTCACCCAGCCTCAACGCGTTCATCATGAATTCGAAAGGCAGATCCTGGCGATGCAGAATACGGGTTTCGGCAACATGCTTCTTGTTTGCCACTGCCTGCATGTAAAGCATCGGATGCTTGGTTCTCATTTGTCTGATGATGCGGTCATGGAAGGACAATTTGCTGTGCGAGCCAGCGCCGATGCCGAGGTAGTCGCCAAAGGTCCAGTA
>DKAU01000051.1 GCA_002450925.1 Thiobacillus sp. UBA6918 | reverse complement strand
CACGTGCAGATTTTCAACAGCGGCCTGCATTCCTACCGTGATTTGCCGCTCAGGCTGGCCGAATTTGGCTCTTGCCATCGCAACGAACCTTCAGGTGCGCTGCACGGCATCATGCGCGTGCGCGGCTTTACCCAGGACGACGCCCACATTTTCTGCACCGAGGACCAGATCGAGGCCGAGGTTGCCGATTTCATCGTTATGCTCCAGAAGGTCTATGCCGATTTCGGCTTCAATGACGTGCTGGTAAAACTTTCCACCCGCCCGGAAAAGAGAGTGGGCAGCGACGAATCCTGGGACAAAGCCGAAGCGGCCCTGGCCGCGGCGCTGGATCAGAACAAGCTTGCCTACGATCTGCAACCGGGCGAGGGTGCGTTTTACGGGCCCAAGATTGAATTTACACTGAAAGACAGCCTGGGCCGCCTTTGGCAGTGCGGCACCATCCAGCTCGATTTCAACCTGCCGGTGCGGCTGGGGGCAGAATTCGTCGATGAGGACAATGGCCGCAAGCCGCCGGTCATGCTGCACCGTGCCATTCTTGGCTCCATGGAGCGTTTTATCGGTATCCTGATCGAGCATCATGCCGGCAATTTCCCGCTTTGGCTCTCGCCGGTCCAGGCCGCGGTGCTTAATATCACCGAAACCCAGTCGGAGTATGCTCAAAAGGTGGCAGAAACCCTTAAAAAATCGGGAGTTAGAGCTATATCAGACTTGAGTAATAATAAAATTACCTATAAAATCCGCGAACATAGCTTGCAGAAGTTACCTTACCTATTGGTGGTGGGTGACAAAGAGATGGCGGCCGGAAGTGTCTCCGTCCGAGCACGCGGCAATCAGGATCTGGGAGTCATGAAGCTTGAAGAGTTCATTGACAGGATCATTGAAGAAACCGCAGCACGCAGCTAAAACGAACGAATAGCGAACGAGGAGCGGGGTAACTTGCCGCTCCTTGTTCATTTTTGCCCCATAGCGGGTTTGATTTGGAGAATGGCTCATCGCTACTGAAAAGCAGACGCGAATCAACGGAGAAATCGAAGCATCCGAGATTCGCTTGATTGGTTCTGAGGGTGAACAACTTGGGGTCGTGAATTTGCGGCAAGCGCTGCAGGCGGCAGAAGAGGCGGATCTGGATTTGGTGGAAATATCCCCGACAGCGAAGCCGCCGGTCTGCAAAATCATGGACTTCGGCAAGTTCAAGTATCAGGAAAGCAAGAAACAACACGAAGCCAAGCTTAAGCAGAAGCAGGTACAGGTCAAGGAAATCAAATTCCGGCCGGGTACGGATGAGGGTGACTACCAGATCAAGCTTCGCAACATCACCAAGTTTTTGGGTGAGGGCGATAAGGTAAAAGTGACTTTGCGTTTTCGCGGTCGAGAGATGGCGCACCAGGAACTGGGCCTGGCCCAACTGAGGCGGGTTGAAAGCGATGTGGCGGAGTTGTCCGTCACCGAGCAATTCCCCAAGATGGAGGGCCGCCAGATGGTGATGGTGCTGGCACCCAAAAAGAAGAAATAGTTTCAGAATTCAGGCCGGATGCGGCCTGGCGGTTGAAAGACTGCCGAATGCATCCCAAGAAGTTCAGCGGGTAATAAAAGTGTTTTCGAGGCGAAAACCACCTGGCTGGATACCGAAAATCAAGGAGCAATCATGCCCAAGATGAAGTCCAAGAGCGGCGCTGCCAAGCGGTTCCGCGCCCTGGGTAGTGGCAAGTTCAAGCGTACCCACGCTTTCCTGCGTCACATCCTCACCAAGAAAACCACCAAGCGCAAGCGCCAATTGCGTGGCATGGCCGTAGCCGATGCCAGCAACCAAAAAGCCATGCGCAAGATGCTGCCCTACGCATAAGGAGGATAGAACATGCCACGCGTAAAAAGAGGTGTAACGGCCCGAGCCAGCCACAAGAAGGTGCTCGAGGCTGCCAAGGGTTATCGCGGCCGTCGCGGTAACGTATTCCGTGTTGCCAATGAAGCGGTGATGAAGGCTGGGCAGTATGCCTACCGTGATCGCCGCCAGAAGAAGCGCCAGTTCCGTGCCCTGTGGATTGCCCGTATTAATGCAGCAGCCCGTGAGTGCGGCCTGTCCTACAGCGTATTCATGAATGGCCTGAAAAAAGCCGCTATTGAAGTGGACCGCAAGGTTCTGGCCGATATCGCCGTATTCGACAAGGATGCGTTTGCGAAGCTGGCCGAACAGGTAAAAGCAGGCCTCGCTGCCTAACAGGCGCAGCAGTTAAAAAGAGGCCCTTGCGGCCTCTTTTTTGTTGGGCCAGATTTATTTAAAGAATGCGAAATCCGAACGAAATTCTTGCCCAGGCATTGCCCGCGATTCGCGGTTGCCAGGATTTGCCTGCCTTGGAGCAGGTCAAAACCCGTTTTCTGGGCAAACAGGGTGAACTGACTGAGTTGCTCAAGTCTTTGGGCGGCATGTCGCCGGAAGAGCGAAAGTCAGCCGGTGCGCGTGTGAACGAGGCGAAGCAGGCTGTCGAGTCTGCGCTGAAGGTGCGTCGTGAGGCCATTCAGGAAGCCGAATTCCAGCGCAGGATAAAAGAAGAAACCATCGACGTGACCCTGCCCGGAAGAGGGCGTGGGCATGGTGGCCTTCATCCAGTGACACGAACCCTGGAACGCATTCAGGCGCTGTTTCGTTCCATGGGGTTTGAAGTGGCCTATGGTCCGGAAATTGAAACGGATTTCTACAATTTCACCGCGCTTAACATTCCGGAAGACCACCCGGCACGCGCAATGCACGACACGTTCTATCTGGAATCCGGTGAATTGTTGCGTACCCACACCTCACCGGTTCAAGTGCATTTCATGGAATCGAACAAGCCGCCATTCCGGATCATTGCGCCGGGGCGGGTTTTTCGATGTGATTCTGATGTGACGCATACCCCGATGTTCCACCAGGTAGAAGGCCTATGGGTGGATGAAGAGGTATCGTTTGCAGACCTCAAGGGTGTGCTGGCCGACTTTATGCGCAACTTTTTCGAACAGGATGATCTCAAGGTGCGCTTTCGGCCTTCGTTCTTCCCGTTTACCGAGCCTTCTGCGGAGATGGACATTGGCTGCGTCATTTGCGGAGGGGATGGCTGCCGGGTGTGTTCCCACACTGGCTGGCTGGAGGTGCTGGGCTGCGGCATGGTGCACCCCAATGTCTTCAATCATGTGAACATCGATCCCGAGCAATACCTGGGTTTTGCCTTTGGACTTGGTGTCGAACGGTTGGCCATGCTGCGTTATGGTGTGGATGACCTGCGGCTTTTTTTCGAAAACGATCTGCGTTTTCTGGCGCAATTCAAATAAGCCATGCAATTTCCTGAATCCTGGTTAAGAACCCTCGTCAATCCTCAAATTTCCACTGCGGATCTGGCCCATCGTCTCACCATGGCCGGGCTGGAAGTTGAGTCCATACAGCCTGCCGCACCGCCTTTCTCGGGTGTGGTGGTTGCCGAAGTTCTTTCTGTCGAGCCACATCCCGATGCTGATCGCTTGCGTGTGTGCAAGGTAAACGTGGGTGAGTCCGAGCCGTTGCAAATCGTCTGCGGGGCTTCCAATGTAGAAGCGGGGTTGAAGGTTCCCTGTGCCCGGGTGGGCGCGAAGTTGCCACAGATTGAAATCAAGCAAGCCAAGGTTCGCGGAGTCGAGTCTTCCGGCATGTTGTGCGGTGCGAGTGAAATTGGGCTAGAAGACAAGATTGATGGACTGCTGGTATTGCCGGCAGAAGCCCCTGTGGGTACGGATATACGAAGCTTCCTGGTTCTGGACGATCAGGTCATAACGCTCAAGTTGACTCCCAACCGCGCGGATTGTCTAAGCATGCAGGGTCTGGCGCGGGAGGTTTCGGCCATTACCGGCACAAAAGCTTACCTGCCTACTCAGGCTCCCGTGATGCGGGATGTCTACGACACCCTCAAGGTAGAGGTGAAATCCCAGGATGCCTGCCCCCGGTATCTAGGCAGGGTCATCAAGGGCATCAACCCCAAGGCCAAGACACCACCCTGGATGGTTATGCGCCTGGAGCGCTGCGGTATCAGGCCCGTTTCCGCTCCGGTCGACATTACCAACTACATTCTGCTCGAACTGGGGCAGCCCATGCATGCCTTCGACCTGGCAAAACTCAAGGATGGGCTTTTGGTGCGCCTGGCAAAAAATGGCGAGAAAATTACCTTGTTGAATGAACAGACGGTCGATCTGGCGGATGACATGCTGGTCCTTGCCGACGGGAACGGACCTGTAGCGATTGCTGGCATTATGGGCGGAGCTGCTACTGCCGTGGGAGATGAAACAACGGATGTCTTCCTTGAAGCAGCCTATTTCACCCCGGAAGCCATTGCAGGAAGGGCACGCAGACTTGGCCTGTCAACCGATTCTTCACACCGCTTTGAGCGTGGCGTGGATTTTGCGAATACCGTGATTGCCATGGAGCGTGCCACCAAGCTGATACTGGAGATTTGCGGCGGCCAACCCGGCGCAGTCATTGAGGAAACCAAGCGGCTGCCCAAACGTGAGCCGGTTCGCTTGCGCCCTGCAAGGGTTTCCAGAGTATTGGGCGTTGACATGCCAGAGAGCACCATGAAGGACTATCTGCAGCGCTTGGGCCTTGTTGTCAAAGAATCAGGTGATGCATGGCAGGTATCCCCACCCACCTATCGGTTCGACCTTGAAATCGAGGAAGATCTGATCGAGGAACTGGCGCGCCTGCATGGTTATGACCAGATTGAAGCCCGAGCCCCCCGTGCGGCCGCCATGATGCTGCCACAGGAGGAGGAGCGTCATGAAATTTCCTTGCTTCGAGATTATCTGATCGGACGTGATTACCAGGAAGTCATTACATACAGTTTTGTCGATCCTGAGTGGGAGACGGCTTTGTCTGGGGGGATGGAACCACTGCCCCTGCAAAATCCGATTGCCAGTCAGATGGGGGTGATGCGCACCACCCTTTGGGGCGGCATGCTCGACGCATTGAAGCATAACCTCAACCGTCAGCAAATGCGGGTGCGCCTGTTTGAATTGGGCCGTGCTTATTTGCGAGGTGAAGAAGGGTTGAGCCAACCCATGTGTTTGGCCGGGGTTTGCTATGGGCCGGCATTTGCAGAGCAATGGGGGGTAGCGGACCGGGCGGTGGACTTTTTTGACGTCAAGGGCGACCTTGAACAAATGCCGGGTCTTTCGCTGTCTTTCCTTCATGTTGTCCATCCGGCTTTGCATCCCGGTCAAAGTGCCCAGTTAATGCTGGGCGACAGGGCCGTGGGCTGGATAGGAATGCTGGATCACAAACTGTCGCAGAAATTCGACCTGCCTGCCCCGCCCATCCTGTTCGAACTGAACCTTGACAGCCTGGGTTCCAGGGGCATGCCAAAGCACAAGACTATCGGTCGCTTCCCATCGATGAGGCGCGACCTTGCTTTCCTGGTCGACCATGACATAGCGGTAGGCGAACTGATTTCGACCATGCGTGAGGCTGCTCCTGAGATAGTACGTGAACTTGAGCTTTTCGATTTTTATCACGGACAAGGCGTGCCTGCCGGGAAAAAAAGCCTTGCATTTCGCATAGTTATGCAAGATACTGAACGTACCCTCACGGAGCCGGAAGTGGAGGCGGCAACGACAAAAATCGTCGATGCTGTGACAAGCCGGCATGGGGCAGAACTTCGGTCTTAATCCAATAAAAGCATTATGACGACCCTGACTAAAGCTGAACTAGCCGATCTGTTGTTTGAGAAGGTGGGACTCAACAAGCGTGAAGCCAAGGATATGGTGGAGTCCTTTTTCGAGGAGATCCGCAATTCCCTGCAGGCTGGAGATACGGTGAAACTTTCGGGTTTCGGCAATTTCCAGTGCCGTGAGAAACCACAGCGCCCTGGACGCAATCCAAAGACTGGCGAAGAAATGCCCATTTCGGCAAGACGCGTCGTGACTTTTCATGCCAGCCAGAAGCTCAAAGTCATGGTAGAGGACATCGAACATGGCGGAAACGGCCAGCCCGAGTGATCTGCCACCGATCCCGGCCAAGCGCTATTTCACCATAGGCGAGGTTGCGGATCTTTGTGCAGTCAAGCCGCACGTCCTGCGCTATTGGGAACAGGAATTCAATCAACTCAAGCCCGTCAAGCGTCGCGGCAATCGCCGCTATTACCAGCACCATGAAGTTCTTCTGATCAGGCGCATTCGTGAACTGTTGTATGAAGAGGGTTTTACAATCAGTGGTGCGCGAAACAAGCTCGAAACCACCGAGGATGAGAAATCCCCAGCACGCAAGCCGGTGTCCCTTTCAGATTTGCGCGAAGAGTTGATTGCGATTCGCGATTTGTTGTCAAACTGACTTCCGCCGATTCTTTTTTTGCACAAAACTCTGTTACAATCTCGCGCTTCGTCGGGGCGTAGCGCAGCCTGGTAGCGCACCTGCATGGGGTGCAGGGGGTCGGAAGTTCGAATCTTCTCGCCCCGACCAATTTCCCTATACCAGATGCAATTTTCACTGCTTCAATGCAGGGAAATCTTGAGCAACGTTGTAAAATCAGCCGCATGACCTGCGGCTTTTTTTGTGTCCGCCTCATTCATCAATAACAAGTTTATGCGGATCCTGCTAAGCAACGACGACGGCTACTTTTCTCCCGGACTGGCTGCACTGGCCAAGGCGCTAGAGCCTGTGGCCGAAGTAACTGTTGTGGCGCCCGAGCGAGATCGCAGTGGGGCCAGCAATTCCCTGACACTGGATCGGCCGCTGATGTTGCGGCAGGCGCCATCCGGTTTCTATTTTGTAAATGGCACTCCCACTGACTGCGTACATCTGGCCGTGACCGGGATGCTGGATCATCTGCCCGACATGATCATTTCAGGCATCAACCACGGCGCGAATATGGGGGATGACACCATTTATTCTGGAACGGTGGCAGCTGCTACAGAGGGGTTTTTGCTTGGGATACCTGCCATGGCGGTTTCCCTCGCCAATATCCAGAATGAGCATTTTGATACGGCGGCCGCTGTAGTCGTGGATCTGGTAAAGCGTTATCAGGCCAACCCCTGGCAGGAGGCGACGCTGCTTAACATCAACATCCCGGATCTGCCGAAGCATGATCTGGGCAAGATTGAAATTACGCGCCTTGGCAAGCGCCACAAGGCAGAACCGGTTCTGAAATCGGTCAACCCGCGTGGGCAAACTGTGTATTGGGTTGGCGCCGCCGGCTTGGCTCAGGATGCTGGTGAAGGTACGGATTTCTATGCCGTGGCAAACGGCCGGGTTTCGATCACACCCCTTCAAATTGACCTGACCCGTTATGCACAATTCGAGGGCATACAGAAATGGCTGGGGGCAGGGAAACAATGAATAATCCACGCGCCGGCATCGGGATGACTTCTGCACGCACTCGCGGGCGCATGGTAGAGCGCCTGCGAGAGCAGGGCATCAACGACAGTCTGGTACTTGCCGCCATGGGTGTGGTGCCACGGCACCTTTTTATTGACGAAGCACTCGCAAGCCGCGCTTATGAAGATACGGCATTGCCAATCGGTTTCGGACAGACCATTTCCAATCCCTACATTGTTGCTCGCATGACCGAGCTTGCGCGTAATGGGAAAGAGTTGAATCGAGTGCTGGAGATCGGAACGGGTTGCGGGTATCAGGCAGCCGTATTGGCCCAGGTGGCGCGTGAGGTTGTCAGCATCGAGCGTATTGCATCTCTGGTTGGGCAAACGCGCAAGCGTCAGCGCGAATTGCGCCTGCACAATATCAAGCTCAAACATGGAGATGGGATGCATGGTTATGCCGAAGGCGCGCCATATGATGCAATCCTGGTTGCCGCCGCATTTGGCGCAGTACCGGAAAGCCTGAAAATCCAATTGGCTGAGGGCGGGCGCCTGGTCATGCCTTTGGGTGACGACAACCAGGTATTGCTGGTGGTAACGCGAACGGGTAATGATTTCCGCGAGGAAAAACTTGAAGCTGTGAAGTTTGTTCCACTGCTGCCGGGAGTGTCGTGAAGTACGGCTGGCCATTACTGATCCTGTTTCTGCTCGCCGGTTGTGAGGCCCCTGGGCCAGCACCAATCAGGGATGCACGGCCACCGGCAAAAGACCCAAGGCAGGCGGACAAGCCCGTTTACACCGTAAGCTCCGTCGAGCCCGACCAGAATGGCAGGCACATCGTGCAAAAGGGCGACACCCTTTTTGCGATAGCTTTTCAAAATGGACTGGATTACCGTGATCTTGCGTTTTGGAACAACTTGACGTCGCCAGATGTAATCAAGGTTGGACAGGTGTTGCGCCTGACCCCGCCGGATGACTCGGTTGGACGTGCGCGTGGAGTGGAAACGATAGCACTGCGTGATAACGCTCTCGCTACCCCGAAGCCAATCCAGGAAGTTTCTGTGTTGACTGAACCCAAGGCACAACGGTTGCCCTATAGCGATGCAAACTGGTCTGCAATGAACAGCAAGCCTTCTGCCGAGGAGGCTGCGCGAAACCAGAAAACAACGCCATCTTCCGCAAATGTTCCGACATCAACAGTTCTTCAGGGTGATCAGGATGATTGGCTCTGGCCTGCTGATGGACCCCTGTTGGGCAGTTTTGGGCAGGCGGGTGGTAAGGGCATTGATATTGCCGGTCAAATGAACTCGTCCGTAATAGCGGCAGCGCCGGGTAAGATTGTCTACAGCGGCAGCGGTTTGCGAGGATACGGGAAACTACTTATTGTGAAACATTCTGGTGAATTCTTGACTGCATACGCGCATAATCAGGCACTTCTAGTCAAGGAAGGCGACTGGGTTAAGGCCGGGCAAAGAATTGCAGAGATGGGGAACACGGACAGCGAACGTGTCAAACTGCACTTTGAAATCCGCCAATATGGCAAGCCGCTTGATCCCTTGAAGTACCTGCCGGAGCGTAAATGAGCCGAGAAGAAGAGCCCACGATCGACCAGGAAGAAAAAGACGAACTTTCCCAGAACGAGGACGAAACTGGAACCGCCAGTCCTGAATCCTATTATGGCGATGACTTTGTCGTCCAGGTCGATGTAACCCAGCTGTACTTGAACGATATTGGACAGGCTCCACTGCTGACGCCTGAACAGGAAGTTGACCTTGCCCGTCGTACGCGCGAAGGTGATTTCAATGCCCGGCAGAAAATGATCGAGCATAATTTGCGCCTGGTTGTGAATATCGCCAAACATTATGCAAATCGTGGTCTGACCCTTCTTGATTTGGTCGAGGAGGGGAATCTCGGGTTGATCCATGCGTTGGAGAAATTCGATCCGGATCGCGGATTCCGCTTCTCTACCTATGCCACGTGGTGGATACGCCAGAACATTGAGCGTGCCATCATGAACCAGTCACGCACCATCCGTTTGCCCGTGCACGTCATCAAGGAATTGAACGTTTTCCTGCGCGCACAGCGACATCTTGAGGCACATGGCATAACCGATCCGGGTCTAGAGGACATCGCTGCCCTGACAGGGCATGACGCGGGGGAAGTGAGGCGCGTGCTGGCGCTGAATGAGCGGGTGGCTTCACTGGATGCACCGCTCGACATCGATCCCAGTCTCTCGCTTGGCGAAGCCATTGCCGATGACGGCGCAGACATGCCAGAGGATGTTCTTCAGCATTCCGAGATCGAACATCACGTGCATGAATGGCTGGATCAGTTGAACGAGAAACAGCGCTGGGTCATTGAACGCCGATTTGGCATCAACAATTATGAAGTCTCAACTCTTGAGGATCTTGCGTCTGATTTGAAAGTTACCCGTGAACGTGTCCGTCAGATCCAGATGGAAGCGTTGAGGGTGTTGCGCCAGATTTTACGCCGCAAGGGTGTTACCAAAGACGAACTGTTCTGAATGCTGGACTGGAACAAAATCAGGACCATCCTGCTCGACATGGATGGCACCCTGCTAGATCTCTATTACGACAACCACTTCTGGCGCGAACATGTGCCAATGCGCTTTGCCGAAAAGAACGAAATCAGCCTGGATGCTGCCAAGCAGGAGCTGGCAGGCCGGTATTATCACCGGGCGGGTTCACTGGAATGGTATTGCGTGGATTTCTGGAGCTCTGAACTGGGGCTCGACATCGCACAACTCAAGGAAGAGGTTGCTCATCTGATTGCCATCCATCCGGACGTAACGGAATTTCTCAGAGCTGCTCGTGGGGTAGGGAAGCGGGTAGTGATGGTGACCAACGCACACCGCAAAAGTCTTGACCTGAAAATGCGCAAGACCGGCCTGGAGACTCATTTCGACGCACTTCATACTTCCCATGATCTTGGGCTGCCCAAGGAGAATCCGGCGTTCTGGATCAAGCTGCAGGAGCGCGAGCCTTTCGATCCCGATGCAACGCTATTGGTCGATGACAGCCTGCCGGTGCTGCGCAGTGCGCAGGCCTATGGAATTGAACATTTGTTGGCGGTGCGGTTTCCCGATACGCGTCTGCCGGAAAAAGACCCCGAAGAGTTTGAAGCAATACATTCGTTTCGGGACGTAATGGGCGGTCTGGCTTAGGCCAGGATTGCTGCCAATACTTTCCGGCCCTCGCTAGCCAGAATGTTGAAAGTACGACAGGCGGAACCGGTGTCCATGACTTCCAGTCCTATCCTGGCTTCGAGCAGTGAGTGGGTGAGGGACGGGTGGGGGAAGCGTAATCTTGGCCCGGTGCCCAACAGGACGATTTCCATGCCCAGGCTGGCCAAGTGGGAGAAATGTCTTTCTTCCAGCGCTTCGAAACTCACCGAAGACAGACTTTCGCGGTCCAGTAGCGAAGGGCCGAGTACCAGGCCAAAATCAAACCGCTGACCGTTGACCAGTACATGATCTTCCCCGTAGCCGGTAAATTGGTACATGCCATCGGTATTGTTCAGATGTAATTTCAAACTCGTTCTCAGCCCGTTTCCGTTTGCCGGTATAGTCCGGCTCAAGTAGAATTATGCCCTTTTAGTCCCTGATTTTCAGGGCATTTTTTGGAAAATCCGATGAATGATGCTGGGGCTCCAATGCTCAAGCCCGTCAAAAAATCCGGCAAGTTGGAAAGTGTCTGCTATGACATCCGCGGACCGGTGATGGCGCGTGCGCGCCAGATGGAGGAGGAAGGCCAGCGCATCATCAAGCTCAACATTGGCAACCCGGCACCTTTCGGCTTTGAGGCACCTGAGGAAATCGTCCAGGACGTGATCCGCAACATGCAGAAAGCCTCGGGTTATAGCGAGTCCAAAGGCCTGTTCGCTGCGCGCAAGGCGATCATGCACTACACGCAGGAAAAGGGCATCAAGGGTGTTGATGTGGATGACATCATCATCGGCAACGGCGTGTCCGAACTGATCGTGATGGCCATGCAGGCGCTGCTTAATAACGGTGACGAAGTACTGGTTCCGGCACCAGACTATCCCCTCTGGACGGCAGCAGTGAGTCTTGGCGGCGGTACCCCGCGCCATTACATCTGCGATGAAGGCGCTGGCTGGCTGCCTGACATTGCCGACATCAAGGCCAAGATCACGCCTAATACGCGCGCGATTGTGGTGATTAACCCCAACAATCCTACCGGCGCGTTGTATCCGGATGACCTGCTCAAGGAAATCATTGAACTGGCGCGCCAGCACCAACTCATCATTTACGCCGATGAGATTTACGACAAAGTGCTGTACGACGGCGCCACACACACATCGATGGGTGCGCTGGCCGATGATGTGCTGATCATCACCTTCAACGGCCTGTCCAAAAATTACCGCGCCTGTGGCTACCGCGCTGGCTGGCTGGTGATTTCCGGCGACAGCCGCCATGCCCGGGACTACATCGAGGGGCTGAACATCCTCGCCTCCATGCGCCTGTGTTCAAACGTGCCGGGACAATACGGCATACAGACTGCGCTGGGCGGCTATCAGAGCATCAACGATCTGGTGGCGCCTGGTGGCAGGTTGACACGCCAGCGCGACCTTGCCTGGGAACTGCTGACGCAGATTCCGGGTGTGTCGTGCGTCAAGCCGCAGGCTGCAATGTATTTGTTCCCGAAGCTCGATCCCAAGATTTACCCTGTCCGCAACGACCAGCAGTTCATTCTGGAAATGCTGGAAGAGGAAAGGGTGCTGGTCGTGCAGGGCACCGGATTCAACTGGCCGCATCCGGACCATATCCGTGTGGTGTTTCTGCCGCATGAAGAAGATCTGCGCGAGGCAATCGGCCGCATCGGCCGTTTTCTCGATCGCAAACGTCACAAGTAATCAGAAAGC
>DKAU01000161.1 GCA_002450925.1 Thiobacillus sp. UBA6918 | reverse complement strand
ATTTATGCGCACGACACCCGGCGCATCGGTCGATTATTCGTTTGTCGCGCGTGAAATCAGCGAAATTTTGGCCGATTGCAGCGTAAAAACAGCCGCTTTTGACCGATGGCGCTTTGATTTGTTGAAAAAAGAGTTTGAAAACATTGGTTTTGACATACCATTGGAGCCATTCGGTCAAGGCTTTAAGGATATGGCTCCAGCCGTAGACCAGCTAGAGACTTTGCTACTGAACGAGCAGATGAGTCACGGTGGCCATCCGGTTTTGACGATGTGCATGGCGAATGCTCGGATCGAGCGTGACGCAGCTGGGAATAGAAAGTTAAATAAAGCCAAGGCAACGGGTAGAATCGACGGAGCGGTGGCACTAGCGATGGCGGTGGGGGCGACGATGTTACAGACTGAAGGTGACGAGGGCGATTTTGATGATTTCCTGAGTTCTCCCCTGGCGATGAAATTTTGAGTTGAGGCTATGGGCACAATCTACCAATCATTGCGCCGTTGGTTTGGAAATGTAGGCTCCACCGGCCAGCAGGAAGGCATTCAGTACGGTGAGCCTTTCACCCGCGTCTATGATGCCAACAAAGACTACGGAATCGACGGAGCCTTGCAGGTCAGCGCGGTCTGGGCTGCGGTTGAACTGCTCACGGACAACATTGCATCGCTCCCGCTGTTTGTCTACCGTCGCACCAATGACCAGCAGGGCAACAAAGAACTGGCAAGAGGAACGCCGCTCTGGACCCTGCTGCATGACAGTCCGAATCGCCGCCACACGCCGATGGAATTCTGGCAGTACGCCTGCTTAAATTTTTTGCTACGCGGCAATGCTTACGCTCGGCTTGTGCGAAACAGCGCAGGCGAAGTGATCGAGATGTGGCCGCTGTCTGCCGATCAAGTTGAGATCGAGGTTTTGCCCGATAGAACGCTGACTTACAAATACAGCTATGAAGGCAAGATTGCGATCTACGATGAGTCAAGCATCTGGCATTGGCGCGACAAGGGAAACGGTGTGATCGGTATGTCGCGCCTTGATTACATGCGCAATTCGGTCGGCGTGGCTATCGACGCACAGAATCACTCCTCCAACGTCTTTCGCAAGTCTGCCAAGCGCCCAGGCGTGTTCATGATCGACAAGGTGCTAAAGGAAGAGCAGCGCAACGCGATCCGGAACAATTATCGCGGTCTGGTTGAAGGCAACGATGATGATCTGCTAGTGCTGGAAGCCGGAGCCAAGTTCGAGCCGCTTTCCATGTCACCGGCAGATATCCAATTGCTAGACACCCGCAAATTCTCGGTCGAGGACATTGCGCGATGGTTTGGCATTTCGTCGGTCCTGATAAACGACACGGCAAAAACAACGACCTGGGGAACCGGGATCAGCCAATTGATCGAGGGATTTTACAAGTTCAAGCTGCGACCGATGCTGGAAGGATTGGAGCAGTCGCTGGATCGCCGCGTGCTGACATCCAATCAGCGCCAGCTATACAGCGTCGAATTCTCACTCGATGCAATCTTGCGTGGGTCTTTGGCTGATCGGCTAGATGCAGGGTCAAAGGCTGTTCAGAATGGCTTGATGACTCGCAACGAGTGGCGGCAACTAGAAAACTTGCCAAGGGTAGACGGAGCAGATGCATTGACCGCTCAGGTCAATCTCGCGCCTCTGGCGTCTTTGGGTGCGACAGCATCGACACAGGGTTAAGCCATGCCAGTGCCAACACAAGCAATGGCCGAGGAAGCGCAGCGTGGGCTTGATTGGCGTGCAGAATATGGTCGAGGCGGTACGGATGTCGGCGTGGCCAGGGCGCGTGATATTTCCAATCGCAAAGACCTGAGTGATGACACAATCGGGCGCATGGTGTCCTATTTTGCGCGGCACGAGGTGGACAAGGATGCGCAGGGATTTCGTCCTGGCGAAGAAGGATACCCAAGCGCAGGCCGGATCGCATGGGCACTGTGGGGCGGCGATCCTGGCAAGGTATGGGCCGAAAAGGAATGGTCAAAAATTCAGGGCGAAGGGGCCGGAAAAATGATGCTGAAAAAAAACATTCTTCTCGATGATGTTGGGCTGAAGTTTGCCAAGGGCGAGGCGGGTGGATTCAGTGGCTATGCCTCAGTGTTTGGTGGCGTGGACAGCTACCATGACACCATCATGCCTGGGGCTTACGAGGGCGTCATTGATCGAATCAAGACCGGCGCAGCGCGGATGCCAAAGATGTTCGTCAACCACAAGTCCTGGGAATTGCCCGTTGGCAAGTGGCTTTCGATGGATGAGGATGAAACGGGACTGTTCATGTTTGGAGAGTTGACCCCAGGCATGGACGAATCGAAAGCTGTTCGCGCTGCAATGCAGCATGGAACTATCGACGGTCTGAGCATCGGATACGGGTTGAACCGTGACGATGTGGAGATGGTCGAAAAGGAAAATGGCACGGTTCGCGTGATCAAGAACATCAGCGAACTTTACGAAATTTCGATTGTGACTTACCCGGCAGACGATGCTGCTCGGGTCGATCTGTCGAGCGTGAAAAACGTGCTGGATCAGGTCGAGTCAATCAAGGATTTTGAGGACTTTCTGCGAGAGGCAGCCGGGTTCTCGAAATCGCTGGCGACGGCAACGGCAAGCCGCGCCAAGCGACTTTTCTCTCAGAGTGAGTCTGAGAAATCAAAACTGCCAGACGAATTGCAGCGATTGATCGCTGCTAATCTTCAAAACGCTCGGACTCTTTGAAAGGATCATCATGTCTGACATCAACGAAATCAAATCGCTTGCCGAAACGCAAGGCACTCTGCTGGCCACCACCAAGGAATTGAAGTCCTGGATGGAAAAGGCCACTGGCGAAATCGCCGCTTCCAAGTCTGTGGAAGCTGAAACCAAGTCCGCAATGGAAAAGCTCTCGGTCAAGGCCGGTGAGTTGACCGAAAAGTGCTTGGAACTTGAGCGCAAGATGAGCGCCGGTGTTGAGCAAAGCCAACAAGCCGCCGAAACCGCTGGCTCGTTGCTGGTGAAGTCTGACGCCTTCCAGACGATGGCCCAGGGCCGCAGCCAGTTTGCTCGGATTGAACTGAAAACCGCCATTGTCAACGCCACCGGCCAGAATCAGCCGCTGGTTGCTGATATGCGCGTCCCTGGCATCATCAACACGCCGAATCGCGTGCTGACGATCCGCGACGTTCTGCCGGTCGGTCGCACCTCGAGCAATCTGGTTCAGTTCACGAAGGAAAACGTATTCACGAACAATGCTGGCGCACAGTATTCCAGCCCGAATCGTGAGAACGTGACCAAGCCGGAATCCGGCATCACCTTCACTCTGGCAAATGCTCCGGTTGTTACCCTTGCCCACTTCATTCCCGTGTCGCGTCAAGTGCTGGACGATGCTCCCCAACTGGAGAGCTATGTCAACTCTCGCCTGACCTATGGTCTGAAGCTGGAGGAGGAAGATCAACTGCTGAACGGTTCCGGCACCAGCGGCAACATCAGCGGCATTCTTGCCTCGGGCAATAACACCGCCTACAACCGTTCGGCTACCGGCGACACCAAGCTGGATACGCTTCGCAAGGCGATTACCCAGGCCGCTCTGTCCGAGTACACCGCCGACACCGTAGTGATCAACCCTGAAGATTGGGAAGCCATTGAGTTGCTCAAGGCCAGCGACGGTCAATACATAATGGCCAACCCAATGGACATGGCTGGTCCGCGCATCTGGGGCAAGCGTGTTGTTGCCACCAACAGCATCGCTCAGGGCACGTTCCTGGTTGGCGCGATGTCGATGGGCGCTCAGATTTGGGACCGCATGGACGCTGCTGTGCAAATTTCTTACGAAGATGGCGACAACTTCAAGAAGAACATGGCAACCCTGCTGGCCGAAGAGCGTCTTGCTCTGACCGTGTATCGTCCGAGCGCGTTCATCAAGGGCACCTTTGCCTAATTGAAGGACACCCCATGCCTAAGCCATATTCAAACGAGTCGGAAAACGAGTTTGTGGCTCGGTGCATGGGGGATTCCGAAGCGAGGCAGGATTTCCCAAACGCTCAGCAAAGGATTGCTTTTTGCTACAGCGTTTGGGAGTCCGAAACAAAGCAACCATCCCGCGAAGAAGGTCGAAATGCAGAAAGTTGAAGTGATCGCCACAGGGCACTTCACGGATACCAGGATTGGCAGCGTGTCGCGCAAGCAACGCCTGTTCATCCCGGTCAATGTGGCTGAGGATTTGCACAGCATCGGCTTGGTGGATTATGCAAACCCCCAGGCGGCAACAGCCAAAAGAAGCCCACCGACCGGACCGCTGGCCGTTGGTGGGGGCGAGTTGCCTGCATCATTGCCAGTGGGCCAAGCCTTACAACCGACGATTGTGCGGCAGTATCGCGCACAGGATGGGCAAGCATCGCCATCAACGACACGTACAAACGAGCCGGATTCGCTGATGTCCTCTACGCCTGCGACTTCCAGTGGTGGCGAGTGCACGCCGAAGAAGCGCGGTCGACCTTCAAAGGCGAGTGCTGGACTCAAGACGATCAAGCCGCAAGCAAATATGGCATCAATCGGATAGGCTCTGAGAATTATCCTGGTCTGGGCAGATATGGAATCATCCACCAAGGCGGCAATTCAGGCTATCAGGCGATCAATCTTGCTTACCTATGGGGAGCAAATACGATCATCTTGCTCGGAATGGATTGCAGCCGGTCCAAGGATGGAAAGGATCATTGGTTTGGTCAGCATGGCCCAGGTCTTACGCAGCATCAGCCTTATGATCTGTGGCAAGCCAAGTTTCCACGATTGGCGCAAGACCTCAAGGATGATGGCGTGCGCGTCATCAATTGCAGCCGACAAACCGCGCTCACCTGTTTTGAGCGGATGCCGCTAGAAGAGGCAATAAATTTATGCTGACCTTGCTGACAGTCACCGGGGAGAGGCCGCAGGCATTTGAATTGTGTCAACGCTGGATGGCCGCACAAACCTATGCCGGTCAAGTGCGCTGGATCATTGTCGATGATGGGCGCGAAGCGCAGAAGATTAACTTCGAGCCTCAGCGTGGCACATGGAATGTCGAGGTTTACAGGCCGGAACCGCTTTGGACCCCAGGGCGCAATACGCAGGCAAGAAATCTGCTTGCCGGACTCTCAGTAATCAAGAATTCCGAAAGACTTGTGATCATTGAGGACGATGACTACTACGCTCCTGAATGGCTTGAGACTGTTGATGAGAAGCTGAATAAAGCGCAACTGGTCGGAGAAGTGAACTCTAAGTATTACAACATCATTAAACGGATCGGGAAGGAAATGCGCAACTATGGTCATGCAAGCCTATGCTCCACCGCGCTGCGCGACCAAGCAATTGAGACATTCCGCAGCGTTTGCAGGCCGGGAATTGAGTTTATAGATCATATTTTGTGGCAAGCCCATTCAGATCGGCACCTTTTCGCTGGCAAGCAGGTTGTTGGAATGAAAGGATTGCCTGGGCGACAAGGCATCGGCATGGGCCACGATAAAAAATTCACCGGTTTGCGTGATAATGACGGAAAATTGCTGATTGAATGGGTAGGATTCGACGCAGCCTGCCTTTATCGTGAGGACTTGGCGAAATGGCCACAAACGTCAGAAAACTGAATGCTATCGGCACTGTTCAGACAGAGCCGATAGACATGGCCACGGCCAGACTGCATTTGCGCCTGGATACATCAGGATCGCCACCGTCGCATCCTGACGATTCGCTGGTCGAGGCTCTGATTGCTGTTGCCCGTGAATCGGTTGAAAATTTCACCGAGTTGACAGCGGCAGTCAACGATTTCCAATTGAAGCTCGATGAATTCCCGGTTGATTCGATCAATTTGGGCACTTGGCCGGTCAACAGCATTGCCAGCATCACCTATGTGGACACCAACGGCGCAACGCAGACGATCTCATCGGCTGATTATGTGCTGGACACATTCAGCAAACCAGCCCAGGTGAATCTGGCATTTGGCAAGACATGGCCAGCCGTGCGCAACCAGCCCAATGCGGTGACTGTCACTTTCGAGGCTGGATTTACCGGCGACACCAGTCCAGTTCAGAATCAGATGCCGAAGGCACTCAAGCAGGCAATGCTGCTGACGATCACCGATCTTTATGAGAATCGCGGCGCTCTGGGAAGTAAACAAAACTACGAAATTCCGATTGCCGCGCAATACCTGATGGCCCCGTACCGCATCAATATGGGGCCTTGACATGGACAAGATCGGGCGTCTTGACAAGCGAGTGAGCATCCAGCGTCGATCAGCGACACTGGACAGCTATGGCCAAGAATTGGATTCTTGGACAACGATTGCGCAGGTCTGGGCGCAAGTGAAGCCGCTCAGCGGCAAGGAGCGCGTGCGCAATGCAGCGATGGTGGTCGAGTCCATCCTGACTCATACGGTCACGGTGCGTTACAGCGCCAGCCTAATGCCGCCGCTTGAAGCCGACGCCTGGAGAATCCTGTACGGCACAAGGATTTTCAACATTACCGCTTCGCGCGACGTTGACGAGGATCGCAGGTTCATTGAGTTTGATTGCTCAGAGGGCAGCATCAATGGCCAATGAGACAACTGTGCATGGGCTGAAAGAGTTGCATGATTTATTGCAACAATTGCCCGTTCGCATCGAACGCAACATCATGCGCGGAGCGATTCGTGCTGGTGCTAACGTTTTTCGAGATGCCGCTCGATTGGCAGTTCCAGTTGATGATGGGGTTCTCAAAAGAAGCATCAAAACAGGAAGCTCCAAAGTCACAAAGGGCAATGTGACGGTCAATGTCGGCACAGATCTTTACTATGCACGGATGGTCGAGTTTGGCACGGCCAGCTACTACACCGGCAATGGTCGATCGGTGCGTCAACCATACAAGATTCCCAAAATCAGCAAAACCGGCCAGCGCAACAAAAGGGCTTTGAAGTTCGGCAATGTCATCGTCAACAGCGTGACGCATCCTGGCATCAGACCGCAGCCATTCATGCGCAAGGCTTTTGATGGGTCAAGCAACGCGGTGATTCAAAAATTTGCAGAATATGTTGCCCAAAGAATCGACAAGGAAATCAAGAAGCTATGAATCCCGAGTTGATCGTCGCGGCCATGCTCAATACCAGCGCAATCAATGCGCTGGTCGGCAATCGTAAGGCAATGGGGCAGTTGCCACAAAACACCACATTCCCTGCGATTGCTTACACCATCATTGATTCCAGTCCGCAGCCGCACTTGAACTATGCTGGCGAAAGTCAGATGGCGAGAGCTAGAATTCAGATAAATCCGATTGGAACCACTATTGCTCAGGTAAAATCCATGCTAGATGCAATTCGCGCGGCGATGGATTTCAAACTTCAACAGACTTTTGCAGGCAAAACTGTGGTGAGTTGCCGCCTTGAACTGCTCGGGCCAGTTGAAAAAGACAATGATCTTGGTGTTTGGATGCAGCCCGTCGACTATATTCTGATGTGGTACGAATGACCACATCAATCCAGGTTTCATGCGAGAGCGTGAAAAACAATGCCAGCATCCCTGCTGGCCATTTTTTGATCTTGAAAGGAAACTGATATGACAGTCCGCACCTCAGCAGGGACGACGCTCAAAGTCACTGCATCCGCACCAGCTACGTTTGACACCTCCGGGTACAACACCCTTTTCACCGCTTCGCCGGTCCCGGCTACCGTTGGCGAAATCACCGATCTCGGCGAGTTTGGCCGCGAATTCGCGCTGGTGACGCACAACCCTGTCGGAACTCGCGGCACTCAGAAGTTCAAAGGCTCGTTCAACGAAGGAACGATGAGCCTGTCGCTTGGCCTCGACACCGACGACGCCGGTCAAATCGTCATGAAGGCCGCAAGCCTGAGCGATGACAACTACTCGTTTATGGTGACCACGCAGAATGGTGATCGCTACTTCTTCCAAGCAAAAGTGATGTCGTTCAAAGTTGGCGTCGGTTCGGTTGACTCGATCACCACCGCTACCTGCACACTTGAACTGACCACCAACAGCGCTGGCGTCGGCATTGTCGAATCGTTGGCTGCGTAAGTAACAGCCAGCAATGGCTAAACGCGCACCGACCCGAGCTAGTTCGCACCTTTCGCGGGGTGCGGCTGGCTCGGGCACGGGCAATCTCTCAACCCGCGAAAGGTCCGTTATGTTTGATATCTCTGCTTTGGCAGTCAAGGAGACTGCAATTGTGAGCCTCGAAAACGTCGATGGGGAGCCATTGCTGGATGCAGATGGCCAGCAACTCACCATCACCGTTTATGGTCCCGGTTCAAAGGCTTTTCAAAAAGCCACAGCCGTGCGAAACCGCGCGATTCTTGAGTACGTCAAGAAGGGCGGCAAGAAAATGAAGGACAACGAGCAACGAGAATTGGATTCCGATTTTCTTGCTTCTTGCACCGTTTCGTTCAATGGCTTTGTCTACAAGGAATTCACCGGCATCGAGATGTTCCGCGAAGCCTACAATGATCCGGCCATTGGTTTCATCACGGAGCAGGTAAACAAGGCGATCAGTGACTGGGCAAATTTTACGCCGCAGTCTGCGACGATCTGATCCTGTATGCGCGGCAACTGGCATGGTTCAACTCTGTGCCAGTTTCGCCGGACAAGGGCAAATCAGTATCGACCGCAGACTCAAAACAGGAGCAACTGACCAGGGCGCAAAAAATCGAGAATAATGGAGGAATTCCGCTTTTCCCAAGCGTCGGAGACGCCGATTATTTGGTAACCTACTGGCATGATCTTGGTGTGGTGGAATCTGGCGCGATGGGGCCGATTCCTCTGTCATCCAAGGAGATTCTGAGTTGGCAAGAATGCACTGGCATTGAACTTCAAGCGTGGGAATTCAGGGTTTTGCGTGAGATGTCCAGGCGCTATCTGATCCAGCACGAGGCCAGCAAAAAGTTGGAATGCCCTCCTCCATTCGGTGATCCGGTCAATGAGTTTGACCGGGCTGTGGTAAGCAAAAAGGTGGCCAACGCATTTAAGGCATTCCTGCAAGCAAAAGGGTAGAACATGGCGACACCGGTTGGACAACTCACGATTGAAATGGCGGCGAACATCGTCCGGTTACAAAAGGACATGGACGCAGCCAGAAAGACGGTTGACGGTGCCATGTCCAGCATCACCAAAACCGTCGATACCGCAATGCGTGCGGTTGGCACTTTGTTCGCCGGTGTTTCCATAGTGGCATTCACAAACAAGCTGGTCAGCGTTCAACGGGAATTCGATGTTTTGAGTTCCAGCCTGGTCACTGTCACAGGATCAGCGCAGGCCGCTGATAAGGCGTTCGCATTTCTTGAAGATTTCGCCTCGACAACACCATTCTCACTGGCTGAGGTCACGCAGGCATTCACCAAGCTCAAGGCGTTTGGTCTCGACCCGTCTGAAAGTGCATTGCGCAGCTACGGCAACACCGCCAGCGCGATGGGTAAGTCGCTCAATCAAATGATCGAAGCTGTGGCCGATGCGGCCACAGGCGAATTTGAGCGGCTCAAAGAGTTTGGCATTAAGGCAAGCTCCGAGGGTGATCGCGTCACGATGACCTTCCGTGGTCTCAGCACGACTATCGGAAAAAACGCAGTCGAGATTGAGAATTATCTGCGTCGAATTGGAGATGTGGATTTTGCTGGCGCGACAGAATTACGAGCAAAAACGCTCGATGGTGCACTGAGCAATCTTGGTGACACCTTCGATAAGTTGATGCGAACAATTTATCAGGGCGATGTTGGTGGTGTGATCTCTGATTCTGTGCGCCTTGCCACCGCTTCGCTTGAAGCCTTGATCAAAATTGTTGAAGCATTGAACACTACTCTGAGGAACGCAGGTCAAGAATCAACAACCTTTTCCGTGATTCTCAGCGGCATCACCACAATTTTTGAAACTGTCGCGGTGGTTGGCGTTAATGTCAAGTATGTAATCACTCAGATCATCAATGAGATTGTTGGACTTAGTAAACAAGTTCAGGCAATCACCACATTGGATTTTGAGGCTGTTGGAAGAATCGGCGATCAGATGAAAGCCGAGGCCAAGGAAGCAAGGCGGCAAGTTGATTTCACGACTCAGGCAATTCTGAGCGCAAGAAGTGCACAGTCGATGTCTCTGAAAGAGACAGAAAACGACTTGCAGCGACTTGGGAATCGATGGATTTCCACTGGAACTGCCGCAGCCGATGCTTATGCCAAAGAATTAGCTGAAGCGAACAAGACCAAACCAGTGGTCATTGCTTTGACAAAAGAGCAATTGAAGGAATTGGAGAAGCAGGAGCAGGCTTACAAAAAGCTCCTGAACGACATCAATGATCGCACTGGCGCGATGATTCTTGAGCGGCAGCAAACAGAAAAGCTCACCGATGGTCAAAAACTTGCATTGAAGGTCATGCAAGACATTCAGACCGAAACGATTAAGCTCAATGACGGCCAAAAGATCAGGATTACGCAGAGTCTGGAAGAGTTGCTGGCGACGGAGAAGGTCAATCAGGAGATGCAAGACTTGGCCAAGACTCAACAGGCCACCGCAACCCTGTCTAGCAAACTCAACGATGAGCAGTGGAAGAATGTTGATTCGCTGAGACAATCTGTTATCTCGCTGACTGAGCAAAACCTGGAATTGAGCGAAGGAAAAAAGGCTGTCGCTGAGCGTCAAGTCGCAATCATGCGTGCCACCGCAGCCGACCTAGAATGGGCCGCCGCGAATCAGGGTGGAAATGCCGCGCTGGAAGAGCAGGCGAGATTGCTGCGTCAACAGGCAGACTTGACTGAAAACAACGCGCTCCTGACTGCGGCAAAAGAAGCGAGGCAAGAGTGGGAGAAAACGTCTGAGAAGATCGGTGAAAGCCTGACCGACTCATTGCTTCGTGCATTTGAATCTGGCAAGGATTTCGGCAAGGCAATGGCTGACACCCTGGTCAATTTGTTTAAGACCTTGGTTCTCAAGCCGATCATCCAGCCGATTGCGCAGGGCGGCGCGAACATTTTGCTCTCCGCAATGGGCATGGCGCTTCCAGGCGCAGCCAGTGCTGGTGGCGGCGCGACCTCCGGAATTGGCTCGGCTGGCAATTTCACCAGCGTTTTGACCGCGATGGGAGGTCATTTCGGAACTGGTTTCATGAACACGCTGATCGGCACTGGCGGCGGTGCCAGCATGACTGCGGCGCAGTCGCTCTATGCCAGCGGAAGCTATGGCCAAGCGGCAGGAATGGCCGCTGGTAGTTTGGCTGCGTATGGCGCAGGCGCAGCGGTCGGCGTCTACGGTGGCCGAGCGATCAGCGGTGGCTATGCAGTCAGCGGATCAGGGAATGGCTTGGTCAACGCTGGAACTGCCATCGGGATGGTTGTTGGCGGTCCAATTGGTGCGGCCATCGGTGGCGCGATTGCTGGCGGGATCAATCGGATGTTTGGCCGCAAACAGACCGACATCGGCATCGAAGGCACATTGACCACTGCAGAGGGCATCGAGGGGCAAAGCTATCGGTTCATGAAGGGCGGCATTTTCCGAAGCAACAAGACGATTCGAGAGGAATTGTCCAGCGAAGTGGAAATGCTCTTTGACAGTTTCATCGAATTGATCACCAAGCAGACGCGAAACTACGCTGCGGCGCTTGGTTTGCCAGCGGCGGCCATCGACAGTTTCACTCAGCAGATAAAGCTCAGCTTTCAAGGTTTGAGCGAAGAAGAGATCAATCAAAAGATCGCCGACACGCTGGCCGAGTTCCAAGAGGGATTGGCAAGCCAATACGCCTCTGCGCTTGAGCCGCTTCAAATTGCCGGTGAGACCTTCAGCCAAACTTTGCAGCGTCTGATCGCCATCCAGGATGTGAGCATCGTTCTCAATGAGTTTGGCGGCGCATTTAGCACATTCGCAACGGCATCGATCACGGCCAGACAGGGCATTATCGAATTGGCTGGTGGCCTCGATGCCCTGGTCCAAAAGACACAGGGCTTTGTGGCCAACTTCTACAGCAAAGAGGAGCAAGCTGGCATCACTGCCCGAGGCATCGTTGTCGCTTTGGAGGATGCAGGATTCACTGCATCTCAGATCGCCGCTCTGGAAACCAGATCAGATTTCAGGACATTGCTTGAAAGCATCGATATCGGCACTGAAATCGGACAAAAGCAATTTGTGACTTTGCTAGATCTGCAAGCGGCTTATGCGCAGACGGTCCCGATGATGGAAGAGCAGGGCGCGACACTGATGGCCATTGCCGAGGCTGCGCCACAAATCGAGATGCTTCAAAAAATGTTTGAAACGGACGCCGAATACCAAAGCCGTGTTCAAACGGCTGAGGAAATGGCTCAGTCAACGTTTGACAGCATCCTGGCCACGATGGGGCAGGTTGACCTGTCGATCAACAGCCTTACCACTATCATGGCTGGCAAGCTGGATCGCTTGTCAGCGGAGATGGCGGCAGCGCAAGCTCAAGCAAACGCCGCTGCTGCCAGCGCCATTGCCGTGGCGAATGCAGCGGCAGAAGCGGCGATTGTGGCGGCACAGGCAGCGGCGGCGGAAGCGGCTGT
>DKAU01000110.1 GCA_002450925.1 Thiobacillus sp. UBA6918 | reverse complement strand
CGACGAAGTCATGACCGGTTTCCGTGTCGGCCCGCAAGGTGCGCAAGGTCTGTACGGAATCATTCCCGACTTGACCACGCTGGGCAAGGTCATCGGCGGGGGAATGCCGGTGGGCGCGTTCGGCGGGCGTCGCGACATCATGGATCGTCTCGCGCCCATCGGACCCGTGTATCAGGCCGGCACGTTGTCCGGCAATCCAGTGGCAGTTGCAGCAGGCCTTGCCACACTCAAGGCAACACGTGCTCCAGGATTCTATGAAAACCTGGCTGAACGCACACTAAGCCTGGTTGAGGGCCTGGCCAAGGCAGCGGGTGAAGCTGGGGAAACTTTCAGCGCAGCCAGCGTGGGCGGCATGTTCGGCGTGTATTTCAGCCCGATGCCGCCGCGCACTTACGTGGAAGTCATGGCCTGTGACAAGGATCGTTTCAATCGTTTCTTCCACGCCATGATTCACGAAGGCGTCTACATGGCGCCCTCCGCATTCGAAGCGGGCTTTGTTTCTGCCGCGCATGGTGAAGCAGAAATCAATGCCACAATCGAGGCGGCGAAGCGGGCCTTTTCAAAAATTTAGGGTATCCGGAATCTGCTGTTGAATGTGAAAAGGCAGGTGTCGATTCATAGTGGACGGTTGGCGTCCGTCGGAAGGTGTGGTTGGCATCCTTATTTTTTTCTGTTTTCCCGTTCTTGCTCGGCTTTTCTGAACGGCTCATCGTCTCTTCTATAGCCAACCCCCTTATCTTCTACCCGCCAACCTATAGAGTCTTTGTCCTCCAGTGCCGCCTTTATCTCATAGGTATGCTCTACTTTTGTTTCAAATGTAATTGCCCCGTCCGCTCTCCTTCCCATTCCGTCGCCTGCAACCAACTGAAATTTGTGCATGCCTGGCAAAACATAAACCTCAAGGGGAGCGGGTCTGGAAAACCCAACCGTTGACCTGCCATCAACACTCAATATGTAACCGTGAAGACCCGCATATCCAGAGGGACCATAGTTCAATATAAATACAGTCGCTGTTTCCTTTGGGTTGCGAGGAGGGCCCTCATATGCATGGAAACCGTCAATGAACGGCTTTATCTGAGAGCACGCTGCAACAAAGAAGAGATGTATAAGTATCAATATCGATCTAGTTACTGTCATGTAATTTCCCGTTCGAGATGAGCGACGCCTTCACGACGACGCCTGTTCACTTCAGGATTGGAATTTTGCCCACTGTGAGTGACCGGTATGTGACCTGTAGTTTCCAACTGCAGATTCCGGATGCCAAAAACTTAAGGACTGATCTGGCGGTAAGCCGCATCCGCCAGTTGCCCCATCTCGGACTTGCTTATTTCACCGGAAAGGGCGTAACCCAAGCCGCGATCTATCCAGTAGAAGACTTCCACGCCATCTTCGTGTGCATGGCGGAAACTGGTTTCCGATGCTTTTTGTGCATCGTGACGAACATAGAGTGTTACCCGTCTGTTGTTACCGTCTTCGTACATAAACTGAGCTACCGGGCCAGTGGTGCCCGACAGTAAGCGACCCCCTAGCAGCTGAAATCCCAGTCCCTGAAAATCAGGCGCATGAAGTTCGTGACCAAGGCGCTTGGACAGCCAGGCTATCAAGTGATCGGAATGCTGGGCCTCGACTTCGACCGGATGGCGTTCTTCCGGCGTGTAAACCACGTGGGCCAGCGCCGCTGCATGCGGCAGGGTGACATACTGAACGGGTGAAGAGGCGTTATGCAGTCCAATGCCATACCCCACGAGGCCGGCACCTGCCATCACGAATACGGCCGCTGCCACTTGCCATGCGCGAATGGGGCGGATTCTTTTTGTGCTGGCAGCGCGCACCAGTTCCAGCGGTAACGGCTCGTTCAACACGCTGTCGAAAGCTTCATGTAAAGCACGGTTTTGTGCAGCCCAGGCATTTACACGGGCAGCGCCTTCAGGATTTGCCGCCAGCCAGGCCTCGACTTCGGCACGCCGTTCTGTCGGCAACTGGCCGTCAGCATAGGCATGCAAATCGTCTTCCGATATTCCGTTCATTTCACCACCTGCAGTTTGGTTACCTTATGGCCTTCCAGCAATTGCCGCATGCGTTCGCGCGCCCGAGACAGGCGCGACATGACCGTTCCTTGCGGTATGCCAAGAACATGGGCTGCATCAGCATAGGAAAACTGTTCCAGTCCAACCAGCAACATCACTTCGCGCTGTTCTGACGGTAACCTGGAAAGTGCGACATGAATATCCCGAACAACCAGGGATTCGTCCTGACCACCGCTCACCGGCAGGTCTTTCGCTTCATCCAGTTCTCGCAAAAGTTGGTTGCCTGAGGAACGAATCTGGTTGACGAACAGATTGTGCATCAATGTAAAGAGCCAGGCGCGAAGGTCGCTTTCTGGCCGCCACAGGTCGAGCTTGGCCAATGCCCGTTCCAGGGTGTCCTGAACCAGGTCGTCGGCACGTGCAGAATCCCCCGCCAAGGCCCGAGCATAGCGGCGCAGGCGGGGAATGTGCTGAATCAGCTCGTTGGTGCTGGTCACTTATGGTTTTGCGGTATGCCAGACGTTGTTTACGCCATCGCCCGTGGAGTCGCCGGGTTTCTGGTCCTTGAACCAAAGATACAACGGTTTGCCCAAATAAGCCCATTGTTTGCTGCCATCGTCACGGGTCACGATGCTGTAGTTGCCACTTGCCTTGTCGGAAGCCGATGCCGTCAGAGGCGGCCACTTTACTGCGCAATCGCCGTTGCATACGCTTTTGCCAGAGTCGGCTGCGTCCTTGTCGAACGTGTACAAGGTCATGCCGGCGGGGTTGGTCAGTACGCCGCTGGTGTTTTGCACGGGTACCGTGGCTGCGCAGCCTGCAAGCGAAGTCAAGCCAAGAACGGCAACCAGTATGGGGGTGTTGATACGCATAGATCCTCCTAAAAGATGGTTAAGGTGAATGCAAGCCAGGCCTGCTTTCAATGCGTAAACACCTTTTGCCGGGATTTATTCCGATCTTCTGAAAAATATTTTTCCGATGGCAACAAAAAACCCCGCCTTGCAGGCGGGGTTTTAATGGGGGATAGCCGATTACTTTGAGGCGGGCGCGGCCGGCTGAGTGGGTGCCGCTGGCATCATCGGCATCATCATCATGGGTTGCTGCATCATGCCATCCATGGGTGCCATCATGCCCATGGGGGCAGACATCATCGGACCCATCATGTTCATGGGTTGCATCATCGGCTGCATCATGCCGCCCATCGGGGCCATCATGCCCATGGGGGCAGACATCATCGGAGCCATCATGGCCGGGTTCATCATGCCACCCATCGGGGCCATCATGCCCATGGGGGCAGACATCATCGGACCCATCATGTTCATGGGTTGCATCATCGGCTGCATCATGCCGCCCATCATCGGAGCGCCCATCATGCTCATCGGCATCATCATCATGCTCGGGTTCATCATGCCGGCGCCCATCATNNGCCCATCATGTTCATGGGCTGCATCATGTTGCCCATGGGTGCCATCATCGGGTTCATCATGGACATGGGGTTTGCCATGTATTCATTGCCGTATTCGGCGTGGGCGGCAGGAGCCAGGCTGACAGCCAAAAGTGCGGACAGGGCAAGACGTTTCATTTGATACTCCTAGGGAAGAAAGGGGGGGGAACCAGCCTAAGGTTAGGCTGGTTGTTCTATTGGTGCAACGTTTTTCGGTTGTGATTACAAATCGCCCGCCGCGGCAGCCCGCATGACGTTATCCATCTTGTCGCGAATATCCTTGGCCATTTTGGCCAGTTCAGGCGTAACGCCCATGGAGCCGTCAATTGTGTCCAGCCAGGACAAATCCCAGTCCAGCGTCAGCACCCAAATTTTTTTGTTGTTGTCTTCCATGACCGCGATGCGGCAGGGCAGGTAAACAATGGATTCCGGCACCAGCTTCATGAGTTCGCGGCCAGCCGCAATNNGCCGTGGGCATTGGCGACATCTGCCAGGGAATCGCGTTTTTCAGGTCGCCGGTTCCCTTGGGCATGACCATCATGGGATTGGGGGCGGGTGCGTTCTTGAGATAGGGGTTACTCATGTAGGGGTTGGCCGGTGCAGCATCTGCTGCGTATATGGAAGCAGACAGACCAAACATCGCTGCGAGCATCAGGATTCTTTTCATGCTATTTCTCCGGTTTCGGTTCAAATAAAAAAGGTTCTTTTGTCAAAGTTCGCCGTAGGAATGTAATCCCGACAGAAACATGTTCACGCCAAGGAAGGCAAAGGTCGTAACCAGCAGGCCAACCACTGCCCACCATGCCAGCACCTTGCCACGAAGGCCCTTCACCAGGCGCAGGTGCAGCCATGCGGCATAGTTGAGCCACACGATCAACGCCCAGGTTTCCTTGGGGTCCCAGCTCCAGTATCCGCCCCAGGCTTCTGCTGCCCACATGGCGCCGAGTATCGTTGCGATAGTAAAGAAGGCGAAACCGATGGCGATGCATTTGTACATCATGTCGTCGAGCACGTCGGGGCTCGGAAGGCGCGAGGCCATGATTCCCTTGTTCGACAGAATCCAGGCCACACCGATCATGGCGGCAATGGAGAATGCCCCGTAGCCAATGAAGTTGGCAGGTACATGGATTTTCATCCACCAGGATTGCAGGGCTGGGACCAGCGGCTGAATTTCATGCGCCTGACGATCAAAGGTGTACCAGAGGATGAAACCGACAGCGGCAGTGATAACGAGAAGCACAAAGGCGCCAACACTTCTTTGCTGATAGCGATTTTCGTAATACAGGTACAGCAGTGCGGTAATCAGGGTAAACAGCACAAAGACTTCATACAGATTGGAAATGGGAATATGGCCCACGTCCGGGCTGATGAGGTAGGACTCATACCAGCGTACCAATAGGCCGATCAGCCCCATGGCAGCGGCGCTCCAGGTGAGTGCCGTGCCGGTCTTGGCGGCAAATGCTGATTTGCCCAAGAGCCCAGCCCAGTAAGCGATGGTGGCCAGCGCATACAAGGCGCACATCCACATGATGGCAGCCTGGCTGGAGATCATGAACTTGAGGAAGAAGGCCTGCTCCATGCGACCGAGATCGCCCCGGTAGAAATAAACCGCGGCCAGTGCCAGTCCAAACGAAACTGCGACAAGTGTTCGTATGGGTTTCCAAGTCCAGCCTAGCCATGCCAGTACGGGCACGATTGCAATCAGCACACCTTTGTCATAGGAGTCCATGTAGCCGCCGTAGCGATTGAACGCATAACCAGCCCCCAAGGCAAGGGCAACAGCGAACAACCAGTCGAAAACCGACAGGCGCTTCATAAAGGGCTGGGGTGTATCAAGTGCGAGATCCATGCTTATTCCTTTGCGGCCAACTGTTCGATGGCTTGGCTATATTTGGCAAATTCCTGCTCGAAATCAACCGTTTTGCGGGGAGTGGCATAGGCGAACAGGGCTGTGCCGGGTTTGACGAGTATCCAGGCGCGTCGTTCCCGAATGTAGAGCATGGCGAAAATACCCAGCACCAGCAACAGAGAACCGAAATAAACCAGGTTTTTCCCCGGTGAGCGCGTCATTTGCAGGCCAGAGGCTTGGACCTGCTCGAATGATTCCAGTTGTAGATAGACCGGAACACCATAGAAAAACAGGTCGGAGAAGGCGTTCAGGCTGTCGCGTATGAAAAATCCGGTGGCGTCATCAGCTAGAGGTGCAGAAGCGCCTATCTCGCTGTTGGCAATTTTCAGGGCTTCGAAAGCAGAGAGTTCCAGGATGCGCAGGAAAGTTTCTGTCGCTTGCTGGCGCTCCTTTTCGGGAATTCGGGTTTCAATAAATTTTCCCATGGCGTTGAAACCGCCTTGTGCAAACAGATCGAGAATGTTTCGCGCGCTGGATTCGAGACGGACATGGGTCTGGCTACCTCGTTCGGCGGCGGGCAAGGCGTTATTTGCAAAGCGAGAGGCAATCCCGCCGCGTAGTGCCGGATCCATCAGTACGCCACGCAGCCTCATGAACGTGTCGATCTTGCCTTGTGCATCTACTGGCATTCTCAAATAGCGAAAAGGTTCGTTCGGGGATTCGCGAACACCGGATAACAGATATTGCCGCCCATCCAGCGTCACCGGCAGCAAGTAGTTGTGATATTCGTTGGCCTCGCCGCGTGGGTTGCGTACTTTCACTTGATAGCTGGGCCCGACGTTATGCAGGGACTTGGTGTCTCTCTTCACGCTCATGGCGTTTTGCTTGGGTGTTTCGCCTCCCATGTTCTCGATGTTGAACAGACGGAAATCGGTGAACTCAAGCTGGTATTCCATTGTCCCGCTGCTCAACCGGGTTGAATCATGAACTGCGCCCTTTATGGGCAGGGTTTCTGATTTGGGCGCAAACAGGTTCCATGCACGAATGTCCAGTTTGCTGCCGCCGTCACCGAAGCTTGCCTGATAGATCGCAACGCCATCCTGAATCAATGGCTTGTTGACTGCGATCGTGGCCTCGCGAATTTTCTTGCCAGAACGGTCAAGCAGAACAATGTCGCTTTCAAACAGCTTGGGCTGGCCGGTGGAATAGTGCTCGATGCGGAAGTCCTTCAACTGCACGACGAAGGGTAGATCCTGAACCAGATATCCATCGGCCACGTTAAGGAACACCACATTGGCTGTGCTGCCTTCAGGAATTTGAACGCTGCCGCGGAATGAGGGATTGTCAGGTGAAAGGCGGCTGATGGCGGGTACCTGGCTTTGTGGGATGTCGCGCGTTTCAATTTTTTTTGTTCCCAGGACTTGCTGGGCCTTGAAAATCAGATTGCCGTCCAGCAAGCCGCCAATACAAATCAGGACAATCGCGGAGTGGGCAAGCAGGTAGCCCAATCTACTGGCCGCGCCGCGTTTGGCGGCAATTAGAACGCCGTCTTCGCGATGGAGCGTGCGTGTTTTGAACCCCTGTTGCCCAAGATAAGAAGCCAGTCTGCTTGCCAGGGTTTGCTGGTCGCGCTCATGTGTGACTTGATGCTTGTGAGAAAAGGCTGACAGTGATTGTTCGGTGACGTGTTCTCGGAAATTTTTAATTTCCTTGACCATCCCGGGCGCATTTCGATAAATGCACAGACTGGTGGAGGCGACAAGAAACGTGAGAATGACCAGGAACCATGCGGTATGGTAGACGTCGTAGAGGCCGAGCGAACGAAACACCTCAAACCAGTAGGGGCCGAACTGGATGATGTAGTTGTTGTAGGGTTCAGCCTGCTTCAATACCGTGCCGATGACGGAGGCAATGGCTAGCAGGGTCAGCAGGGTAATGGCAAAGCGCATGGAGCTGAACAGCTCGTACAGGGCTTTTCCAAAAGGTTCGTTTTCGCGCATGGTCGGGGTTTCGCTAAATGAAAAGAGGGTGACTCATGTCACCCTCTTCTTGTTCGTAACGGCTTGATTTTAGCGCATGCCGCGGATGTATTGAGCGACCGCTTCCATGTCCTGCGGCGTCATCTTGGATGCAATCACGCGCATCATCTTGCCGCCGTCGTTGGCGCGTTCGCCTGTGCGGAACTGGTTCAGCTGGGATATAACGTAGTCAACCTGCTGGCCAGCGAGGCGGGGGAACTGGACGGGGATGCCCTGGCCGGTGGCGCCGTGGCAGGAAGCACAAGCCGGCACGCCGGAGCCTTGTATGCCGCCACGGTAGATTTTCTGACCCAACAATGCTTTTTCCAGGTCCTTGGAAGTGGCGGGCTTGGCTTGCTTGTCGGTGAAATAGGCGGCCAGATTCTTCATGTCCGCGGGAGACAGGTTAGCCACAATGCTGGTCATGACGAGCCCCTTGCGTTCGCCGGACTTGAAGTTGATCAGTTGCTTGTGAAGATACTCGTAACCCAAGCCGGCCAAACTGGGGTTGGCGGCCATGCCGCTGTTTCCATCAAGGCCGTGGCAACCGGCGCAAACCTGGCTGACAATGGCTTCGGCAGCCTTGGGGTCGCCCTTGGCGGTTGTGGCGGCGGGTTCGGCGGCAAAGGCCGGAACAGAGAGGGCGGCGGCAAAAATCAATGCCAATTGGGTTTTCATCCGGAACTCCTTGGGAGACGTAAGTTGGCTTAAATGCGTAAAATCGCTAAATTTTAGCGAATTTGAATATACCTGCCAATGACCCCGAAGAAGACTTTGTTTCAACGCGCCGTTTATGCGGTATCTGCTGCCACCCTGGACCAACTGCCGGAAAGCTGGGGTGAAGTCGCTTTTGCTGGCCGTTCCAATGCGGGTAAATCCAGTGCAATCAATACGTTGGCGCGCCATAATCGATTGGCGTTTGTGTCCAAGACGCCGGGTCGGACGCAATTGATCAACTTCTTTTCGGTGGGCAATGATCGCTTTATTGTCGACTTGCCCGGATACGGTTATGCAAAGGTCCCGCCGGAAATGCGCGCCCGCTGGGAAAAAGTGTTGTCGGCTTATCTTCAGACCAGGGAACCCCTTGCCGGACTGGTGTTGATCATGGATGTCCGCCACCCGCTAACGCCACTGGACCAACGCATGCTGGACTGGTTTACCCCCCGCGGGTTGCCGGTCCATATTCTCCTAACCAAGGCCGACAAGCTTTCGCGTAACGCAGCCAACAAAACCCTCATGGAAGTACGGGCGGCATTGAAAGCCTACCCGCAAGTGAGTGTGCAACTCTTTTCCAGTCTTGCAAAACAGGGAATCGAGGAAGCGGAGTCGGCAATAGGTAACTGGCTGGAGATTGATGCTCAATCTGATGCTGAATAGCCTGCCGAAATCCAAATTGTTTACGGCAGTTTGTTTTGCTGGGCGGACAAATAAAAAGCCCCCGGCCAAGGGGTGGGCCGGGGGCTAAAGACCTTCCATTGCTGAAGGTCCCCGCTCAGGGAGGAGAAGCGGGAGACAGCAAAGCTATCTGCGTAAATAGAGCGCTGAGGCGTAAAATAGTTCCACGATATTTCAGGAGAAGTCTGTGAGTCTTCCTTTTGGCGCTTTCCCTGGACGCCGCATGCGTCGCATGCGGCATGACGAGTTTTCCCGGCGCTTGATGCGGGAGAACATGCTGACGACGTCCGATTTGATTTATCCCGTATTCGTGCTGGATGGAGAAAACCGCCGTGAAAATGTGGCCTCCATGCCTGGTGTCGAGCGTGTTTCCGTGGATTTGTTGTTGCCTATTGCCGAGGAGTGCGCCAAGTTGGGTATTCCTGCGCTGGCTTTATTTCCAGTTGTCGGTTCGGAGAAGAAGTCTCTTGGGGCTGAAGAGTCGTTCAATCCCAACGGCCTGGTGCCACGGACTGTGGCCGCATTGAAAAAAGCCGTGCCGGAATTGGGGGTAATTACCGATGTGGCGCTTGATCCCTACACCAGCCATGGTCAGGACGGGTTGATTGATGAAGCTGGCTATGTACTTAACGACGAAACAATAGCCGTGTTGCAGAAGCAGGCAGCTTGCCATGCGGGTGCTGGAGCTGATGTTGTTGCGCCATCCGACATGATGGACGGCAGAATCGGGGCTGTGCGCATGGCGCTCGATGCTGGTGGACACATCCATACCCGCATCCTGGCCTATGCCGCCAAGTATGCCTCCAGTTTCTACGGGCCATTTCGTGATGCGGTCGGTTCGGCTGCCAATCTGGGTGCTGGCAACAAGTATACCTATCAGATGGATCCGGCAAATTCCGACGAGGCGCTTTGGGAGGTTGGCCTGGATTTGCAGGAGGGTGCTGACATGGTCATGGTCAAGCCGGGGATGCCTTATCTGGATATCGTAAGGCGCATCAAGGAAGCCTATGGCGCGCCGACTTATGCGTATCAGGTAAGCGGTGAATACGCGATGCTCAAGGCAGCTGGACAGAATGGCTGGATCAATGAACAGGCTTGTGTAATGGAGGCCCTGCTTGGATTCAAAAGGGCTGGAGCCGACGGCATCCTGACTTATTTCGCCCTGGATGTTGCAAGGCAGTTAAACAACAAGTGAGTCTTGCCCTTGAAGTAGAACGCGCACTTGCTCCAGCCGTGCGCGCTTGAGACTGCCGTCGGGTTGCAAGCGTCTCATTTGACGTAGTTCGTTTATCGGATACACCGTCAGCTCAATGGAGGCACGAGGATCTTCAAGCAAATAATGGGGGTATGACTGGCCATCGCAACGCAGCTCGCTGCGTTGATAACCATGCTTGTAGTTAAGGAAGAAAAACTCCACTTCCTTGCCGCTATCAGTAAAAAGCTGCAGATTGATTTCGGAATGGCGACCCGCGGTTCCGTTCAATACCGCTCCCGTTAAATGCGGGTTGAATTCTTCCAGCAAAACCATGTATTCAACGGCGACCTGTCGCAGCATGGACAATCTGTCCTGCTGCTCCCGACCTTGGTAAAGCGCTTGGTAGCTGCGCAATGCGTCTTCGATTTCGCGGTTGTCGGGCAGGTGCCGGCTATCAGGCACGCCCAATTGCCTTGCTGCCTTGCGCTTGGCGAATCCGTAGTCCATACCGCCATCTTCGGCGAGCATTCTCGCCGCTTCGTGGGCTATGCGGCGACGCATCTCGCTAGATTTCATAACCCGCTTTCGCTCTGCCCTGCCTGGCCGGGAAAGCCGAAACTGTTTGGTGTAGCCGATAGACTTTCTTGGTAGAAAAACTCGGTAATTCCCTGGGATCCCTCAGGCAGGAATTCCCCGGTAATCGGATCAATGATGGTTGATACCACGCCTTCTGGCGGGGTAAAGGGTTTTTGGGGGGTTTTGGCCAGCGCGCCTGCCATGAAATCAATCCAGATTGGTAGTGCTGACTGCGACCCCGTTTCGCCCGGCCCCAAGGATTTGGGTAAGTCGAAACCGATCCACGCGATCGCAACCAGATCCGGACTGAAACCGGCAAACCAGCCATCGCGCTGATCGTTGGTGGTGCCGGTCTTGCCGGCAAGATCAGACCTGCCCAGTTGATTGACGCGGGCTGCGGTTCCCCTTCTGACTACATCCTGCATCATGCTTGTCATCAGAAATGCATTTCGGGCATCCAGCACGCGCGGTGCACCGTTGGCGACGGTTTGCGGCCTGCTCTCCATTACCACCTTTCCTGTGCCGTCATATACCTTGTCAATCAGGTAAGGGGTAATTTTGTAGCCGGTATTGGCAAAGACAGAATAGGCACCTGCCATTTGAAGAGGGGTGGCCGAGCCAGCGCCAAGCGCCATGGTCAAGTAGGGTGGATGACGAGAGGGGTCAAAGCCAAAACGCTGGATGTAGTCACGCGCGTATTCAGGCCCAATTCCCTGCAGGATGCGGATGGAAACCAGATTAAGCGATTTGGTCAATGCAGTACGCATTCGAACTGGCCCGGAAAACGTGCCATCGTAGTTTTGTGGTTCCCATGGTGTGCCGCCAGCCTCTTCAGCTGTGAGTGACAAAGGCGCATCTTCAATGATGCTGGCGGGTGTGTAGCCTTTTTCAAGGGCGGCCGAATAGATAAAAGGCTTGATGCTGGAACCGGGCTGTCGCCATGCCTGGTTGACATGATTGAACTTGTTGCGCGCGTAGTCGAAGCCGCCAACCAGGGCAGTGATTTCACCCGTGTTCGGATCTACTGCAACCAGAGCCGCTTCTATTTCAGGGAGCTGGCTTATTTTCCAACTCCCATCCTTGTTTTGGCGAAGCCTAAGTAACGCACCAGGATCGATGCGTTTGCTGGATTTTCCTTTCGCGCTTAACCAGGATGATGCGAGCTTTAAGGAAGCGCCTGTTACTTCAACACTTTTGTCATCGGGGAGTATGGCTGTCAGGGACTTTGGCTTGACGGAAATAGCAATTGCAGGAACGAGTCCGTTGACCGTGTCTATGCCGCGTAGTGTGTCATGTATGAAATCATCTCTAGCTTCGCGTTTGGACGGCAGGATGAAGGCTTTTTCCGGACCGCGGTAGCCGTGACGTTCGTCGTAGTCCAGGACACCTCTCCAAAGCGCAAGGTTTGCAGCCTGTTGATGACTTCGACGCAAGGTTGTCACGACCTTATAGCCTGTGTTGTAAAGCGTTTCTTCGCCATACTGTTGTACAAGAGTCTGCCGGACCATTTCGGCTGCGTAGTCGGCAGGAACATCCACTACACGTTTTTCCCTCCGTACAACGAGCTTTTCCTTGAGGGATTTCTGGTAAACCTGGTCATTGATAAAACCAAGTTTCTTCATTCGGCCCAACACATAGTGCTGCCGGGCGGTTGCGCGCAATGGGTTGACGACGGGATTGTAGAGTGACGGCCCCTTGGGCAAACCGGCAAGCATTGCTGTTTCGGCGACGCTCAATTCGCTTAAGCCCTTGCCAAAATAGGTGCGGGCTGCTGCTTCAAAACCATAAGCGCGTTGACCGAGGTAAATCTGGTTGATATACAGTTCCAGAATTTTGTCCTTGGGCAGATTGTGCTCGATCTTGATCGAGAGCATTGCCTCGGAAAACTTGCGAGTAAGGGTTCGCTCACGTGTCAGGAAGAAATTGCGCGCTACCTGCATGGTGATCGTGCTAGCGCCCTGCGAGGCCCCGCCAGACAGCAAATTTGCAACTGCGGCACGCAGTACGCCCAGGGTGTCAACACCGCCATGCTCATAAAAACGTTCATCTTCCGCTGAAATAATGGCCTGTTGCATCAACTTTGGAACTTGCTCGATCGGCATGAATGCACGCCGCTCTTCGCCAAATTCCGCAAGCAGGGCACCATCGGACGAATAGATTCGAAGAGGGATCTTTGGCCTGTAGTCAGTCAGGCTTTCAAGTGACGGCAGATTTGGATAAATGAGTGCGGCTGCAAGGCCGGCGAGTGCGGCACCTACCAACCCCAGCCCGATTAAAAAAGCCAAGGCGTAGTGCCACCGTTGCGAGAACATATTCAACTAACCTCTAAAGTTTGCATGATTATATGCGTTAACGATGTTGCATTTTGAGCACAAACCACAATCGAGGTTCGGAAAACACTCAAAAAAATGTTGCAAAACAAAAATTGCTGTTACGATTTAAACATAAATATAAAGAATATTTAATAACCACCTATTGCCAAAGGGAAATTTCTTGGGACTCGAATTAAAACTGGATGTTTTTACTACCAAATCCCCCCCGATGCTTGGGTTGGATATTGGTACGACTTCGGTCAAATTCATTGAGATTTCCGAAGCGGGCAAAGGTCAGTATCGTGTAGAGCGGTATGCCATAGAGCC
>DKAU01000061.1 GCA_002450925.1 Thiobacillus sp. UBA6918 | reverse complement strand
AGGGCGATGTGCGCAACATCAAAATAACGTATCCGCGCGACCTGGGGCTGGCAGCGCTTATCCTCGGAGGAGAACAAAAAGAATGAACATGAGAATCGGGCAGGGTTTCGATGTCCACGCCTTTGCCGAGAATCGCAAACTCATCATCGGCGGGGTGGAAATACCCTACGAACTCGGTCTGGCCGGCCATTCCGATGCGGATGTGCTTTTGCATGCCATTTGCGATGCCTTGCTGGGTGCGGCCTCGCTGGGCGACATCGGCCGGCATTTTCCGGACACGGATGCCAAGTACAAGAACATCGATTCGCGAGATTTGTTGCGTGACGTGATGGCGAAGATCCGTTCGCTGGGCTGGTCGGTGGGCAATGTCGATGCCACCATCATTGCGCAGGCGCCGAAAATGGCGCCGCACATTCCTTCCATGACGCAAAACATTGCAGCAGACTTGGGGGTTGCTTCGGATCAGGTCAATGTAAAGGCCACCACCACCGAGAAACTCGGCTTTACCGGCCGGGGCGAGGGCATCGCGGCGCAAGCCATCTGCCTGCTTGTTAGTGCATGATGCCGCCAACCCATCAGCGGCTCTTCTTTGCAATTTGGCCCCCAGAAGATATCCGGCGCGAACTCTGGCAGGTCGGCGGCAAGCTGCACCAGGTCTGGAGCGGCAGGCGCGTCAAGCCGGATACCCTGCACATGACGCTTGTCTTTCTGGGCGACACGGAAACCGCCCGCATCGAAGACTTGCGATCTCTGGCATCGACAATGGACACCAGGCGTTTCAGCCTCAATTTCAAACAGGCTGCCTGCTGGCGGCACAACAAGGTGGGGTTTCTGAGCCCGGACGAGAGCCCGCCAGCATTGCTGCAGCTGGTTTACGGGCTGGAAGACAAGCTGGAAGAAGCCGGTATAGCGTTTGATGAGCGGCCGTACAAGCCTCACCTGACTGTCCTGCGCAACACGCGCTGCACGACACAGGTACCGTTCGAACCCATTCACTGGAAAGTGGATGAGTTTGTTCTGGCGACCTCATCCAACAGTGACCATGGCCCCAGCTATGATTTGCTGGGCCGCTGGCCGCTCAAGCCCTGATTTCAGATAGTCAAAGACATACGCAAGCGGACAAATGCTGCGCCAGTTCCTTGTTGGTGGCGCGGGTATAGTCCTTTTCGAGTTTGTCGGAAACCAGCGACTTGACCGTATCGTTCATGCGCTGGTTAAGCTGCCCAAGGAAAGCGGGCGGTGCGACCAGGACAAGGCGTTCGAATTCCTTGCCAACCCGACCGGCTTCCAGTTCGCGCGCCAGTTCCAGCGCAAACACGTCAGCCTCGTGTTCCTTGGGGGTGGTGGCGGGGACGTAGGAGCCATGGCCGCCGCCGTGACCCTGGTTGTGGCCGGGTCTGTCGGTAACCAGATCGGCGTTTTTTTCCCGGCTTTGCGGGTGTTCAAACTCCTTGACCATCTCAAGGCCCTTGTTGGGGCCGGTGTTGCGGAGAATCTTGCCTGATGATGCGTTGCTGACCAGAATCCATGTCGTGCTCATTGATGCTCCTTTTCAAGATTCAGGTTTGTTTTGAAAACCTCAGTTTCAGGCTAGCAGTTGGATGGAAGCTTTTCCAGAATCGTTTCGGCGAGATGAAGGAAGTCTTTGTGCGCAATCCCCGTTAGCACGAATTTCAGGCCGTCATCGCGTACGGCATAGTTTTTGCCAAGAGATTTCTGGTAGGCCGGGTCGTAATGGTTTTCCAGCACGTCGCGGACAAATTCAGGCCATTGCTTTTGCAGGATCAGTTGTTCCCAGGACTTGATGGTGTCGTTTCCACGCAATTCCGAGAGATGGGCGATTTGTGAAAGCAGGGTTTCCGGTGACGCCAGAAAATGCGCATATTCACCAAGCAGCAAATCTACCCGTTGTTCCAGGCTGGCTTCCAGCCAGATGGTCTGGCTGCCCCGCATGGTGGACAGGAGGGCGTCCGGTACGCGCAATTTGCCGATTTTCTTGCTTTCGGATTCCACGAAAACAGGCCTGGAAGGGTCTAAATGCTTGAGTTGCCACCAGATGGAACTTTCAAGCCATTTTTGACTGGGTTGGGGTTGGTCGGGTAGGTCGCCGAGCAGCGAGCCCCGATGCGCAGCCAGCGCTTCCAGATCCAGAACCTGGGCCCCTTTCTCTTTTAATGTTTGCAGAAGAAGGCTTTTTCCACAGCCTGTGGGGCCGCAAATAACGCGAAAGCTGAACCGGGCGGGAAGGGTTTCCAGTTCGGTCACAACGATACGGCGGTACGCCTTGTAGCCTCCATCGAGTTGGCTGGCCTTGAAGCCGACTTTCTGCAGCACATGGGCCATGGATCCGCTGCGATTGCCTCCTCGCCAGCAATAAACAAGCGGTTTGTATCCAATGTGCTTGGAACTGAAATAGCGTTCCAGATGGTTGGCAATGTGCCGGGAAACGAGTGCAGCCCCGGCTTTTTTGGCCTCGAAAGCAGAAACCTGTTTGTGCAGTGTGCCAATACGTACCCGCTCTTCATCATCCAGAACCGGCAAATTGATGGCCCCGGGAATGTGGTCCTCGGCATACTCCTTGGGTGTGCGGGCATCGATGATTTCCGAATATTCGGGTATTTGTGCTACGGTTGCGACGCCTTGAGTTTTCACGACAAGATTTTCGATGAGTATTCGACTGACTGAATTGTCACACGGGGGTGGATGCGGCTGCAAAATTGCCCCTGCATTACTGCGGGAGATTCTTGCACAAACCCCGGCGATGAGCGGTTTTGCAGATCTCCTGGTTGGAACCGAGTCTAGTGATGATGCCGCTGTTTACCGCTTGAACGATACCCAGGCCATCGTTGCTACAACCGATTTTTTCATGCCAATTGTGGATGACCCCTATGATTTTGGGCGGATTGCAGCAACAAATGCCCTGTCCGACATCTATGCCATGGGTGGAAAACCACTGTTTGCCCTGGCCATTGTTGGCATGCCAGTGGGCAAGCTTCCTACGGATGTCATTCGAAAAATTCTTGAGGGTGGAGAAGCTGTCTGCAAGGCTGCGGGCATTCCGATAGCAGGTGGACATTCTATCGACAGCCCCGAACCCATTTATGGTTTGGTCGGCATTGGTGTCGTGCATCCTGACAAAATCAAACGTAATGACCAGGCGAAAGAAGGCGATGTGCTTATTCTTGCCAAACCTTTGGGCATAGGGGTTTTTGCCGACGCAATGAAGAAAGGCAAGTTGAGTCCGGAGGCATACGATCAAATGCTGTCTTCCACAACCCAACTTAATACTCCGGGCATAGCGCTTGCCGAGTTTGAGGGTGTACACGCCATGACCGATGTTACCGGATTCGGTCTGCTGGGACACTTGCTTGAAATTACACGCGGTGCCGGATTGTCAGCTGAACTCCGTTTTGCTGATGTTCCTGTTCACCCGATGGCCCTTGAACTGGCACAGGCAGGGTTCTCTCCAGGTGCATCCGAGCGAAACTGGGCCAGTTATGGCCACGATGTTAGCTTGCCGGAAGGCATGGCTGAATGGCAGCGTAAACTGCTGTGTGATCCGCAAACCAGTGGCGGACTTATGGTTGTTTGTGAAGAGAGTGCCGCTTCCGTGGTGATGGAAGAAATGTCGAAGCAGGGTTTTGAAAATGCCCGAAGGATTGGACGGATCGGACTTGGAAGCGGAGTGAAAGTCTCTCTCTGACCATATTCATGAATGGCCAATCTCAACAAAGCCCCGGTAAACGGGGCTTTGTGTTATTCAGGAATGCTGTGCCTTGGAAGCGTGGATATCACGGCGATCATTCTTTCGACGATCCACGGTGATACCTTGGGGAAGGCCAGCACTCGGGTTCACACGGCGGTCGCCAAGTCGGCGCTCAACCGGGATGAACTCAACTTCGTATGAAGGCAGGTTAACACTATTCATGGTGCTATCTCCGTTAAGCCTAATCGATTAATTCATTATAGATTCTTCCTGATTAAGCTGGCACTATAGTAGTGCAACTTAATGGCCAATGGCCAGTTTTTTTCAGAAAAACAGATAAATGGCAAGTTTTGTGTTGCAAAAGGCGCAGTTTTCGGGATTTGGTACCCGAATTACCCTGAAAACTGCTATTCACCATGGTTGCGTGTCTGCTTCATCAGTTGGGATTGTTCCCGCTTCCATTCCTTTTCTTTTTCAGTGGCACGTTTGTCGTGTTGCTTCTTGCCTTTTGCCAGCCCGATCTCGAGCTTGATGCGTCCTTTTGACAGATGCATGTTGAGAGGAACCAAGGTATAGCCCGCACGTTCTACCTTGCCGATCAGCTTGCTGATCTCTGCTGCGTGCAATAACAGCTTTCGTGTGCGTACCGGATCCGGGTGGATATGGGTAGAAGCGGTTGGAAGAGGGCTGATATGGCAGCCAATCAGATAAACTTCGCCTTGCTTCAGTACAACATAAGACTCCTTCAGGTTGGCGCGTCCAGCCCGGATAGCCTTGACTTCCCAGCCTTCCAGCACCATACCCGTTTCAAACCTTTCTTCGATGAAATAGTCGTGGAAGGCTTTTTTGTTTTCGGCAATGACCATGCCCGCATCTGATTTCCGTAAAATGGCATTTTACTTTGCTTTGCCATTTCGCATGTCCCAGGTTACTAAAAGCGTACTGGTCGAACACTCTGCTTCAGCAATGTTCGACCTGGTTGACCGCGTTGAGGAATATCCGCAATTCCTTCCATGGTGTGGCGGTACCGAGTTGAAATGGCGCGATCATTTGACCACTGTAGCCACGATATATATCGATTACATGGGCGTTAAACAAAGCTTTACGACCGAGAACAGCAAATTGGCACCAACGGAGATGAACTTGAGTTTACAGGAAGGCCCATTCACCCATTTGCATGGTCACTGGCGTTTTCTTGCCTTGAGCGATTCTGCCTGCAAGATCGAATTTGGGCTCGATTACGCATTTTCCAGCAGGATGCTGGAAACTTTGTTAACACCCGTATTCGGCCATATCGCCGATACTTTTGTTGATGCCTTTGTGGCACGCGCTGACAAGGTGCTCGCCTGAAAATGACCGATCAGACAGTTATCAATATTGAAGTCGTTTATGCCTTGCCGGACGAACAGATACTTGTGCCACTTAGCCTGTCTCGCGGTGTTACCGTGGAAGAAGCAATTCGCCAATCCGGCCTGATGGATAAATTCCCCGAGATTGATCTGGCTGCAAACAAGGTGGGCATCTGGAACAAGGCTTCAGAATTGACAGCTGTTTTGCGAGACAAGGATCGGGTGGAAATCTATCGTCCGCTGATTGCCGATCCCAAGGAAGTCCGCAGGAAAAGGGCGGAAGAGGGCAAGGCCATGAAAAAGGGCGGCGGGGAACTGCAAAAGGAATAGACATACCCTAATGGATTCAGGGCAAAAAAAACGGGAGCCAAGCTCCCGTTTTTTCGGTTTCCCGGAAATTACAGGTTCTTGAGTTCCAGAACCGGATAATCTTTCTGCTTCATGCCAAGTTCGGCTTGCTTCTTGGCAGTTTCGGCGTTTGCTGCAACAGCGGCGCTGTCACCCTTCTTCTCGGCTTCTTTTGCCTTCTTCAGGGCGTCATCGGCGGTGGTCCACAAAGCATCCGCAGCCTTGGCTTTCTTGACGGCGTCCTCTGCGGCAGCAAGGGCTGCCTTGGCACCAGCACTAATCTGGGGGGCCGCAGGTTTTTGTTCTTCAACGGCGCAACCGCTCATGGCCAGCATGGAGGCAGCAGTCAGGGCTAACAGGACTTTGCGCATNNTTGGTATGGGGCTCGGCATCCCGTATAATCCGCTTTTGCCAAGGATACAAAGCATGCGCGTAACACAAAAAGCTCTGACATTCGACGACGTTCTGCTCGTTCCTGCCCAGTCAGACATCCTTCCGCGCGACGTCAGCCTGAGAACCCGCCTGACGCGCAACATCCACCTGAATATCCCGATTCTTTCCGCCGCCATGGACACTGTTACCGAGGCGCGGTTGGCCATTACGCTCGCACAGGAAGGCGGTATCGGTATCGTTCACAAGAACATGAATGCCCAAGCCCAGGCCGCAGAAGTGGCCAAGGTCAAGCGTTTTGAATCTGGCGTGGTCAAGGACCCCATGACCATCTCTCCGGATATGGCTGTGCGCGAGGTCATGGATCTTTCACGCCGCCTCAAGTTCTCGGGTCTGCCCGTGGTCGACAAGGACGGCAAGGTGGTCGGCATCGTGACCAACCGCGACTTGAGATTTGAGACCACGCTGGACCAGCCGATTTCCAGCATCATGACCCCTCGCGAACGCCTGGTGACGGTGAGGGAAGGCGCCAGCCTGGAAGAGGCAACCGCCCTGCTGCACAAGTACCGCCTGGAGCGTGTGCTGGTGGTCAATGAGAACTTCGAGCTCAAGGGCCTGGTGACGGTCAAGGACATTCAGAAGGCTACCGAGCATCCGTTGGCCTGCAAGGACGAGCAGGGCCGTTTGCGAGTCGGTGCGGCGGT
>DKAU01000048.1 GCA_002450925.1 Thiobacillus sp. UBA6918 | reverse complement strand
AAATACTCCACAGCATTTTCCGGAAAAAACTCGCGCATTTCCGCGTATAGCTGTGCAGCCAGGGTCTTGTTGGGTGCAAGGATCAGTGCCGGCCTGCCAATACGGGCAATAACATTGGCCATGGTGTAAGTTTTGCCGGAACCCGTCACCCCCAGCAGGGTCTGGTAGGAAAGACCGTCTTCCAGGCCTTCCACTAGCAGGCGAATGGCTTCGGGCTGATCTCCTGCCGGTTCAAAGGGTTCATGCAGCCGAAATGGGCTATTGGGAAAGGTCAAAATCACAGGTAGAATTTGGCAGTTTTGCGCAATGTTTCAATCAGAAGAAAGTTGCGCGGAAAAATAGGCATTTTACGCTTTGACAACCTGCTAAACCATGAATCCCCTGCTCTCCCGCCGCGTCCAGTCGATCAAACCTTCTCCTACCCTTGCAGTCACCGCACGCGCAGCCGCTCTAAAAGCTGAAGGGCGCGACATTATTGGACTGGGCGCTGGCGAACCAGATTTCGACACACCCGAACACATCAAGCAGGCGGCCATCGAAGCAATCAACAAGGGTTTCACCAAATATACGGCTGTTGACGGCACCCCAAGCCTAAAGAAAGCAATCATCACCAAATTTCAGCGAGACAACGGCCTGACGTATACACCCAAGCAGGTTCTTGTTTCCTGCGGCGGCAAACAGAGCTTCTACAACCTTGCCCAGGCAGTGCTGGATGCAGGCGACGAAGTCATCATCCCGGCACCCTACTGGGTATCCTATCCGGACATGGTACTGCTGGCAGATGGCAAGCCGGTCATTGTCTATGCCGGCATCGAGCAGGGATTCAAGATTACTCCTGAACAGCTCGAAGCCGCCATTACCCCCAATACCAAGCTGTTTGTCATCAACAGCCCCAGCAATCCAACCGGTGCAGTCTATTCAAAAGCCGAACTGGCAGCACTTGGCGAGGTGTTGAGGAAACACCCCCGTGTCCTTATAGCGACGGATGACATGTATGAGCATATTCGTCTCAATGATGAAGCTTTCGTCAACATCCTCAACGCCTGTCCAGATTTATACGAGCGCACCTTGGTGCTAAACGGTGTTTCCAAGGCCTATTCAATGACAGGCTGGCGCATAGGCTATGCGGCCGGCCCGGAAACCATCATACAGGCCATGGCCAATATCCAGTCACAATCAACCTCCAACCCGACTTCGATTTCACAGGTGGCTGCCGAGGCTGCCCTCAATGGCGACCAAGCCTGCATGGCACCGATGTTGTCCGCCTTCAGGCAACGCCACCGAATGCTGGTTGATGGCCTCAATAACATCCCCGGCTTGAAATGCATTGATGCTGGCGGTGCGTTCTATGCGTTCCCGGATGCGCGAGAAGCAGCAAAAGCCATGCAAGCAAAAGGCAAAATCAATGAAGCCACCGATTTGGCTTTGTCCGAATACCTGTTGAACGAAGTTGGAGTAGCTGTCGTGCCGGGTTCTGCGTTTGGCGCAGATGGTTACATCCGCCTGTCATTCGCCACTTCCAACGCCAACCTCGAAAACGCGTTGGCCCGTATGGCGAAAGCTCTCGCCTGATCAAAGCAGGCGGCGACCACCGGGGAAACCCGGTGACCTCCTCCGACATACTGTTGATACCTGCTTGAGCGGGTTCTTCCAGGATTGCCTATCCCTATGGCCGGCCAAGCAAAAAACCAGGCTCAGCCTTTTGGGGCAAATTCGTGTAAAGTTTAGCCATCTAACCGTGCCGAAAAGATGAAGCTGAAACTTCCCAAACCCAACCTAGGCTGGCTGGTACCGATTGTTTCCGTAACACTTGCAACCGGTCTTTTCCTCGTTAACCCGCTGCCGCTTCAAGTAATGCGAAACGCGGTTTTCGACCAGTACCAACGCTGGAAGCCGCGCACCTTCCAGGAAACTCCCGTTCGCATCATCGATATAGACGACGAAAGTCTGGCAAAACTGGGGCAATGGCCATGGCCGCGCACAAGAATTGCCGAACTGGTAAACAAACTCCAAACCATAGGCGCTGCAGCGATAGCCTTTGACGTGATATTCGCCGAGCCTGACAGAACTTCCCCTCATGCCATGCTCGGGGTCTGGAACCCCACGTCAGACCTTCGAAATTCGATAAGCAGGTTGCCTGACCACGATGCGATCTTTGCAAATACGATTTCTCATGGCGGTGTGGTATTGGGACACGCCCTGCAACGCGAAGGCAAACCACCAGAGCACTTTACCAAGCCTTTCAGCGTCATAGCACTCGGCGGCTCTCCCTTGCCGTTCCTTTCCGAATTCAAAAGCAGTGTCACTCCTCTGCCAATCCTGCAGGACGCAACTGCCGGAATGGGTGTGGTTTCTTTCAACCCAGATTCAGATGGGATCGTCAGGCGTGTTCCCCTCATGCTGCGCATGGGTAACGATGCTGTTCCATCTCTCGCCGCAGAGGCGCTGCGGGTCGCACAGGGCGAGAATAATTTCTTCATCAAAACTGGAGAATCGACTGGCGATGGCCTGGAGGAAATTCGCATAGGCGCCTTGACCATCCCTACCACGGCTCATGGCGAGGTCTGGGTCCACTACACCAAGCCTGTACCCGAGCGCTACATACCCGCATGGAAGGTTCTTGAGGGGCAGGTGCCCGAAGAACTGTTGAGCGGACACATCCTGCTTGTAGGAACTTCGGCCCAAGGGTTGATGGACCTGCGTTTCAACCCCCTAGGCCGCATCATGCCCGGGGTTGAGGCGCATGCCCAGGCATTGGAGCAGATTTTCGCCAACGATCATCTTTCCAGACCAAGCTGGGCAAATGGCCTGGAAATGCTGATTGTTCTTGTTGGGGGATTAATTGTCGGTTTTGTTGCCATTTCCTTTGGCGCGATGATTTCAGCCTCAGCGACTGTTGCCATTTTTGGCCTGACCGGATGGGCAGGCTGGTATGCCTTCTCGCAGCAGGGCCTGCTCGTCGACCCGGTCATGCCTGGTATCACCATCCTGATTACTTTCATCCTCGCCAGCCTTTACCACCACATGTCCAGCGAGCGGCGACAGCGCTGGGTAAAACAGGCTTTCGCCCGTTATGTTTCGCCCAACCTTGTATCCCACCTGGTAGACCACCCAGAACAACTGGAACTGGGCGGACGCCGTCAAGAATGCAGTTTTATTTTCACCGACCTGGCTGGCTTTACCAGCCTTATGGAAAAAATCGACCCCGTTGAGGCCGTTTCTCTGCTGAACAACTACCTGGATGAAATGATCGGCATTGCCTTCCGTAATGACGGCACGCTGGACAGGATTGTGGGCGATGCCGTTGCCATCATGTTTTCCGCGCCCGTCTTCCAGCCCGACCACAGGGAACGCGCATTGAAAACCGCCATCGAAATGCATCGCTTCGCCAAGAAATATGCCGACGACATCAGCGCCCGCGGCATTCCATTTGGACAGACGCGTATTGGTGTTCACACGGGCGAGGTGATTGTCGGAAACTTTGGTGGAACCACCATTTTCGATTATCGCGCCCTGGGAGACCCTATCAACACCGCCGCTCGCCTGGAAAGCGTGAACAAACACCTTGGCACCCTTGTCTGCATTTCTGAAGCAACCCTGGCATGCCAGCCAGATGTTCCTGTTCGTTCAGTCGGGCGCTTGGTACTCAAAGGCAAGACGCAGGCACTCATGGTCTACCAGCCAATTATCGTACCTGAAGGCGAGACTGCCTCCAGAGATGAATCCTATGAGTCCGCATTCGAATTACTGCGGGATGAAAAACCAGAAGCGCTGGGCGCCTTCGAGAAACTGTCTCAGGAAAGACCGAATGACCCCCTCGTTTCACTCCATTTGAAGCGCCTTCAATCAGGCGAGCAAGGCGACCGAATCGTCATGGCTTCAAAATAAAAGGATATCTGGAATCTGCTGTTGAATCTTAAACCGGCAGCTATCGGCCAGAAGCGGAAGTTCAGTAGGGCAGACGCGATGACCTCTTGTCGGCCGAAGCGGCCTCTCAGGCTGGCAAGATTTGAGGATGGGAT
>DKAU01000088.1 GCA_002450925.1 Thiobacillus sp. UBA6918 | reverse complement strand
ATCGCCCGGGCTGGCGGCGGCAAACCCGGCCTCGATCACATCCACACCCAGTTTTTCCAATTGACGCGCAATGCGAAGTTTTTCTTCCTTGGTCATGGACGCGCCGGGGCTTTGCTCGCCGTCACGCAAGGTGGTATCAAAAATGTATAAACGGTCAGTCATGCTGTTCTCCAGGCCAAAGGCCTCTGTATCCTGTAGGTTGCACCACAAAATGGTGCGGCTTCATATAGGGGGGGAGGGTATAGGTCGCTTACTGCTTGCGCAGCAGCAGGGTGCCGAACAGCATGTTCGACAGGCAGATGGCGTAGGAAGGCGAAGAAACATTAGACATAGTCTAAATTGTATTTATTTTTTCTCTTCTGGCAAGGGTTGTGTTTCGTTTTCCTTGCGATGCAGCCAGTTCCATGTGGCATAAAAGTAACCCGACAAGCCATAGACTGCAAAAATAATCAGCAATACCTCAGGCGGACTGGTTGAGACTAGGATGAAGAACATCACGATCAACAGAACAACAAAAAACGGCACACTCTTCTTTAAATTGATTTCCTTGCCGCTGTAGAACCGCAGGTTGGTCACCATGCTGATGCCAGCAAACAGGATCACGGCTGACGCAAGCCATGCCACATCGGCACCTTCGATGCCATATTCAATCATTACCCAAACAAACCCGGCAACCAATGCAGCGGCAGCAGGAGATGGCAAGCCCTGGAAGAACCGTTTGTCAGCGGTTTCAATCTGCGTGTTGAAGCGCGCCAGGCGCAAAGCGGCTGCAGAGCAGTAAACAAATGCGGCAATCCAGCCGAACTTGCCCAGGCCCTTCAGTGCGAATACATACATAATGAGCGCTGGCGCAACGCCAAACGACACCATATCCGACAGGGAATCCAGCTCTGCCCCAAAGGCACTCTGGGTACCCGTCAGGCGCGCCACGCGTCCATCCAGCCCATCCAGCACCATGGCAATGAAAATGGCCACAGCAGCATGTTCCCAGCGGCCATTCATGGCCTGCACGATGGCGTAGAAACCCGCAAACAGCGCACCAATGGTGAACAGATTGGGCAATACGTAAATGCCACGATCACGAATGCGCGGTCGGGCTATTTCTCGTTTGCTGTGTTTGAAATTGAGCATGAATGAATTCTAGGCGAAGCGCGCCAGAATGGTTCGAGATGCCGTGACTCTATCACCCAGTGAAACTTCAGGCTTTGCATCTACAGGCAAATACACATCGACGCGAGAGCCAAATCGGATGAATCCGTAACGCTGGCCTCGCGCAAGGCTGTCACCCTCTTTCACGTAACACAGAATGCGCCGCGCAATCAGGCCGGCTATCTGCACGCAGGTAACATCGCCGCGCCCGGTACTGATCCACAGTGCATTGCGCTCGTTTTCAAGCGAAGCCTTGTCCAGATCCGCATTGATGAAGGAGCCCTTGTTGTACCACTGGCCCTTGATGATGCCATCCACCGGACTGCGGTTGGAGTGCACATTGAACACATTCATGAACACGCTGATCTTGAGCGCATCACGTTCCAGGTAGGGATCACGTACTTTCTCAACTGCAACTATTCGCCCATCCGCCGGGCAAATGACCGCATCGGCATCCGTTGGAGGCACACGCATGGGGTCACGGAAGAACTGCAGAACGAACAGTGTCCACAACCAGAAGGGCAAGGACCACCCATCCAGCACCCAGGAAGCAGCCACTGCTACCAGCGTTGAGCCAATCAGGTAAGGCCAGCCTTCGCGAGCAACAATAGGATGCGGTTTCAGATTCATGAGAACTTGGTGCTCGCTTGACGAGCGTTGAGATTACGCATGGCATGCCCAAAAGGCACGCCATGCAGATTGGGTGAATCAGTTCTTGGACTGATCAACCAGCTTGTTTGCCTTGATCCAGGGCATCATGTCACGCAGCTTGGTACCGGTCACCTCGATGGGGTGCTCGGCGTTCAAACGGCGACGGGCAGTCATGGCCGGGTAGCTGGTCTTGCCCTCCAGAATGAACATCTTGGCGTATTCACCAGTCTGGATACGCTTCAGCGCGTTGCGCATGGCCGCACGGGACTGCTCGTTGATGACTTCGGGGCCGGTCACGTACTCGCCATACTCCGCATTGTTGGAGATTGAGTAGTTCATGTTGGCAATGCCACCCTCGTACATCAGATCAACGATCAGCTTGAGTTCGTGCAGACATTCGAAGTAGGCCATCTCGGGGGCGTAGCCGGCTTCGGTCAGCGTCTCGAAACCCATCTTCACCAACTCGACGGCGCCGCCGCACAACACGGCCTGTTCACCAAACAGATCGGTCTCGGTTTCTTCGCGGAAGGAAGTTTCAATCACCCCCCCCTTGGTGCCGCCGTTGGCTGCAGCGTAGGATAGCGCGATGTCACGCGCCTTCTTCGATTTGTTCTGGTAAACAGCGATCAGGGAAGGGACGCCACCACCTTTCTTGTATTCGGAACGCACGGTGTGTCCCGGTCCTTTGGGCGCGACCATGACTACATCAAGGTCGGCGCGCGGCACGATCTGGTTGTAGTGGATGTTAAAGCCGTGCGCGAACGCCAAAACGGCGCCCTTCTTGATGTTGGGCTCGATCTCGCCGTAGTAGACGGCAGGCTGCTGCTCATCCGGAACCAGAATCATGACCACATCAGCATCCTTTACGGCTGCTCCTACTTCCTTGACTGCGAGGCCGGCCTTCTTGGCCTTGTCCCAGGAAGCGCCGCCCTTACGCAGGCCGACTGTCACCTTTACGCCGGAATCGGTCAGGTTGGCAGCATGGGCATGGCCCTGTGAACCGTAACCTACGATCGTGACTTTCTTCTTCTTGATAAGGGAAAGATCGGCGTCCTTGTCGTAATAGACTTTCATGATGGTTTCCTTGCTAGGTAGATTTGAATTCAGACTTTAAGAATACGGTCGCCACGGCCTATGCCGGATGCGCCGGTACGAACGGTTTCCAGGATCGCGCTTTCGTCGATCGCTTCCAGAAAAGCATCCAGCTTCGTGCCGGTGCCGGTCAGCTCGATGGTGTAAGTCTGGTCGGCCACATCGATTACGCGACCGCGGAAAATGTCGGCCATACGCTTGAGTTCTTCGCGATCCTTGCCGGTGGCACGCACTTTCACCAGCATCAGCTCACGTTCGATGTGGCTGCCTTCAGTCAGATCCAGCACTTTCACCACATCAACCAGTTTGTTCAACTGCTTGATGATCTGCTCGATGACGTCTTCAGATCCCACGGTAACAATGGTCATGCGGGAAAGTGTCGCATCTTCTGTCGGCGCAACGGTCAGCGACTCGATGTTGTAGCCCCGAGCGGAAAACAGCCCTGCCACCCGGGACAG
>DKAU01000152.1 GCA_002450925.1 Thiobacillus sp. UBA6918 | reverse complement strand
ATCAGCTTGCGCTCGCGATCGCGGTTTCTGAGTTCCAGCGCCATGTCAGATTCCTGGGTAGCACGGTCGTTGGGGTCGGCAAACACCGTGGCCTCGTCCTGCATGGAGTGAATGGTGGTGTCGATATCCTGTGAAAGCTCTGCTTTCCAGGATTCGAGGATTTTGCGAAAATGAGAGAGTTGCTTCTCGTTCATGTACTCCTCGCCCTTTTTGGCCTTGTAGGGTTCGAAGCGCTTCATGTGTTCGGCCATATCTTGATTTCCGGTTAACTGAACAAACGTAAACCTGACTTAATAGCAGATTTTCCCCCCAAACCGCAACCCATTATTGTTTATGCCTTTAGAAGCTTTGCTTTTCGATGTGGACGGCACCCTTGCCGATACCGAACGAGACGGTCACCGCCCCGCCTTCAATGCCGCTTTCCGTGAATTTGGCCTGGATTGGGACTGGGATGTCCCCCTCTACGGCAAACTGCTCGCCATTACCGGCGGCAAGGAACGAATGAAGCATTACGTGGACACCTTTCGTCCCGATTTTGATAAACCCTCCGATTTCAACGATCTGGTGGCCGAACTGCACAAGGCCAAGACCCGCCATTACACCGCCATGCTGGCCGAAGGCAATGTGCCCATGCGCCCCGGCGTCAAAAGGCTGTTGAAAGAGGCCCGTGCAGCAGGCATCCGCCTCGCCGTGGCCACCACCACCACGCCCGAGAACGTGACCGGCCTGTTGGAGCACAGCCTTGGCAAGGGCAGCACGGAATGGTTTGAAGTCATTGCCGCAGGTGACATCGTTCCGGCCAAGAAGCCTGCTCCGGACATTTACGTTTGGGCCCTGGAAAAGATGGGGTTAAAACCGGAGCAGTGCCTGGCTTTCGAAGACTCTGAAAACGGCATACGCGCCAGCCGCGGCGCCAGCCTGAAAACCCTAATCACGATCAACGACTACACGCGGGATCACGACTTCAGCGGTGCTGCCGTGGTGTTGAGCGATTTGGGTGAACCCGATGCCCCGGCCACCGCCATTTCAGGCACGTGGGAGGGGCTGGGTTATGTGACGCTGGAGAGCCTGAAAGCCCTGCACCGCAGTTGATTCGTAAATAGCCTGACTGAATTCAGGCGTTATGGTTATCGTAGGCCTGGAGGGTGTTTTCCAGCAGCGAGGCTACCGTCATCGGACCCACGCCGCCGGGCACGGGTGTAATCCATGCTGCCCGATCGGCAGCAACGGCAAATTCCACATCGCCGCAGATCCTGCCGTCCGGCAGTCGGTTGATGCCGACATCCGCGACGGTCGCACCTTCCTTGATCCATTCACCCTTGACCAGGTTGGGCCTGCCTACGGCCACCACGACGATGTCGGCCTGCAACGTCAGCACCGGCAAGTTGCGGGTCTGACTGTTTGCGGTTGTAACGGTACAACCCGCCATCAACAATTCCAGACCCATAGGCCGGCCCACGTGATTTGACGCACCAACGACCAGTGCATTCAGGCCGCGCATGTCGGCATGCACGGTTTTAAGCAGCGTCATCACCCCCATGGGCGTGCAGGAACGCAGCGTGGGCATGCGCACCGCCAGACGGCCGATATTGTAGGGATGGAAACCGTCCACATCCTTGTCAGGATGGATGCGCTCGATCACCGTTTCCGGTTCGATTTGCGGGGGCAGGGGCATCTGCACCAGAATGCCATCCACAGAAACCTCGTCATTCAACTGATCTATCAATGCCAGCAACTCGGCCTGAGTAGTCGTAGATGGAAGATCATGCGAAACAGACTGCACACCAGCACGCTCGCACGCCCGCTTCTTGTTGCGGACATAGATGGATGAAGCAGGATCATCCCCCACAAGAATGACAGCAAGTGTGGGTACACGCTTGCCCTCGGAAATCAGCGCTTCCACGCGTTGCCTGAGTTCGTCTACGATGCGTTCGGAAAGGGACTTGCCGTCAAGAATCTGCGCAGTCATGGCGCTATACACTGCCCGGAGGAATAAAGGGTTATTTTCTCAAATAGTACCAGTTCGCCTCAAGCTGAAATTGACCTCGGTGCACGCATTCAGGCATAATTCGCGGTCTTTCGGGGTGTAGCGCAGCCCGGTAGCGCGCCTGCTTTGGGAGCAGGATGTCGGAGGTTCGAATCCTCTCACCCCGACCACCGGATAGCTGCTTAATTTGGTTAAGTCCCGAGTGCCCGCAGCAGTTTTAACTGCCCGTAGCTCAGCTGGATAGAGCATCGGCCTTCTAAGCCGAGGGTCACAGGTTCGACTCCTGTCGGGCAGGCCATTTTTGGCAAAATAGTTTTACGGTGGTGGCTGTAGCTCAGTTGGTAGAGTCCAGGATTGTGATTCCTGTTGTCGTGGGTTCGAGTCCCATCAGCCACCCCATCCTCTTCTTAACCACCATTTCGCCGAGAACGCCTCATTACGCAGGCATTGAGTTATTTGTAGTCTCGATATGCAGCGTCTGAGTCGGGAAGGCAATTTCGGCACCTTGGCGCTCAATGATTTCTGCAATTTTCAAGAGCACATCCTGCTTCACCTCATGGTAGCGAATCCATTCCGTGGTCTTGGTAAACGTGTAAATAAAGAAGTCCACTGACGACGGCCCAAAACTATTGAAATTCACGATCAGTGTCTGGCTGGTGTCGATTTCCGGGTGACCCTGCAGCATGGCCTTTACGTCGGCCACAATGGGAGCCATTGCACCGATATCCTCATATCGGATGCCGATGGTTTCCTTGATGCGGCGATTGGTCATGCGGGAAGGGTTTTCAACCACGATGGTGGTGAATACGGAATTTGGAACGTAAATCGGGTTCTTGTTGAAGGCGCGTACGCGTGTATGCCGCCAACTGATGTATTCCACCGTACCCTCGATCTCCTTGTCAGGGGAGCGGATCCAGTCGCCCACACTAAAAGGGCGATCCAGGTAAATCGTCAGTCCACCAAAGAAATTCGCCAACAAATCTTTTGCTGCAAAACCAACGGCAAAACCGCCAATCCCACCCGCAGCCAGGAGACCCGATACGCTGAACCCCAGCGTCTGCATCACAATCAGGAGCGTTGTAATGACCACCGTAAGGCGTGCCAGCTTGGACAAAGCGTCTATTGTGGTGTGATCTACTTCCTCCCCCCTGGCCTCACGCTCCTCAATGACATTGCTGGATACGAAGCGAATGAGTCTTATCAGGAACCAGGCCAGACAAACAACCACTGAGATGTTTCGGCCAGGCGCTACATTCGCAAAAATTTCAGCTCCGGATTCCTTGCCTATAATCTCGGCAGCATAAGCGATGCCTACCAGCCAGATGGCCGCCGGCACCGGCCGCTTTGCGGCCTGGATGAGTGCATCGTCCCATGCGCTTTTGGTCAGGCTGGTTATCTTCTGTGCATGGCGCAGAAGATAATGTGCAGCAAGATTCGCTACCGTTGCGGCCAGAACAATAATGAAAACCTGTGGTATCCAGGGCTCCGAAAGGAAGGCCATTCCAAGTTTCTCGGACAGTGCTTGCATGTTCATGGGAATTTGATGGGTTGTTACCAAAAATTGAAGTTGCCGGGGCAACCCTTTTAGTCTCACACAGATCAGAAAATATTTCGAGCGCCCATTCCAGGGTACTTAGGTTTGTGAATTCGGCTTTGCTTCCAACGAAAAAACCATTTCGTACGCATCAAGTTGGCGCATCAGGCACCTGCGAGGTGCGTGCCGACACTTCCACAATCCACACAACCCATTGTTTTATTGTAGCAATCACTCTGGCACACTGGTTGCTTTGTAATATAGCGAGCATGTTTTTCATGCAGGCATGCTCGCAGTCTCCTCCGAAATTTACACGGCCCTTCGGGGCCGTCTTTTTAGGTCTCTTATAGACAGTTGGAATATGAGTAGCAGCAAAGAAAACTCGAAGCAGCCGCTCAAGGTAATGCTTTTAAAAGACGCGACCCATCGTCTTGAATGGGTAACACAATCCCTCAACGATGCAGAATGCACAGTAATTCCATTCTCCGGCTCCCTTCTTGAACTAGAGGCGGCCATTCTCCGCGAAGAACCGGACGTTATCATGATCGACACCGAATCACCCAGCCGCGACACGCTGGAGCACGTTTGCATCTATAGCCAGGTTTGCCCCCGACCAGTAGTTATGTTTACCGATGACAACGACCCGGAAAAACTTCGCAAGGCGGTTCGTGCTGGCGTAGCGGCTTATGTCGTAGCAGGCCTTTCAACTGAGCGTGTACGTCCCATTCTGGAAGCAGCCATTACCCGTCATGAAATCCAAAGCGAACTCGCACAGGAACTTTCAGACACCAAAGCAGCGCTTATCGACAAGGAAAGCATAGACCAAGCGAAACGCCTGTTTATCAAGCAAGGCTTGAGCGAAGAAGAGGCCTATCAACGGCTTCGAAAATTGGCTATGGACTCCGGAACCAGCATGGCCGATGTCGCACGGGCATGGTTGCAAAGAGTGGCAACATGACCTGGATGCTTCCTGCCATTCGTGAACGACGTTCCATACTTGCATCCCATCTTGGCGACCGGCTGGAGCGTATTGCGCAACGTCTCGAACACAACATCAACAACCCCGACGAGTTGGACAACATACTTGCCAACTCGGTGACCGAGCTTGCTCCAGCCCACATGCTCTATGTGGTTGATCGACAAGGATGGCAACTGTCCTCAAACGTTTCATCAAAAGGTGCAGACCATGACAAACGCGGACAGGATTTATCCTTTCGGCCTCATTTCAGGGTGGCATCGGCCGCCAAGATGCTGCTATCCCAGGTCTATGTATCGCGGCTTACTGGCATGCCCTGCATCACTGCCGTACAGTGCATTCAGGATGGTGCCCATACCATGGGATTTCTGGCGGCAGACTTTTCCCTGAGCGATCTTTCTCTGCATGGCGAAGCTGCCAAACAGCCCAGAGCCTGGATGCAAATAAAAGGGGACCCGTCTATTCGTCAAGGCCTGTTCAATCAGTGTCGAGTTGAATCTGAAATGGATAGAAATATGGCCGATGTCATCGGCATAATCGAAGAGCTCATGTGCGAACGTGGCATCTTCCACGCCAAGCTGCATTTCTCCAGCAGCCGCGCCACCTTGTGGCAGACCAACGACCCCATGCGTTACCAGGTTCATGTGCTGGATGAAATCTTGTCTCCGGAAGTTTGCCTGGCCTACCCTAACGCGCCATACCCTCCCGAAGCCTGCGTCGAACCAAAACGCATCCGAGAAGTGCTGCATAAGTTGAAAGAACTGCGCGAGGTGGATGAGAATATTTACCTGCGTGCCGGATCGATCAATGTGGTGAATGGCCTGGTAGGGCTGAATTTTTCTTGCGATGGATCGCACTACCTGCCAGTGGAAGAATTTCTTTCACGCGATGCGCGGTTCTGGTTTTAAAGAAAAAATACGGCAAACCCGGTTAAGAATTTGCCGCGAAGGAGATTCGAGTTAGTCATTACGCTATATCAACGTCGCCGCTTAAATCACTTTCTTTCCACCATCACCGACTGACAGACATGATCACTGACATTCTGGAATGAATGTGAAGAGACTGATTTTTGCAGGACAACCGATCCGGCCTTGTATGAACCTTCTTTTCCTATGGTTCCATCCGGGCGAAAAATCTTTCTTTCGCAATCAGTAAGATGATAAACAGCGTTGGGCGTGTGCGAGTGGAAAGCATCCTTTTGTCCGGGCTGCCAAGTCATCACCAAAACCCTAAAGTTGTCATCTTCCGCCACCAGCTTATATACGCCGGGTTCTGCAACATTGGCGAGCGGCGCATCTTCTGCCTGACCGACCAACGGCATGCTGGCCAATGCAAAACCTGCAAACGCACCAACAACCTTAGCCCTGCTGTATTGTTTAAAAGTATTCATGATTTCCTCCATTTATGCGTTCCATATTCAGAGCATGGG
>DKAU01000039.1 GCA_002450925.1 Thiobacillus sp. UBA6918 | reverse complement strand
ACGTTCAAATTTTTCCTTAGACATTTCTTTGCCCTCGTCCTAAATTATTTCTTGCTGATCACGGCCTCGGCCACGTTCTTCGGGGCCTCGGAATAGTGTTTGAATTCCATGCTGTATGTGGCACGACCCTGACTCATGGAACGCAGGTCAGTAGAGTAGCCAAACATTTCTGCCAGCGGCACCTCTGCCTTGATGGCCTTGCCACCACCAACCATGTCTTCCATACCCTGGATGATGCCGCGACGACGGTTCAAGTCGCCCATCACGTCGCCCATGTAGTCTTCGGGGGTTTCCACCTCAACCGCCATCATGGGTTCGAGCAGAACCGGGTTTGCCTTGCGCATGCCTTCTTTAAATGCAAGGATTGCGGCCATCTTGAAGGCCTGCTCCGAAGAGTCCACCTCGTGGTAGGACCCGTCAAACAGGGTAACCTTGACATCCACAACCGGGAAGCCAGCGAGGACACCATTGGGCATCGCTTCGTTAAGGCCCTTCTCAACAGCAGGAATATATTCGCGAGGCACAGTACCGCCCTTGATGGCATCGACGAATTCGAAGCCTTTGCCGGCCTCGTTCGGCTCCATCTTGACCCAGACGTGGCCATACTGACCTTTACCGCCTGACTGCTTGACGTGCTTGCCCTCAACTTCAACAAGCTTGCGAATGGCTTCACGATAGGCAACCTGGGGGGCGCCCACATTGGCTTCGACGCCGAATTCACGCCTCATTCGATCAACCAGGATTTCCAGGTGCAGTTCGCCCATACCGGAAATGATGGTCTGGCCGGATTCTTCGTCTGTCCGCACGCGGAATGAAGGATCTTCCTGAGCCAAGCGGCCCAAGGCAATACCCATTTTTTCCTGGTCAGCCTTGGTCTTGGGTTCGACTGCCACATGAATCACGGGCTCGGGGAATACCATGCGCTCAAGAATGACGGGCTTGTCCAGTGCACAGAGCGTGTCACCTGTCATCGCATCCTTCAAACCTACCGCGGCCGCGATATCACCTGCGCGAACTTCCTTGATTTCCTCGCGGTTGTTGGCATGCATCTGCAGGATACGGCCAAGACGCTCTTTACGGCCTTTGACCGAGTTGTAAATCGTGTCACCGGAATTGACCACGCCGGAATACACACGGAAGAAGGTCAACTGACCCACATAGGGGTCGGTCATGATCTTGAACGCCAGCGCTGCAAAAGGCTCCTCATCCGAGGCCTTGCGCTCGGCTTCAGTTCCATTTTCCAACTCACAGGGGGTAGGCGGAATATCGATCGGCGACGGCATGTAATCAATCACCGCATCGAGCATTCTCTGAACACCCTTGTTCTTAAACGCCGTGCCACACAGCATTGGCACGATCTCGCTTGCAATGGTACGCGTACGCAATCCAAGATTGATGTCGGCCTCGGAAAGGTCACCCTCCTCAAGGTACTTGTTCATCAGCTCCTCGGAAGATTCGGCCGCGGCCTCGACCATTTTCTCGCGCCACTCGTTACAGGTATCAACGAGATCAGCAGGGATATCCTCGTAGGTGAACTTCATGCCCATGGAGGCTTCATCCCAGAAGATGGCTTTCATCTTGACCAGGTCAACCACGCCTTTGAAGTTTTCTTCCGCACCAATTGGCACCACGATCGGAATCGGATTGGCGCGCAGGCGCGTCTTCATCTGGTCATAGACCTTGAAGAAATTGGCACCGGTACGATCCATCTTGTTGACGNNCACGTGTCCCGGGGTGTCAATGATATTGATCCTGTGTTCAGGGAAGTTGCTTTCCATCCCTTTCCAGAAGCAGGTGGTCGCCGCCGAAGTAATCGTGATACCGCGCTCGCGTTCCTGTTCCATCCAGTCCATGGTGGCAGCGCCATCATGCACTTCACCAATTTTGTGGGAAACGCCGGTGTAATAAAGAATACGTTCGGTCGTGGTGGTCTTTCCCGCGTCAATATGCGCGGAAATACCGATATTACGATAACGCTCAATGGGGGTGCTGCGTGCCATGTCTTGTCAAATCCCCATCAGAAACGGAAATGCGAGAAAGCCTTGTTGGCTTCTGCCATACGGTGGACTTCTTCACGCTTTTTCATGGCTGAGCCACGGCCTTCAGCTGCATCCAGCAATTCTCCAGCCAGACGAGCATCCATGGATTTTTCACCGCGCTTACGGGCGGCATCACGCACCCAGCGCATGGCCAGAGCGGTACGACGGGAAGGACGAACCTCAACAGGTACCTGGTAGTTGGCACCACCTACGCGGCGGCTCTTCACTTCGACGATGGGGCGCACATTGTTCATCGCAGTGGAGAACACTTCCAGGGGATCCTTGCCGGATTTCTTGGTGATTTGGTCGAATGCGCCATACACAATACGCTCAGCGACCGACTTCTTGCCGCTGATCATTATGGCGTTCATGAATTTTGATACTTCAACGTTGCCGAATTTCGGATCCGGCAGGATTTCACGTTTTTCTACTTCGCGACGACGTGGCATGTCTACATTCCTTTAATAATTAAGCAGCCTTCGGACGCTTGGCGCCGTACTTGGANNTACACGCGGGTGCATACGCCGCGTTTTTGCGGGCAAGCCTGCATGGCAGGCACCTTGCTTTTGGTCACCGGAGCCTTGCGAGGCTTGCGGATCAGCTGGTTAATCGTTGGCATCTAAGCTTCCGTTCAGTCTATGTCTCAAAACAGCCATTAAAACAACCGGGACGGCCCTAGCCGTCCCGTTGCATCGGATTTCATGCTCCCGGCAGGAGCCGGAAAAAAGACGCATGATTCTAAGTAGGCTACCCCTTCTTGTCAAGCAACCTCTTGCCCTTCCTGGGTGGGCTCCTGCGGAGCTTCCAGGAAATGAGCGGCACCGATATCCTCTCCCGCCGCCTGACGACGACGGGTATTGTGGTACGCCAGGCCCGTCCCCGCCGGGATCAGTCGACCCACGATGACGTTTTCCTTCAAACCACGCAGATCGTCCTTTTTGCCCATGATGGCCGCTTCCGTGAGTACACGGGTGGTCTCCTGGAAGGAG
>DKAU01000142.1 GCA_002450925.1 Thiobacillus sp. UBA6918 | reverse complement strand
GCGCCTCAAGCGCATGGGTTTCTCGGACCGACGCCTCGCCAGGCTGTTGAATATCGACCAGCATGCGGTGCGCGCGCGCCGTAACGAGTTAGGTGTGCATCCCGTTTACAAGCGCGTGGACACCTGTGCGGCGGAATTTGCCACACCTACTGCCTACATGTACTCGACCTATGAGGAAGAGTGTGAGGCCAATCCCACAGGCAACAAGAAGATCATGGTACTAGGGGGTGGGCCGAACCGCATCGGCCAGGGCNNCGAGCCGCTGACGCTGGAAGACGTACTTGAAGTCGTGCGCATCGAAAAGCCCGTTGGCGTGATCGTGCAATATGGCGGCCAGACTCCGCTGAAACTTGCGCGCGACCTGGAAAAAAATGGCGTACCCATCATCGGCACCACGCCGGACATGATCGATGCGGCTGAAGACCGCGAACGATTCCAGAAAATGTTGCATCAGTTGGGCTTGAAACAGCCGCCCAACCGCACTGCGCGCAATCCCGAAGACGCTCTGCGTCTGGCCGAAGAGATTGGCTATCCACTGGTGGTTCGTCCTTCATACGTGCTGGGTGGACGCGCCATGGAAATCGTTCGCGAAGAAGCCGACCTCAAGCGCTACATGACAGAGGCGGTGAAAGTATCCAACGATTCGCCCGTGCTGCTTGATCGCTTCCTCGACGACGCGATTGAAGTTGACGTAGACGCGCTGTCCGACGGTAAGGAAGTGTTGATCGGCGGCATCATGCAACACATTGAACAGGCAGGCGTGCATTCCGGCGATTCAGCCTGTTCGTTGCCGCCGTACAGCCTGTCGAATGAAGTGCAGGACGAGTTGCGCCGCCAGACCGTGGAAATGGCCAGGGCGCTCAACGTTGTAGGCCTGATGAACGTGCAGTTCGCCATTCAGGGCGACACCATTTATGTGCTGGAAGTAAACCCGCGTGCTTCACGTACCGTCCCGTTCGTGTCCAAGGCAATCGGCGCGCCGCTCGCCAAGGTGGCCGCGCGCTGCATGGCAGGCCAGGCACTGGCTTCTCAGGGCATGACGAAGGAAATCATCCCTCCGTATTTCTCAGTCAAGGAAGCAGTGTTCCCGTTCCGTAAGTTCCCGGGCGTTGATCCCATGCTGGGACCGGAAATGAAATCAACCGGCGAAGTCATGGGCGTAGGCAATACCTTTGCCGAAGCTTTCGTCAAATCCCAAATCGGCTCTGGTGAAACCCTTCCTTCCAAGGGAAAGGTTTTCATCAGCGTCCGCAAGGAAGACAGAACGCAGGCAACTGAACTGGCCAGGGGGTTCCACGAACTGGGCTTTACCGTACTGGCCACACGAGGCACGGGCCAGGCCATTCTTGATGCCGGCACACCGGTTACCATTGTCAACAAGGTGACAGAAGGTCGCCCAAATATCGTGGACATGATCAAGAACGACGAAGTCAGTCTCATCATCAACGTGGTCGACGACAAGCGTGCTGTGAAGGATTCCTATTCCATTCGTGCCGAGGCGCTGTCCCGTCGTGTCGCTTACTTCACCACCCTTGCGGGCGCTCGCGCGGCTTGCGTCGGCATGGGACATTCTCAGGAACTGCAGGTTTACCCGTTGCAGTCTCTGCACAAGAACATGCAGTAAAGGAAAGATTCAGTGAGCAAGGTACCTTTAACAGTTAATGGCGCAGAAATGCTCAAGGCCGAGTTGCAGAACCTCAAGGCAGTGCAACGCCCGGCAGTGATTCAGGCGATTGCCGAGGCACGCGCGCAGGGCGATTTGTCCGAGAACGCCGAATATGACGCCGCCAAGGAGCGCCAGGGTTTTATAGAAGGCCGCATTCAGGAAATCGAAGGCAAGCTTTCCAATGCCCAGATTATCGACCCCAAGACGGTCGATGCAGATGGCCGCATCGTGTTTGGCGCTACCGTCGAACTCGAGGATCCCGATTCCGGCAACACGGTGACTTATCAGATTGTTGGCGAGGACGAAGCTGACATCAAGGCCAACAAAATTTCCGTTTCCTCGCCGATTGCGCGTGCCCTCATCGGCAAGAGTGCGGGCGATACGGCAGCTGTTCAGGCACCTGGCGGAGTGCGCCATTACGAAATTCTCGACGTCGAGTACAAATGAAGAACTTTCCTGAAAGCCTGGCGGCGATTCTGCTTGTGGCATGGGTCGGCGGACTTTGGGCCATTGGTGGCATTGCCGCGCCAACATTGTTTGGCCAGATTTCAGACCGGCAACTAGCGGGGAATGTTGCAGGTGAGATGTTTAGATGGGTCGGATGGGTGGGCATTGTGGCTGGCGGCTACTTGCTGATTTACCGCCTGGGCCGGGACAGTTTCCAGGCACTTAAGCAGGCCTATTTCTGGATTGTGCTGACTATGCTGCTGCTTGTCATTGGCCAGAAGTTTGGAATTCAGCCAGTGATGCAGGCACTCAAGGACCAAGCCATGCCGCAGGCTGTGATGGAAAGTGTATTCCGAGATCGCTTTGCGACCTGGCATGGTGTTTCAAGTGCGGTGTACCTGTTGGAGTGCGTGTTAGGCCTGATTCTGGTCTGGCGTTATCGCGGCAACTGAATGGCCGGCTTTTCAGCAGGCCTGTAGATCACCAGAACCTTGCCGATTTGCTGCACCGAAGCAGCATCTACTTGCTTGCAGATTTGTTCCATCCACTGGGAACGTGTTTCCTTCTCATCCGAGCCGGCCTTGATCTTGATGAGTTCGTGNNCGTTGGGCGGGGGTAAGCGTAATCATGTTGAAACTTTCAAAGTGTGAAGCCGGATTTTACGCTGATTAAACGATGAAAAGACCGAAAACCAGCCGTGCCTGGTGGCTGGACCGCCATGTACATGACCCTTTCGTGAAGTTGGCCCAAAAAGAAGGCTATCGATCGCGCGCAGCCTACAAGCTTCTCTGGCTGGATGAAAAGGACCGTTTGCTAAAACCCGGTATGACCGTGGTTGACTTGGGTGCTGCTCCAGGCGGTTGGTGCCAGGTGGCTGCGAAAAGAGTGGGTGAAAAAGGGCAGGTAATCGGTATAGATTTGTTGCCTGTTGATCCGGTTCCCGGCGCAATTCTTTTCCAGGCCGACTTCACGACTGATGAGGGACTGGCGCTGGTGGAAAATGCCCTTGACGGCAAAAAGGTTGACCTTGTTTTATCCGACATGGCCCCCAACTTGTCAGGGGTAAAGGACGCAGACCAGGCCAAACATTACAGTCTGGCTGAGATGGCGCTTGATTTTGCCTCCCAATGGCTGAAGCCTGAAGGCGCTTTTGTCGTTAAGGTATTTCATGGGGCCGGGTTTGAGGAGTTTGTGCGCAGGGCTCGAGAACTTTTTCTGCAAGTGCACATACGCAAGCCGGAAGCATCGCGCGACGAAAGTCGTGAGAACTTCCTGGTGGCGCGCGGTCTGAAATGAGACAGCCCCTAGCCACCCTGCTGGTACAGGCCTAGAATTAAGTTTGTTGGGCTCGTTGGAGCCGTATAGGAGAAGTAGTGAACAACCTTTTCAAGAATATTGCCATCTGGGTCATCATTGCGGTGATCCTGATGACCGTGTTTCAGCAGTTTGGTGCGCGCCAGGCCAGCCAAACCACGATTCCGTACTCGGATTTCATGGAACAGGTGAAGGAAGGCCACATCAAGGAAGCCGTCATTGATGGCAATGTGGTGCGCGGCATGACAGAGGGCGGCAAGCCCTATGTGACCTACGCACCGCAAAACGACATCTGGATGACTTCCGATTTGCTGAAGAACAATGTCAAGGTGGATGTGAAGCCCGAGCAGCAGCAGTCCATGCTGATGAGCATTTTCATTTC
>DKAU01000071.1 GCA_002450925.1 Thiobacillus sp. UBA6918 | reverse complement strand
ATGATGCCTGGTTCGGAAAACCCGCAATTTTAGCAGATTTGAATATATTATTCTTTACTCTTGGTAAAGCGGGTGTCTGGCCAGACGGGCCTCGATTTCAGCCATTTGCTTGAGATAGGCCGGGCTGCCGACTTCCTTGAAACGGCGCATAAATATGGCCTGAGGCATGAACTCCGGCAGGTCAGCGAAAGATGGGGACAGGGCCGAGTCCTTCACCATGCCAGCAAGATACGTCTGAACCAGCGCCGCACGCGGGCCGGTTGCCAGTTCACCCAACCTGACTCCGGTATGGTCATAGGCAAGATCGGTAAAACTGAACCCCGAACCCGAGACAACATCCTCCTCTTCCTTGGCCAGTCCCATAGCATTGGCAAGACGGCTGCCGCCATTGGCAGCAATGGCTGCAGCAATCAGCAAATGCTCCGCTGCATCACGACGTCCATGCAAGGTCAAAAGTACCGAGGGGGCGCGTCGGGTAGTACGCCCGCGCCCTTCCAGCAACTGGTGCAAACTGACTCCGCCCACATAGGCTCCGATTGCTGTCAATGCAGCCCGATTCTCGGCTGCAACATTTCCTCCACGCTGCTCGGCATATCGAAACACCCGGGAAACCAGATCACGTGCCGGTTGCTGGCTTTTGGCCGGGTATGCTGACATTATCTTTCGGATGAAATCCGAATAAATCAGCATGCGCTCTTTTTCTTTCGGGTCTACCAAAACTTCAGCGCCCTTGCGTTCCACCAAGGTCAGCAATTCCGGGTGCCAGTGGTAGTCAAGGCTCAGATGATTTTCCGACACACTGAAACCTTGCAATGCTTCCATCAATGCCGTGTACGCAGGATCCTGGCGCAGCCACTTTTCTGCGAGCCAAAGTGCCCCGCGACCCAGAAACGAAGGCAGGGGGAGGTTGCCGACTTGCATCCCCGTCAGAACAAGGCTGTGTTCATCCTGAGTAAATTCAGATGAAATATTGATGTAGCCGCCAAAAGGATTGTTCGGCGTGCGCAAGCTCACATTCAACAGCGCCTTCCCGGTTTCAAGGTCGGCCGAGACCCCGCTGACCGGTTTGACTACGACCGCATAATTGAGCAGGCGATTGAGATCATCCTCAGAAAGCTCCAGTGTCTGAACCGTATCTGCACTGCGGTTGGGTGGAACATTTTTCTGGAACAGGTGCTTTGCCCAGACCAGGTCTTCACGTGTAATGCTAGATCCCGGTTCGACGCGAGGCTGGTCCTCAACAACAATCCAGGCCAGCGCGACAATGCCTGCAGCCAGGGCAAAGAGAAAGACGATCAGCCGCTTCAGCATCCGTTCAGCCTTCCTTGTTGCGCATGAAATCGGCAGTCTTGAAAAACGCAGCATCCAGCTCGGCCTTCAGTTTCTCTTCCAGCCCCACTTCGTGCATTGCGCGTTTCATGCATCCCATCCACTGATCACGCTCTGATTCACCAATTGAAAAAGGCATGTGCCGTCGCCGCAGGAATGGATGACCAAAACGGTCTGTGTACAAAGGAGGACCTCCGGTCCAGCCCGAGAGAAACCAGTACAGCTTGTTGCGCGACTCGGTCAGGTCTTGTGGATGCAGCTTGCGAATGCCGTAGTAGTCCGGGTCTTCATCCATCAGGTCGTAGAAACGGTCGACCAGTTTGCGAATGGCCGCATCTCCACCTATACGGTTGTAATGTGTTTCCATATTCAGGCTACCGGCTTGACCTTGCTTGCAGCAGCTTTTGCACGCTCTCGTGCTTCATCTACACCATCCGCGTTTGCAAGTGCCACACCCATGCGACGCCGGATAAAGCTTTCCGGCTTTCCAAAAAGCCGAATACCCGATTCCGGCAGCTGCAATGCCTGATCAACACCTGCAAAGGCAATGCCTTTCGCTTCCATGCCACCGTATATCACTGCCGATGCACCGGGGCGGCGCAGGCTGACATCGACGGGCAATCCGAGGATGGCACGCGCATGCAATTCGAATTCATTCAGTCTCTGGGTGCACATCGTCACCATACCTGTGTCGTGAGGGCGTGGGCTGACTTCGGAAAACCAGACTTGGTCCCCCTTGATGAACAGTTCAACGCCGAAGAGGCCCTGACCGCCCAGGCTGTCCGTCACTTTCCTGGCCATGTCGCGTGATGCCTGCAGAGCCTTCTCGCTCATGGGCTGCGGCTGCCAGGATTCCACATAGTCGCCATGCACCTGCACGTGGCCGATGGGTTCGCAGAAATGCGTTTCCACTTCGCCGCGTTCCCCGCATGCACGCACGGTCAGTTGTGTTATCTCGTAATCGAAATTGATGAAGCCTTCAATAATCACGCGTCCTGCATCCACGCGTCCGCCGCTTGAAGCATAGTTCCAAGCAGCTTCGACCTCATCCGGCGTATTGACCTTGCTCTGGCCTTTTCCTGAAGAGGACATCACCGGCTTGACTACACAGGGGTAACCGATGCCGCCATCGATCGCTGTTTTAAGTTCAGCAAGAGTGGAAGCAAAAGCATAGGGTGAAGTCGGCAAGCCCAGTTCTTCCGCTGCCAGGCGTCGAATACCCTCGCGGTTCATGGTGAGCTGTGCTGCGCGAGCGGTAGGAATAACCGTTGCCAATCCTTCCTGTTCGATTTTGACCAGTTCGTCAGTAGCGATCGCCTCGATCTCGGGCACGATCAACTGCGGTCTTTCCTGTTCCACCAGGGTTCGCAAGGCTCTCGGGTCTGCCATATTGATGACGTGGGCACGATGCGCCACCTGATGGCCAGGTGCATTGGGATAACGATCTACAGCAATGACTTCAACGCCCAGACGCTGCAAAGCAATGATGACTTCCTTGCCCAACTCACCCGAGCCAAGCAGCATGACCTTGGTCGCAGAAGATGAAAGAGGTGTGCCGATTTTCATGTTTCCGAATGATCCCTGAAGACTGTCAGATTGTAACTTGTCGCCCAAAACATGCCCTCGAACCTAATCCAGAGTAAAATAGTCAACTTTGCAAGACTGAACATTTTTAGAAATGCGTCCCGCCCAACTGATCCCGATTCTCGAGCGCGAATTCCTGAGTGCAGCTGAAGGCCACCACACCCCCGTGATGATGTGGGGTCCGCCCGGCGTGGGCAAGTCGCAGATGGTGGGCGAGGTCGCCGCAAAGCATAAAGTGCCGGTGATCGACATTCGCCTGTCTCAGATGGAACCCTCGGACCTGCGCGGCATCCCTTTTCGCGTAGGCGAACATGTGGATTGGGCTGTTCCCTCGATCCTGCCGGATGCCAAGCGCCACGGCGAAAAGGGCATCCTGTTTCTGGACGAGATTACCTCGGCCCCGCCCTCGGTTTCAGCTGCAGCCTACCAGTTGATTCTCGACCGCCGCCTGGGTGCATATGAAGTGCCACCGGGCTGGGCAATCTTTGCTGCAGGCAACCGCCAGGGCGACCGCGGCGTTACCTACGCCATGCCAGCGCCACTCGCCAACCGCTTTTCTCACTTCGACGTGGAAGCCAACCTCGACGACTGGTCGCAGTGGGCTTACGAAAACGGCATCGACGAACGTCTGATTGGCTTCCTGCGCTTTCGCCCGGAACTGCTGTTCGACTTCGATCCGGCACGAAATCCGACTGCCTTCCCCACTCCTCGCTCTTGGGAGTTTGCCCATCGTGCGTTGCAAAAATTCGATGACCATCCCGACCTGCTCAGCCCCGCTCTGGCGGCTTGCGTAGGCCAGGCGGCCGGGATCGAGTTCTCAGCCTATCTTTCCAATCTTTCGCGCATGCCTGATCTGGATGCAATTATTGAAGGCCAACCTGCTGAAGTGCCGCGCGACACCGATCTGCAATACNNACGGACATGAAGAGCTTTTATTACAACCCCGCCTACATCGACAAGTTGTCGTTGTCGCAGGTGGAATTCGTTCTGGCGCACGAAGCACTGCATTGCGCACTTACCCATTTCGTGCGACGCGGCCACCGCATCCAGCGCAAA
>DKAU01000057.1 GCA_002450925.1 Thiobacillus sp. UBA6918 | reverse complement strand
TCGCCAGTTTGGCCTTGATCGCAGCGAACAGCACGGTTTCTTCCTCGCTGGTCGGCTTGGACAGCACGGAGATGTCTTTCTCCGCCTTGGCGCCCAGATGAAGAAGAAGAGTGGCGTCGCCGCCGTCATCCAGAATCATGTTGGAGTAACCCCCATCGGGCCACTCGAAAATGCGGTGGGTATAGTCCCAGTAGTCGGGGAGAGTTTCGCCCTTGACGGCGAATACGGGGATACCGTCGGCAGCAATTGCGGCCGCGGCGTGATCCTGGGTTGAAAAGATGTTGCACGAAGCCCAGCGCACTTCCGCGCCCAGTGCAGTCAGTGTTTCGATCAACACCGCGGTCTGGATNNATTTCCTTGCGGCCCCAATCGGCCAGGGCCAGATCGGCGACAACGAAATCATTTTGTGAAGCTGAATTGGGTTTGGCGTTCATCACGCCCTCCTTTCCCTTATCAAACCAAAAAAAGAAGTGACGTGAGCGCCGTTTTGAGGACTGGAGGAAACTCCAGCCTTCCGAGCCTGGCCCGCCATGTCAGCGGGCTGCAACGCTCCTCGGAAAAGTTATGTGCCTTAGTTGGCGGCGGCCTTGCCTTTTACGGGCTTGACGCCTTCCAGCATCTTGAACACGGTCTTGGAAGAGCCGTTGAAGAGGCGTTTGAAAGCCTTGGACAGGCAACGGCGTTCCAAAGTGTTGCGGCGGGTGCGTTTACGTTCGGCCATGATGATTCCTTGGTTAAATGTTTAAGTCGCTGAATTCTATCAGATTCCGGCCGCAGCCCGAAGTGCGGCAGCCTTATCTGTGGCCTCCCACGTGAACTCGGGCTCATCCCGGCCAAAGTGCCCATAAGAAGCTGTGCGCGTGTAGATCGGACGCAACAGATCCAGCATGTGAATAATGCCCTTGGGACGCAGGTCGAAATGCTGGTCAATCAATTCGACAAGTTTGTGCTCACTTACCTTGCCGGTCCCATAAGTCTCGACCATCAACGATGTGGGCTTGGCGACTCCGATTGCATAGGAAACCTGAACCAGGCATTTTTCAGCCAGGCCGGCAGCAACGATGTTCTTTGCCACGTAACGGGCAGCGTAGGCCGCAGAGCGGTCAACCTTGGACGGGTCCTTCCCGGAAAAAGCGCCACCGCCGTGAGGGGCAGCGCCGCCATAGGTGTCCACGATGATCTTGCGGCCGGTCAATCCCGCATCGCCCAGAGGGCCCCCTACCACGAAACGACCTGTGGGATTCACCAGATAACGCGTGCCATCTTGCAGCATGTCCTTGGGAAGGACCGGCTTGATCACCTCTTCGATGATAGCTTCGGTCAGCTGGCTGTGTGAGATTTCCGGATGATGCTGGGTGGAAAGCACGATGGTTTCAATGTGCTGCGGCTTGCCGTCCACATAGCGCACGGAAACCTGGGATTTGGCGTCTGGCCTGAGCCAGGGCAGGCGGCCATCCTTGCGCAGCTCAGACTGGCGCTGAGTCAAGCGATGGGCCAGATAAATCGGCAGCGGCATGAGTTGGGCTGTTTCGTTGCAGGCATAGCCAAACATCAGGCCCTGGTCGCCGGCGCCCTGATCCATGAACAGACCTTCGCCCTCGTTCACACCCTGTGCAATGTCCGGAGACTGCTTGCCAATGGCGGTCATGACCGCACAGGTGTGATAATCGAAACCGATTTCGGAGCTGTCGTATCCGATGCGCTTGATGGTGTCCCGCGCGATCTGTGTGTAATCGAGAACGGCGTTGGTGGTGATTTCACCCGCCATGACACACAAACCTGTGGTCAGAAGCGTTTCGCAAGCAACGCGCGCATGTTTGTCCTGGGTTAGAATCGCATCCAGAATGGCATCTGAAATCTGATCCGCCATCTTGTCCGGATGGCCTTCCGATACCGACTCTGAAGTAAAAATATATTCCTGCATGATCACTCCACTTTCCCCCAACTTGAACAGCGCGATCGGCTCTGGGGAAATCTGGAGCGTCGACGCTTTAGCAGTATTTGTATCCCGCCCGCAAGTTGTCAGCTTTAACTCGGCGGCTTTCTTTATTTTGCCGTCCGGTTTCCCGCGTCGTCAAGCCAGATGAGACATTTTCTCCTGCGTTTACTCGCTTTTTTGCCCCTGCCTGTACTACAGGGTATCGGTATTGTTTTGGGTTGGCTGATTTACCTTGCGCCCGGGCGCCACAGGGCAAGGCTTAAAAACAACCTCATACAAACCAGACTCATGGAATCCCATCCAGGTCTGCTATGGCAAGTTATTGCTGAGACGGGGAAGGGTTTGATGGAGTTGACCGCGGTTTGGCTCAGGCCGCAAGACAGAGTCGTTCGACTGGTTCGTGAGACACCCGGTTGGGAAGATTTCCATGCCGCCGTCCAATCGGGCAAAGGAGCCGTGGTTGTTGCCCCCCACATCGGCTGCTGGGAGATCATCAACCTCTACATTGCCGCTCGCCAGCCCTTTACCGCAATGTACAAACCCGCACGCAAGCCCTTTGTGGATACATTGATGCGTCAAGGGCGCGAACGAGGGCAAGCCCGGCTTGTTCCCACCGACCTGTCTGGCGTAAAAGCCCTGCTAAGTGCGCTCAAACGAGGCGAAGCCATCGGTGTTCTGCCCGACCAGGTAGCCACAAAAGGTGATGGCGTATGGGCGCCCTTCTTCGGACGCTGGGCCTACACGCCCACGATGACGGTGCGTCTGATCCAGTCCACCGGGGCCGTTCCTTTCATGGTATATGCCGAACGCCTGTCATGGGGGCGCGGGTACCGAATTCACTTCGACAAACTGGCGGAGCCGCTGCCGAACGACCGGAATCTGGCCGCGGCCGCGCTCAACCATGAAGTCGAGCGCGTGGCGAAAAAACTGCCGACACAGTACATGTGGAGCTACAACAGATTCAAACAACCTATCGGTGTGGAGCCCCCACCTTCTGGAATGCCGTCATGAACTTATTGCTTGCCCGCCTTGGCTTTGCAGCGCTTTGGGGGTTTCACTGGCTGCCACTCGGCATGCAAGCCTTGGTAGGCAATGCATTGGGCGGACTGGCATACGTGTTTGCCAGAAGACGCAAGCATGTGGCAAGGCGCAACCTGATATTGTGCTTTCCAGAAAAAAGTCAGGCCGAGATCAACCGACTGGTTCGAAAAAACCTGCAGGCCACGGTTCGCTCAGCGCTGGAGCACGCTCTGTTAATCTGGGCTTCCAAAGCACGATTGCAAAAATTGATCTCCATAGAAGGCCGAGAGTATTTCGAAGCCTGTCAGGGTCAGCCCATGATTCTTCTCGTTCCACACTTTGTGGGTATCAGTATGGGCGGGGTACGACTTTCCACAGAATGCCAGTTGACCACTATCTATCGTCATATAAGCAATCCGGTTACCAACCATTACCTGCTTCAATCGCGTACTCGTTTCATGTCTGGCATGCCTGTTTCAAGCCAAGAAGGCATCAGGCCTCTGGTCAGACTGATAAAAAAACTCATCCCCCTGCACTATTCCCCTGACAATGATTATGGGCGCAATGAATCCATTTTTGTCCCTTTCTTCGGCATCCCCGCTGCCACCATCCCGGCAATGGCGCGCTTGGCCAAAGTCACTGGAGCAAAGGTAGTGCCCGCCGTTACCAGACAGCTGCCAGGCGGCAAAGGGTATGTGCTGAAGTTTTATCCGGCCTGGGAAAATTTTCCCACTGAGGACATCGAGGCAGACACGCGGCGCATGAACGCTTTCATTGAAGACCGCATTCGTGAAATGCCCGAGCAGTATCTGTGGACTCACCGGCGATTCAAAACCAGGCTACCGGGTGAACCCAGCCTTTATGACTGAAATCGTCATCCATCGGCTCCAAACGGATGGAATCGAACCCTTGGCAAGGCTCGCACGGCACATCTGGCAAATTCACTACCCAGACATCATCAGCCACGAACAGATCGAATTCATGCTGCAACAGCGGTACAACCCTGCCGCCATCGCCGATACGCTGGAAACGCAGAATTGGGATGTCGCATGGCATGACAACGATATGGTTGGTTTTGCCAACAGTTTCTTCGATGCCTCAGAAGCAGGATGGAAGCTGGACAAGCTTTACGTACACCCCCTCCATCAGCGCAGAGGCATTGGCCATGCCTTGCTGACACAAGTGAAACGACATGCAATGCAATCCCCAGCAAAAAGGCTGATGTTGCGCGTCAACAAACGCAACTCTATCGCGCTGTCGGCCTATGCAAAGTACGGTTTCAGGGTATATGGTGAGCACGTGCTGGAGATTGGAAATGGCTTTGTTATGGACGACTATCTGCTGGAGTTGAACCTTGTTCCTTAATCCCAATCCTGCCGAGATCCGCAACTTGCTGGAAAACAGCCGAACCATCGCTGTTGTGGGTCTCTCACCCAAGAGCGAGCGGCCCAGTTATTTTGTTGCAAGCAATCTGCAGCACTTCGGTTACAAGATCATCCCGGTGCGATCGGCCATCAAGGAAATCATGGGTGAAAAAGTCTACGAAAAACTGGAAGACATTCCATTTCCCGTTGATATTGTGGATGTGTTCCGGGCAAATGATCAGCTACCCGATGTAGTTGAATCCTGTATCCGTATAAAATGTCCTGCAATCTGGATGCAGCAAGGCGTGGTCAATGAAGCCGCCGCACTCCGGGCCCGCGAAGCCGGTCTCATGGTGGTCATGGATCGCTGCATATACAAGGAATATGTGGATTTGATGACGTGAAACTGAAGTTCACCAAAATGCACGGTGCAGGCAACGATTTCGTTGTTTTCGACGCCATTAATCAGACTGTCGATCTGAGTGCGGTTCAGATACGGCGTATCGCAGACAGGCATTTCGGCGTGGGTTGCGATCAATTGCTCTTGGTGGAACGCTCGAACAACCCGGAAGCCGATTTCCGCTACCGTATTTTCAATGCAGATGGTGGCGAAGTTGAGCAATGCGGCAATGGAGCGCGCTGCTTTGTTCGATTCGTGGTCGACAAGAAGCTTACACAGAAAACATCAATCACCGTTGAGACAAAAAGCGGACTTATCAAACCCCTGCTGGAATCGGATGGCCGTGTCACCGTCAATATGGGCGTACCTCGTTTCGAACCCGCAGAGATTCCCTTTGACGCGCCCGGCAGACAATTGACCTATGAAATCGATGTTGGTGGCACAAACACCGTCATCAGCGCAGTATCCATGGGCAACCCGCATGCAGTCCAAATCGTGGAAAACGTCGATACCGCAGAAGTATTGCAGCAGGGCCCGTCAATCGAGCGCCATGCACGTTTCCCTCAACGGGTGAACGCGGGCTACATGCAGATTCTCGACCGCACCCACATCAAGTTGCGCGTCTTTGAACGTGGTGCCGGCGAAACACTCGCCTGCGGCACCGGGGCATGTGCCGCCGTGGTGGCGGGCATCACACGGGGACTGCTGGACGCTCGCGTCGACGTACAAACCCGTGGTGGCGTTTTAACCATAGAATGGCAGGGTGAGAACCTGCCGGTGATGATGACTGGCCCAGCCGAAAACGTATTCGAAGGAACTTTGGAGATTTGATGGAACACACGACCGATCCCGCGCTAGTAGCGGAATACCTTTCCAATCATCCTGATTTTTTCAACCAGTTTCCCGACCTGCTCACCACGCTCAACATTACTCACCCGCACGGTACGCATGCAATTTCCATAACCGAGCGGCAGGTGCTTTCAATGCGCGACAAGGTGCATATCCTCGAGGGCAAACTTGCCGAGTTGATTCAATTCGGGGAAGAAAACGACAGCATCGCCGAAAAAATGCACCGCCTTGCCCTGGACATCATTTCCACGCGCAACATGGATTCCCTGCTGGTTGAACTGGAACGCCACCTCAGGGATGGTTTCGCCGTGCCGCACCACGCCATCCGCATCTGGAACACGCCGGAACAGACAGTCAGTGAATCGCTCCGGAACGAGGTCGATGCTCAGATGCACGCTTCCTGCGGCACACTCCGTCACGATGAAGCCAAAGAATGGTTTGGTGAAGCCGCAGCCCATCTAAAGTCATTTGCCGCCATCCCGTTGCGTGGCGAACACACCGTTGGCCTGCTTGTGCTGGCTTCCGAAGATGCAAAACGTTTCTATCCGGAAATGGGTACCCTGTATCTGGATCGCCTCGGCCAGCTTGTTGGTGCAGCATTGACCCGTCTTGCATGAACGAAAGCATTGAACGATATCTGACCCACCTTGCCGCAGAGCGCAGGTTGTCGCTTCATACGGTTGACAACTACAAGCGTGACCTTGCCGTTCTGGTTGACCTTGCCAAAGGCCAGGAAATGCAGGGTCTGGATAGCCAGCACATCCGCCATTTCATCGCCCGTTTGCACAGCCAGGGCCTGTCGGCCAAGAGCCTTGCCCGCAAGCTCTCTGCCTGGCGCAGTTTCTATCGTTTTGCCTGCAAAAGACTGGGGTTCCCACGCAATCCCTGCACCGACCTGAGGCCGCCCAAATCCCGTCGTGCCTTGCCGGAAGTCCTTTCGCCAGACAACTGCGCGCAATTGCTTGATTGCAAACCCGAGGACATTCTGGAAATTCGTGATCTTGCAATGTTTGAGTTGTTTTACTCATCCGGCCTGCGCCTTGCGGAACTGGTAGGAATGAATCTCGCTGCCCTAGATTTGCCGGGAGGCGAAGCCACGGTAACAGGCAAGGGCAGCAAAACCAGACTGGTTCCTGTCGGCGAGAAGGCTCGAGAAGCCTTGACTGCCTGGCTGACTGTACGGCCCGACATTTCCAAACCGGATGAGAAAGCCGTGTTCACCAACCGAAATGGCGGCCGGCTTACGGCACGCCAGGTCGCCCTTCGGCTGAATCGCTGGGCCGGCAAAGTTGGGCTCGACGTCAATGTGCATCCGCACATGCTGCGCCATTCCTTTGCCACCCATGTGTTGCAATCTTCGGGCGATCTGCGGGCCGTGCAGGAAATGTTGGGCCACGCCAACATCAGCACCACCCAGGTGTATACCCACTTGGACTTTCAACATTTAGCCAAGGTCTACGATACCGCCCACCCACGCGCCAAGCGCAAATAAGCCGTTTCTCCTAGTTTCACCATGCAGCCCTCTACCCCTGAATTGCTCCCTGTCACCTTGCTCACCGGTTTTTTGGGCAGCGGCAAAACCACCCTGCTCAATCAACTGATCCGCCACCTGCCGCGCACCGCTGTGGTCATGAACGAGTTCGGCGAGATTAGCCTTGATCACGACCTGCTGGAGAAAATGGAGGGCCCAATGGCAGTGCTGTCTGGCGGCTGCGTTTGCTGCACGGTATCGGGGTCGCTTTCGCCTACCCTGAAAAATCTCTACATGGCACGCAAACGTGGTGACATTCCCAAGTTTGAACGCGTGGTAATAGAGACTACCGGCATCGCAGACCCTGCACCTATCCTCGATACGCTGCTAAATGACCCCTGGATAAGAGCCCGCTTTCGGATGGATGGCGTCGTTACGACTGTGGACACCGTGTTGGGGGAGGCGCAACTCGACAGTTATTTCGAAGCGGCCAAACAGGTAGCGGTGGCAGACAAACTCATTCTGACAAAAACTGACTTGGCAGGTACGGTTGACTTGAGCAACCTAAAAGAAAGGCTTTCCGAACTCAACCCGGCGGCCGAATTGCTTGTTTCGGTTAAAGGTGAGATGGACTTTCAACAGATCCTCGATCTGGGTCTGTTCAATGCCAAAGACAAAACGCCCAATGTTCAAAAGTGGCTGAATGAACAACGCTACAAACCCGTCAGCCCTGCCGGGGTGATGGGCAACAAAAAGCCCCAAGAAATCAACCATGACAACAGGATTCGATCTTTTTCAGTCATCATTGACGAGCCCATCCCGCCCTCAGGGCTTCAGGCCGCACTGGAAATGCTGGTCGGTTTCCGTTCAGAATATCTGTTGCGTTTCAAGGGCATCGTCAACCTGGCTGGACATAACAAACCCGTTGTCCTCCATGGAGTACAGCACGTGCTCTACCCGGAAACCGAGCTTGAAAACTGGCCTTCAGATGATCGCCGCAGCCGTTTTGTCTTTATAGTGCGAGACCTTGCGCCTGAATTTGTCACAAAAGTCCTTGCAGATTTCAGTAACGCTGCCGGCATTCCTGCTACACATGAAAACACTCATGCCGTTAAACTATAAATACCAGCCACTCGTCGGCCAAAGAGCAGTATCATAATAATTTGAGACAGGACCATCGGGAATCGAAGCCGAACCAACATGGCCATCCCCTTTTTTAGAAAAGAGCGAAGCAAACCAGAACAGCAGCCGGCCAAGCAGCAGGCACCTGCTGAGGAAGCGCACGACTTTACGACCATTGGCGAACCTTTGGGTCATGGTCATGGCATCATGGTTGAAGAGGTTGGCGGTTCGGCAGAGTCTGCCATCGATGAAGCCGCGATGCTGTACGCCAGCAACCAGATGGACCAGGCTGAAGCGGCGCTTAAATCCCTGCTTACAGGAAACGATCAGCGCGCATGGCATATGCTGTTTGACCTTTACAGAATTAACCAGCGCGAAGCCAATTTCGAAAAACTCGCACTTGAATACGCAATGCGCTTTGAGTGCTCGCCCCCGGTGTGGAAGGGGCGCGAGGACAACAAGAAAAAAGACAAAGGTGTTTCCCGCCCCCTCACTCTGCCTGCCGAACTGACCGCCGGTATTGGTGACAAATTCGGACAAATCATTTCCAGCCTGGGAAAAGGCTCAACCCTGCAACTGGATTTTTCCAATGTGGCAACCCTTGACGGAAGCGGCGCCCAGGATGTGGCAGACTTGCTGACGAAAACCCGCAAGAGCAAGCTCAAGTTCCAGGTCAGTGGCTCCAGCAATGTGATCGAGTTGCTTAAATCAAGAATGCAAGCCGAACCAGCTGAACAGGGATACTGGCAAATGCTGCTGGCAATCTATCAACTGCTTGGCAAGCAGGATGATTTTGAAAACATGGCAGTCGATTTTGCCGTTACTTTCGAACTCTCACCTCCTTCCTGGGAAAATGTCGAGGCGGCCCAGGAAGTCGCAGCACCCGAGCCTGAGATTCCATCGGATGCTTTTGCTCTTAGTGGTTTGCTTTCCGAGGCAAGCCAGGATCAGATCAACAAGCTGATGCAATACGCCCAGTCCCATTCGGATGTCGTTGTGGATTGCTCTGCAGTCACCCGCGTGGATTACGGGTACGTCGGCAATCTCATCGGCCAACTTATGCAGTTGCTGGGTAGCGGCAAGGCCATCACGCTTCAGGGCCAGAATGCCTTGGTCAACGAGTTGTTCCGCATAATGGGCATAGACCAGCTTGCCACGCTGGTTCCCGCCAAGCTGGTCTAAGATTTCACAACAGGGCTTGAACCCGTCAAGCCCGCCACCATCTCTAACGTGTATGGATCAATATCACGGCACCACCATTCTTTCCGTTCGCCGCGGCGACCAGGTCGCGCTGGGTGGCGACGGGCAGGTCACGCTGGGCAGCATCGTCATCAAATCCACCGCACGCAAAATCCGCAGACTCTACCAGGACAAGGTGCTGGCAGGGTTTGCCGGCGCCACTGCCGATGCCTTCACGCTGTTCGAGCGTTTCGAATCCAAGCTGGAAAAACATCAGGGCCATCTGGTGCGCGCTGCTGTCGATCTCACCAAGGATTGGCGTACCGACCGCGTACTCCGCCGCCTGGAAGCCATGCTGGCCGTGGCTGACAAAACCAGCACACTCATCCTAACAGGCAATGGCGATGTNNCTCGAACCCGAGCAAGGCATCGCCGCCATTGGTTCCGGCGGAGCCTATGCACAAGCAGCAGCAGCTGCGCTACTCAACCACTCCGAGCTTTCAGCACAGGACATCGTGTCAGAGAGTCTGAAAATCGCCGGGCAAATCTGCATCTACACCAACCAGAATCACATTATCGAAACACTTTGAGCGGCACATTGTTTGCTGCTCCAACTTCATTGCCATGACCCAGTTCACCCCACAGGAAATCGTCCACGAACTCGACAAGCACATTGTCGGCCAGCAGGAAGCCAAGAAGGCCGTAGCCATCGCGCTCAGAAANNCATCCTCATGATCGGCCCCACGGGGGTCGGCAAAACCGAGATTGCGCGCCGCCTAGCCAGGCTGGCCAATGCGCCCTTCATCAAGGTCGAAGCCACCAAGTTCACCGAAGTCGGCTACGTCGGCAAAGATGTGGACTCCATCATCCGCGACCTGATGGAAATCGCCATCAAGCAGATTCGTGAACGCGAAATGGAAAAAATGCAGATGCGCGCCGAAGAGGCTGCCGAGGAACGCATCCTCGATGCGCTGCTGCCCCCGCCGCGCCCTGCCGGTTTCGGTTTCGATGCAGAACCGCCCAAGGCGGAGGATTCCTCCACGCGCCAGAAATTCCGCAA
>DKAU01000045.1 GCA_002450925.1 Thiobacillus sp. UBA6918 | reverse complement strand
AAACTGGCGGAAAGAGCCTCTGAATACTTGGTACGCAACTGGAAAACGTGGCCGACTTCGATGCCGCGGCAAACATCCAGTTCGCCTTTCCCGTCCGGGCTCGCATCGCCGGGCACGACATTGCGGATGTCGACAAAGACTGGCTCGGGCAAGTCGCGCCCGAAGTTCACGCCGGTGAGGTGGAATCCGGTGTCATTGGCACCGCAGATAAAGTCGGCAAGGTTCATCAGGGACCGGTCGGCGAGGACGGGTATGGAAAGGCCAACAGGACCGACTGATCCTGACATGGCACCTGTAACTTCATGTACAGCTGAATCAGAAGCAAAGCGAACTTCATCCGGCAACAAGTCCAGTTTTGCCGCTTTGATCTCATTCAACTGGTGGTCGCCCCGAACCAACAGTGCTACTGGGCCGTCCACACCCTCCACGATCAAAGTCTTGATGGTCCGACTCGGGTCAACTTTAAGGAAGGCGCAGACTTCTTCAATGCTGTGCATGCCGGGCGTATGAATCTTTTCCATGTTGGCTGAAGGAGCTGGTCGGGATCCGGCAGGGGGCAATGCTTCGGCCAGTTCAACGTTGGCGGCGTAGTCCGAATTGGGGCAGTAGGCGAGTGCATCCTCACCGGAGTCGGCTAGCACGTGAAACTCATGCGAACCGGAGCCGCCAATGGCGCCAGTATCTGCGGCAACCGCACGGAAGGTTAGACCAAGGCGCGTGAAAATACGGGTATAGGCCTCGTACATGTTGCGGTATTCGCGCTGCAAATCCTCGAAATTGCTGTGGAAGGAATAGGCGTCCTTCATCAGAAATTCGCGCGCGCGCATGACGCCGAAGCGGGGTCGAATCTCNNTCGCGGAACTTGGTCTGGATCTGGTAGAAATTCACCGGCAACTGGCGGTAGGAGCGGATCTCCTTGCGTGCAATGTCGGTGATCACTTCCTCATGGGTGGGGCCGAAGCAAAAATCACGATCATGGCGGTCCTTGATCTTGAGCATCTGCGGTCCGAATACTGCCCAGCGCCCTGATTCCTGCCATAGCTCGGCGGGTTGGACGGCGGGCATGAACAGCTCCACCGCGCCGGCCTTGTTCATTTCCTCACGCACGATGGTTTCCACCTTGCGCAGCACGCGCAGACCCAAAGGCATCCAGCTGTACAGTCCTGAACCAAGACGGCGGATCATGCCAGCACGGAGCATCAGTTTATGAGAAACGAGTTCGGCCTCGCTGGGGGCTTCCTTGCTGGTGGAAAGGAAAAACTGCGAAAGACGCATGGTTGGGGTCGGTTAAAATTCGAAAACGCGATTTTACCTCACCCTTCACCACTCACGCCCCGCCTTATCATGCGCCTGTTTTCCAAGCGAATCGCCAAATCCGTAACCTCGGATATGACTGTAGAAGTGACGGAGACACGTGGCATACGGCATTTGCAACTCGGCACCCAGGCTATCCAGAGCGCCATGCGTATCAGTCGCCCATGGGATCTGGAACTTGCCTATACCCGGGCGATGATGGCTTTTCTGCTGTTCAAGCCCGGCCCGGCGGATGTTCTGATGGTTGGTCTGGGGGGCGGTTCGCTGGCCAAATTCATTCGCAAGCATCGGCCCGATACACGTATCACGGCAGTGGAAATTTCCCCTCAGGTGGTGTCCGCAGCGCGCAGCCATTTTTTTCTTCCTGGGGATGATGAGCGTTTACAGGTGATTTTGGGTGACGGGGCGGCGTATGTATCAGAGCATCCGGGTACGGCGGATGTAATACTTCTTGATGGCTTTGATGCAGGCAATCAGGTTGAGGATCTTGCGACCCTTGAGTTCTATGAGGCATGCAAGCGAGTCCTGAAACCCGGCGGTGTTTTGGTGGTTAACCTGTGGGGTCGCGATCCCGGTTTTGTCAATTATTTCAGTCGTCTTGTCGCGGCGTTTGAGGGGCAGGTGGCCTGGCTTCCAGTAATGGGAAAAAGCAATGTTATTGCCTTTGGGGTTTCTGGCGAAGACGCTAGATCCAGACCTGTGAGGGCTGAGATCGACAAGCTCGGCAAGAAGTGGGGGCTGGATTTTGTCACCTTCCGGCGCGAAATGCGCTGGGCCAACGATGTTGCACCACTCCTCGACAAAAATCCTTAAAAACCAAGGCGTTGCGATTTTAGCAGACCGGACGATATGCACCATTTCGGTTGCAATTTTCCGGTGGTGTGAAACAATGCAACCAGAGAAATATTTGATGGAGAGGTGGCGGCGATGATCGACCGTGACGGCTACCGTCCCAACGTCGGCATTATTCTGTGCAACTCCCGGGATCAGGTGTTCTGGGCCAAGCGTATTAATCAGCATGCCTGGCAGTTCCCGCAGGGCGGCATTCAGTCAGGGGAGTCCCCTGAGCAGGCCATGTTCCGTGAGTTGAATGAGGAAGTCGGCCTGTTGCCCGAGCATGTCCGAATTCTGGGAAGAACCCGCAACTGGCTTCGATATGACGTGCCCAGTCAATGGACCCGGCGTGACAATCGCGGCTTGTATCGCGGCCAAAAACAGATCTGGTACTTGCTCCGGTTAACCGGAAGGGATTCCGATGTGAGCCTGAGGGCTTCAGATCACCCGGAGTTTGATGCATGGCGCTGGAGCGAATACTGGATCGAACTTGATACCGTAGTGGAATTTAAGCGCGACGTTTACCGGCTGGCCCTGGAAGAACTTGAACATTTCTTGCGCCGGGATGTTCGTTTTTTGCGCCGGCGCCCTGAGCGCCAGGAATCGCGGAGCACCGAGCATGGATCCGTCCAGTCTCCCAAGGGATCCACAGCCTGAAACACGCCTCCGAATCGGGCTGCAAATGCAGCCCGGTGTGCCACTATGGAAACTTGCGCCGACAAGAGACCAGGATGGAACCCGCTTGTGCGACTTCATGGTGCTGATCCCAAGTCTGAAGTCTCGTCAGGCCGTTTACATAGGCAATGTTCATTCTCACATTGCGGTCACTCTTGAGCGATACAGGGAAGTGGTTTTCGCCAACATGGACATGGGCCTGAACGTGTTGTGGGTTTCGCATCGTTATCGCCGCGGACTCATGGTTGAAATACTCAGTGCCATCCGCCTGGGAGTTCCAGAGGCGGTACTGGTTGCGCATAACACGCGCACATGATTTTTTGATTGGAATTTTATGCAGGTTAAAACATTCAAGTTGGCACCGCTCCCCATATTGATCTGGGCAATATGGCCTCAAACGGCTGATGCTGCTGATGGGCGTGCAGTATGGATGCCATCGGATGCACCCAAACCCGTTTATTCGCCACCTCCTCGGACCGGGAGAGTGCTGTTTCCTCCTCTTGAGATGATGGCCAGGGTCATGCCTGTGCGCTTGCCTGCTACTAATCCCGAGAATGGCACCACTGTAGAGCAGAATCAGGCTGCTGCTGATGCAAAGACTGTTAATGAAACTGCAGCAACCGCTCCCCCTGCTCATGTTGCTGCTGTGCCTGCTGTTCAGGCTGTTCCGCCAATTCCTGTTTTTCCGTTTGCGGTTTCAGTACCAGTCAGTCAGGCCGTGTCGCCAAACCCCGCTCCCATGATGCGAATGCCTGTATCACCTGTACCCGCTCCAGCGTTCGTTAAACCCACGACCCAACCAATTGTGCCTTTCGGTATGGCCGCACCTGTGTTACCCAGGCCTGCCATGCCTACGCAGGCACCTGTAGGCTGGATGCCGATGCAGGCCATGGCGCCTGTTGCGCCACCCATGATGGCCATGCCGCAGC
>DKAU01000116.1:3727-5446 GCA_002450925.1 Thiobacillus sp. UBA6918 | reverse complement strand
AAGCGGATTCGTTACAAACCCATCAGCAGGTAATAACTCTCGGGGAGTTAATAGACTTCACCATGACACACGAACATCGTATAGCACTCTTAATTGATGCCGATAACAGCCCTGCCGGGAAAATTGATGACGTTCTCGATGAACTCGCCAAGTACGGGGTTATCAACATACGTCGTGCCTATGGTGATTGGAAAAGTAGGCATCTGAAGGCTTGGGAAGAGGTGCTTCATGAATACGCCATCCAGCCTATACAGCAGTTTGCGTATACCAAAGGTAAGAACGCGACCGACTCGGCGATGATTATCGACGCGATGGATTTGTTGTATACAAAGCAACTGGATGGCTTTGGAATTGTGTCTAGTGACTCGGACTTCACACCATTGGTCATGCGCATTCGTGCCAATGGCCTAAAGGTGTTTGGCTTTGGAGAGAAGAAAACGCCGGAACCATTTGTTAAAGCCTGTTCTGTTTTTCTTTATCTGGAAAACCTTGGCGAACCTGCTGAGCCAGATACCAAGCTGGCTGCAGAAACAGGAAAGGGAGGTGTGGCGCCGTCGGGAGAGGAGGTTCCGGTAAAACTGACCGCGAAGGAACTCAAAAGTGATACCCGTCTGGTCACCCTGTTGCGTAAAGCCGTGGAAGCCGCTGCGGACGATGAAGGGTGGGCGGGCCTAGGCGCGGTTGGTCAGCATATTTCTAAGCAGGCTTCATTTGATTCACGTAACTACGGTTACGCCAAGCTCAAGGATTTGTACCAGGCAATCGGTTTGTTTGAAATACAGTCCAAGGATAAGGGTGTGTTTGTTCGTGACAAGCGATCATTGCAGCGTTCTAAAATCTCCGCTGCGCAATGATTGCTGATATCCGGACGCTGATGGCATGATTCTCTCTACACTGAAAGATGCAGATCTTTATGCTGGCCTACATCCACATTTTGTCCGGGCGTTTGAATACTTGCGCAACACGGATTTGATATCACTTCAGCCCGGCAAATACGCTGTAGAAGGAGAGGAGATATTCGTGATTGTGGAGGCTTGCAAGGGCCGAGCCCGCAGCGAAGCAAAACTTGAATGCCATCGGCGTTACATCGACATCCAGCTGGTGCTGGATGGTGTGGACGAGATGGGCTGGAAGTCGCTGGCTGAGTGCGTTGATCCCAAGACGGATTACGATGAAGCCCGTGACATCCGGTTTTTCAATGATCTACCGGCTAGTTGGGTGGCAACACCTGCAGGGTCGTTCTGTATTTTCTTTCCGGATGACTGCCACGCGCCGCTGGTGAGCGACGGCATGATCCGCAAGGTAGTGATGAAAATCGCTGTTTAAGCGGCATCACCAAAATCGCCCTATCAATAGTGCGGCGGGATTTCCTCCTGCAGGTTGCGCGGCTCCGAGTCGGCCTGGCTTTCCTTCACCTGCTGGTGCAATAGGCGAAATTGCTCCTGCAGGCTGCCGATCTGTTTTTGCTGGCGGATGACGGTCTGGTTGAGTGTCTCAAGCAAGTCTTCGGCAAAGGCGAGTTTTGTTTCCAGTTCGATAATACGGGATTCGTTCATGGGTGCTGGCCTTTGGCAAGAAGAGGAAGGACAAGTTTCTCCAGGCGGGGGTAGTGTACCTGCCCGGCAATCTTGTGACGGATGACACCGTCGGTGTCGACGATAAACGATGTCGGTATGCTGCTGGCGCGCCCAAATGCTTCATAAACGCTGGGGTCCATGG
>DKAU01000116.1:2509-3705 GCA_002450925.1 Thiobacillus sp. UBA6918 | reverse complement strand
CGGTACCAGAACCAGGCAAATGCGGCCAGCAGAACAATCGTGATGCCGTGGTTGCGCAACAGGCGTTTCCAGCGGGGTGTGGAGGTAGAATTCGGGTTTTGGTTTTCGGGTTCAGCCATGCTGTGGATCAAGTCGTTTCATATCGTGATGATGGTGAGCTGGTTCGCGGGGCTGTTCTATTTGCCGCGCATTTTCGTCAATCTGGCCATGGAGCCCAACGAGCAGGCCTACAGGCGGCTGTTGTTCATGGCAGAGAAATTGTACAAGTTTGTTACACCCATCATGTTACTGGCGCTGGCTTCCGGCGTCTGGCTGTGGGTGGAGTACTGGCTTCCCACGCCCGTCTGGCTTTGGATAAAGGTAGCACTGGTTGTTGTTCTGGTGGGCTACCACCACAAGTGCAGGAAGTTGCTGAAGACCTTCCAGGCGCGTACCAACAGCAAAACCCATGTCTGGTTTCGCTGGTTCAATGAGGTGCCCGTGCTGCTGCTGTTTGCTGTCGTTATTCTTGTCGTAGTGAAACCCTAAATGACAGATAAACCCAAATCACGAGGCACGATTTCACTTGGCAAAAAAGCCGAAGAAGAAAAACCGCGCGAAGCCAAGCGTCCAGCCACTTCGAGACGTGTAAACATCGAGCGCGACCGCAGCAAGAAGCCTGCGCCCAAGCCCGTACCCGAGGAAGCACGGAAGGAAAAATGGAGCGGTGATGAGACCAAGGCCAGGCCGCCACGCTCACGCCCGGCGCCAACGGCAAAAGAGGAGGCTGGCAGAGCATCCGGCGACGAAGTGCGTCGACGTCCGCCAGGTCGAATGAAGGAAGAGCGGCGCGATGGTGGCGAAAACCGCCGTCGCGAAAGACCTGCAACTGAAAGAANNGGCGTGGGTTTCTTCGGACCGATGGCGATCTGTTATGCGGCCAATCTGCATTCGCGTGTGGCCACGCGCATCCTGTTGCGTGTGTCGGCGGGCAAGTACCAGAACGAGGAAGACGTTTACCAGGGCACGCTGGCGGTGTTCTGGCACAAGTGGTTTGCCGCCTCGCGCACGATTGCGGTCAAGGTCGTTGCCCAGGACTCGCCGCTCAAGAGCCTCAACTTCATTACGCTCAAGATCAAGGATGCGATATGTGACCGTTTCCGCGAAGAAACCGGCATGCGCCCCAGTGTCGAGACCTTGCATCCCGATATACGTGT
>DKAU01000116.1:0-2444 GCA_002450925.1 Thiobacillus sp. UBA6918 | reverse complement strand
GCGCAGAAAGCCTGCCAGCCGGTGCGTGCGCTGCCGATATACGGCAGCGATGTCATGGGCGGCTCGCTCAAGGATGCCGACCGCAACCTCAAGGAGTCAGGTCTGCGGGAGGCGGTGACCCTGTCGAAAGCCGATATTCTGGCGATCGAGCCCCCGGCAGAGTCCGGCGTACTGGTGATGAACCCGCCCTATGGCGTGCGTCTGGGAGAAGAAGAGGAACTGGCAGCGTTATACCCGAAACTGGGCGATGTGCTGAAACAGAAGTTTGCCAACTGGCGTGCTTACATTATCAGCGCCGATGCCAATCTGCCCAAGCTGATCCATCTTTCAGCCAGCAAAAAGACGCCGCTTTTCAACGGCGCCCTGGAATGTCGGCTTTATGAGTACAAGCTTGTGGCGGGATCTAATCGCTAGGGCTGTTGCCTTAAACGATGTCGAGGTGGTCTAGTCCACCCATCAAATCCTTGCCCTTGGCTTCCTGGCCATGCAGCTTGATCTGTAGGCGTAGGTCATTGAGCGAATCGGCATTGCGGAGTGCATCTTCATAGGAAATGAAGCCGGCTTCGTAGAGGTCGAACAGCGCCTGATCAAAGGTTTGCATCCCAAGCTCGCGTGATTTGCTCATGATTTCCTTGATTTCGTGCACCTGTCCTTTAAAGATCAGGTCGGAAATCAGCGGTGAGTTGATCAGGATTTCCACTGCGGCAATACGTCCCTTTCCGCCTTTGCGTGGAATCAAGCGCTGCGAGATGAAAGCCTTCAGGTTGAGCGAGAGGTCCATCAGCAACTGGTCGCGCTTTTCTTCCGGGAAGAAGTTGATGATGCGGTCCAGGGCCTGGTTGGCACTGTTCGCGTGCAGGGTAGACAGGCACAAGTGGCCGGTTTCAGCAAATGCGATGGCGTATTCCATGGTTTCGCGATCGCGAATCTCACCAATCAGGATGACGTCCGGCGCCTGACGCAGCATGTTTTTGAGAGCTGCGAACCAGTTCTCTGTATCCACGCCCACTTCACGCTGGGTGATGATGGATTTTTTGTGCTCGTGCACGTATTCGATCGGGTCTTCCACCGTGATGATGTGGTCGGCGGCATTTTCATTGCGGTGCCCCACCATGGCAGCGAGCGAGGTGGACTTGCCTGAACCGGTGCCCCCAACAAACACGACTAGTCCGCGCTTGACCATGGCGATATCCTTGAGCGTGGGGGGCAGGCTCAATTCCTCAAACTTGGGGATTACCGTATTGATCGTACGCATGACGATGCCCGTACGTCCCTGCTGAACAAATACGTTCACACGAAAACGTCCAATATCGGGCGGCGCAATGGCGAAGTTGGATTCGTTGGTTCTTTCAAAATCCGCCCACTGCTTTTCGTTCATGATGGCTCGCGCCAACTCGCGGGTGTGGGCGGGGGTAAGTGTCTGGTTGGATACGGGCGTAATTTTGCCGTCGACCTTGATGGCGGGTGCAAAACCAGCCGTAATGAACAGGTCGGAGCCGTTCTTGGCCAGCATCAGGCGCAGAAGATCATTGACGGTTTTTTCTACATTCATGACTGATTATCCAACGAAAGCATCTTTGTTCATTGCCTTGGATTTTGCCTCGGCAACATTTACGGTATTGCGGCGCACCAGGTCCTGCAGGCATTGATCCATGGTTTGCATGCCGACATTTTGACCGGTCTGGATGGAAGAATACATCTGCGCCACCTTGTTCTCGCGGATCAGGTTACGGATGGCGGGGGTGCCAATCATGATTTCGTGCGCAGCAACTCGGCCTCCGCCATCCTTGGTCTTTAGCAGGGTCTGCGAGATAACTGCACGCAGCGACTCGGACAGCATGGAACGAACCATTTCCTTTTCAGCGGCGGGGAACACGTCCACGATCCGGTCGACGGTTTTGGCGGCAGAAGAAGTGTGCAGGGTTCCAAACACGAGGTGACCGGTTTCCGCGGCGGTCAGTGCCAGGCTGATGGTTTCCAGATCGCGCATCTCGCCCACCAGGATTACGTCCGGGTCTTCACGCAGGGCTGACTTCAGCGCGTTGGCGAAAGAGTGGGTGTGTGGGCCGACCTCGCGCTGGTTGATCAGGCTTTTCTTGCTCTGGTGCACGAATTCGATCGGATCCTCGATGGTGAGGATGTGCGCGTACTCGTTATCGTTGATGTAATCGATCATTGCCGCCAACGTCGTGGACTTGCCCGAACCGGTGGGGCCGGTCACGAGCACCACTCCGCGTGGCTGATTGGAAATTTCCTTGAAAATGGCCGGACATCCTAGGTCTTCCAGTGTCAGCACCTTGGAAGGAATGGTCCGGAATACGGCGCCTGCTCCATTCTGCTGGTTGAAGGCGTTAACCCGGAAACGAGCCAGTGTCGGGATTTCGAAGGAGAAGTCCACTTCCAGCACTTCCTCGTACTGTTTGCGCTGGCTGTCGTTCATGATG
>DKAU01000101.1 GCA_002450925.1 Thiobacillus sp. UBA6918 | reverse complement strand
GGGGTCGCCCTGGCGGCCGGAGCGTCCGCGCAACTGGTTGTCCACCCGACGCGATTCGTGGCGCTCGGTACCGATGATGTGCAGGCCGCCGGCTTCCAGCACCTGATCATGGACTTTCTGCCATTCGCTCTTGATCTGCTCTTTTCTGGCACTCTTTTCAGTTGCAGACAAGGATTCGTCCGCATCGATGGCATCGAGCTCGTTTTTGATGCTGCCACCCAGCACGATGTCGGTACCGCGTCCTGCCATGTTGGTAGCGATGGTAATCGCCCCCGGACGACCTGCCTGCGCAACCACCTCGGCTTCGCGGGCATGCTGCTTGGCGTTCAACACCTCATGCTTGAGTCCTTCTTTTTGCAACAAACTGGACAGGTGCTCATTTATTTCAATGGAAGTCGTGCCGACCAGCACCGGCTGCCCACGACTCTGGCAGTCTCGGATGTCATTTATGACCGCGATATGCTTTTCCTGGGATGTCATGAATACCTGGTCATGCATGTCCTTGCGGATCATGGGGCGGTGGGTTGGAATTACCACTGTTTCCAAGTTGTAAATCTGCTGGAATTCGTAGGCCTCGGTATCAGCCGTACCCGTCATGCCAGACAGCTTCACATACATGCGGAAATAGTTCTGGAAGGTAATGGAAGCAAGGGTCTGGTTTTCCTTCTGGATGGGCACGCCCTCCTTGGCTTCAACAGCCTGGTGCAGCCCCTCCGACCAGCGCCGGCCTTTCATCAGACGGCCAGTGAACTCGTCAACGATTACAACTTCACCGTTTTGCACAACGTAGTGCTGGTCGCGGTGAAAAACAGCATGTGCCCGCAGGGCCGAATCCACGTGATGCATCAACCTGATGTTGCTGGCGTCGTACAGACTGCTCCCTTCCGGCAACAAGCCCATATCAACCAGAACGGATTCGATCTTTTCATGACCGGATTCCGAGATCAGTACGCTGTGGGCTTTCTCATCAACCCAGTAGTCCCCTTCACCGTCCTCTTTTTCCTGCTTGGCCAGGTGTGCGGGAATGCTGTTGATGGCAAGATACAACTCAGTACTGTCTTCGGACTGTCCCGAAATGATTAGCGGGGTACGAGCTTCGTCGATGAGGATAGAATCAACCTCGTCGACAACCGCGAAATTCATGGCACGCTGCACCTTTTCGGACAGCTGGAACACCATGTTGTCGCGCAGGTAGTCGAAGCCAAATTCATTATTGGTGCCGTAAGTAATGTCGGCAGCATAGGCAGCCTGCTTCTGATCGTGCGGCATGTGGGAGAGGTTGACGCCCACCGTCAAGCCCAGAAACCCATATAGCTTGCCCATCCAATCGGCATCTCGGCTGGCAAGATAATCGTTCACCGTCACGACGTGTACACCCTTTCCGGAAAGGGCATTAAGATAGGCCGGCAGGGTGGCCATGAGGGTCTTGCCCTCACCGGTCCGCATTTCTGAAATTTTCCCGTTATGCAGCACCATGCCGCCAATTAGTTGCACATCGAAATGGCGCATGCCAAGGGAACGTCTGCCAGCCTCGCGGACCACGGCGAATGCTTCCGGCAACAACTGGTCCAGCGTTTCACCCTTGGCCAAACGCTCACGGAATTCGACGGTCTTGCCACGCAGTTCGTCATCCGACAGTTTTTCCATGGCCGGTTCGAGCGCATTGATCGACCGCACCTTCTGCATGTATTGTTTGATCAGCCGTTCATTGCGGCTGCCGAATAGTTTTTTAACGATGTTTTGCAGCATGGAAAAAAGGGAGAACCCCAAAAAATGCCAGTAAATCAGTCGATTTTAACACAGCGACCTTTACGGTCCCCTTACGGAGCAGCACCTTGGCTCAACGATTGAGCGAACTCCTTTCGTCCCTGCCCGCCGTGCGGCAAGCCCAGGCTTTGTCGGTTCTGCAAAAACAGTTCGATACCGTTTTGCCGGTTCGTTTTCGCGGAGAAGCCCAGGTCGTTGCGTTGGAAGAAGGGGAATTGCGTGTAATTTGCAGCAATGGCGCCATTGCAAGCCGTTTACGGCTGGAAGCCCAAAACCTGGCAAGCCAGTTGCAAAAGCGCGGGGTGCCCGTTCGCAAGGTCAGCCTCAAAGTCCAGCCAGTCAATTCCAGAAAAGCTGCCCCCCAAAGCAAGAAGCACCAACTTCCTGCCGCAGCACATGAAGCATTCAAGTCAGCCGCCACCCAAATGGAAGAAGGGGAAGTGAAAATGGCCCTGCAGAAATTGCTCAATCACCACAAAGGCAATTAACAACAGACAACCGACGAACGGCCTAAAGTACATCGGCCAGAAAGACGTAAGCTTCTATAGCGTGTAAATATTTTACACTCTGTATTGCGCCCGCCCCTGCAAAAACAAAGGGATACCTGCCATTGGCAGCCTTTTTTGTCGAAATGGGTGTTTTTTGAAGCTGGTTTTAAGGATTTACGGCCATGAAACTCATACATTCTCCCTTGGGCACCGCAAAAGTCGCTGCTGCAACAGTCTTGGTCTCGGTTTCCTTGTCCGGGTGCGATCCAATTTCCCTCACGGCCGCTTCTCTGGGTGCCGGGGTTGGCATTTCTCATACTTTGGGCGGAATTGTTTACAAAACGTTTACTGCTCCGATGAAATCCGTAGAAGAAGGCAGCGTGGTGGCCATGGGGGACATGGGCGTAAAAGTCGTGTCGCGCAAGACCAACGAACAAGGTGAACGCGTGATCAGCGCGACCGCCAAGGATCGCGAAATCGAGGTGCTGCTGGAGCCGCTCACTCCTCGCACCACGCGCGTACGCGTAATTGCAAACAACGGCTTGCTGAAGGATGGCGCTACGGCGACGGAAATCCTGTATCAAACCGAACGCGTTCTTTCAAAGGGCTGAAAAAGGAGTGAAACCATGAAATACCATCACAACCCCATTCCCATGCGTTCATTGCTGCTACTTTGCTGCCTGGCGACCGCTTATCCGGCTGCCAATGCAGAAGAAACCGACACATCAACAACAACTGCCACGACAACATCCACCGCTGTTGGAACTTCGCAGACCACTGAAACAAAACTTGTTGCGGAGTTTTCTGGCTTTCTCGGTGGGGATGAACAGGCAAAGACAATCATCTCAGGTTTGCGCCAGGGAACGTCCTTTGACCTCGTGACTGAAACAACCACGACAGAAACGACAACCAACACAACAACAGGCGAGACTACAACCACAACCAGCACTGCCACAACGACCGCAACCATTGAGCCGCCAACCGGAACCATGGGGTATGGAAACATACGCATTGCCCTTCGCCTGTCACAAACCGAACTGGCAAAGCTTGGCATCACCGAGGCCACGCCAGAACAGCTCTCTGCCATCCTTGTTGGCGGCGACATCAACGGCACCCAAGTAACCGGCATTCTCTCCATGCGTGCGGACGGAATGGGATGGGGACAGATAGCAAAAAGCTACGACACGACTGTTGGCCAACTCATGGGCAAAGGCGCGGGCCTGACGAAACAGACAGCATCTGCATCCCAAACCAAGTCAAATGGCTATATTCCCAGCGGCAAACCAGCGGGTTCCGGGGTCATCAATGGCATGGGCGGCTCCATGGGCAGTCCAGACAAGGGCAGGGGTCTGGAAAACAAGGCCGCCAAGGCCCAGAGTGTCGGAAATTCCGGAGTTGGAAAATCAATTTCGATGGCCCAAGTCAGCAACGCTGGTGGCGGCGGAAGCGCAACTGCACCCGGCCAACTCAAGAAGAACTGAGAAAGAATTGGGGTGTGCAGCACATCCCCGTCTTGAAAAGGAATAAGGAGCGAGAAGGGCCGGGTTCATCCCGGCCCTGTCAAATAAGTATCAGTCTTTCCGCAACAAAAATCAGCGCCACGACAACTGCCAGCACGAAGACAAATCGCAGCACCTTCCCTGCTATGCGCAGGTATTTCCTGTTCCTGGTAAACATCCAGGCCAACAACAGTCCGGCAACCCCTGTCAGCGCAAGAACAAGAACCAGCCTAAGAACAATCATGCGGGCTGTGGGTAGAAATGCGCCACTGCCTCCGGCGCGTCCTTCTCGTTTTCAAACGTAACCAGTTCCCATGCAGACTTATTTTCCATCAGCGCACGAAGAAGCTGGTTGTTCAATGCATGTCCAGACTTATACGCTTCCAGCCGGCCGATGATTGGCTTTCCGATCATGTAGAAGTCACCGATGGCATCGAGCACCTTGTGCTTGACGAATTCGTCGTCATAACGCAGGCCGTCTGCATTCAGAACACGGAACTCGTCCATCACGATGGCATTGTCCAGCGAGCCGCCCAGTGCAAGGTTGTTGTTGCGCAGCATTTCCACCTCGTGCATGAAGCCAAAAGTGCGCGCACGTGCGACTTCGCGAATGTAGGAGGTCTTGTCGAAATCCACACTCACCACCTGGCTCGATTGCTCGAAAACCGGATGGTCGAAATCGATGGTGAAATCGATGCGGAACCCGTCATAGGGTGAAAAGCGGACCCACTTGTCGTCCTCTTTCACTTCTATCGGTTCAAGAATGCGGATGAACTGCTTGGGCACGTTGAGTTCCTCGATGCCTGCCGATTGCAGCAAAAACACGAAGGGCGCAGCGGAGCCATCCAGGATTGGGACTTCAGGCCCGGTCAAATCGATCACGATGTTGTCGATACCCAGCCCTGCCAGGGCCGACATCAGATGTTCGACCGTCGCAACCTTGGCATTGCCAACAGTCAGCGCAGAACACAAGCGCGTATCGGTAACTTTGTTGGGGTCCACCGGTATATCGACTGGCGGATCAAGATCCACGCGACGGAAAAGTATTCCCGTTCCTGCCGCAGCCGGGCGCAAGGTCATCTCAACCTTGACACCGGAGTGCAAACCCACGCCTGTAGTCTTGACCTGAGTTTTGAGGGTACGTTGTCTGATCATGCCCTGCTTTGGTAACTTGTTGTTTAAGGAAGAATTTTACCCCAATTACCAGCCCCCCTAACAAAGAAGTCCTTGGTATCCGGTGCTGAGCCATTGAATACAAAAATGCAGCGCCTGCCGGGTTTGCGTTCTTCATTTCAGTTCCTAGGCTTAAGACAGCAAAGGAGATGGAAATGATATTTGCCAACCGTGAAGATGCCGGGCGCAGGCTTGCCGGGGCATTGGCTGCCTACAAGGGCCAAAATCCCTTGATTCTGGCCATTCCCCGCGGGGCAGTGCCAATGGGTAAAGTACTGGCGGAGATCCTTGGCGGGGATTTGGATGTGGTTCTGGTAAGAAAACTGACTTCACCCTACAGCAGTGAGTTTGCATTGGGCAGCATAGACGAATCAGGCTGGTCGTATATTGGCGACTATGCGGCCAGTGCCGGCGGCACACCGGAATACATGGAACGGGAAAAACAGCGGCAGATGCAAACCCTGCGCGAACGCCGTGCCCAGTACACACCTCTACGCCCACCCATCGATCCGTCAGGGCGCATCGCCATTGTGGTCGATGATGGCCTGGCCACCGGCAGCACCATGATTGCCGCGCTGCATGCCACGCGCGCCAAAAATCCGGCCAGGCTCATCTGCGCGGTTCCGGTTTCCCCACCGGAGACTCTTGAAAAAATCCGGCCCTTTTGCGACGAGGTCGTTTGCCTTTACGCGCCAGATGGTTTTCAGGCAGTTGGCCAGTTTTACCAGGATTTCAATCAAGTATCCGATGATACGGTCATCGATGTGCTCAGGAAACAGCAGTTTTCCTGAATAGCTTCTCAAACCAGTCGGCAGCCTGTAAAGCAACCTGTTCCAGCGTACCGGGTTCTTCAAAAAGGTGCGTAGCGCCAGGAACGATAACGAATTGCTTCTTGCAAGTCAGTTCTGCATAAGCCTGTTCGTTCAGTTCGATCACGCCGAAATCCTGTCCGCCCACCAGAAACAAGGTCGGCGACTTGACCTTGGCGAGCGCATCCGGAGGCGCAAGATCAGGGCGGCCTCCACGAGAGACCACGGCCGCGATGGAGTCGTCCCTGGCGGCTGCGCGCAATGCTGCCGCAGCACCCGTACTGGCCCCAAAATAGCCTAGTGGCAATTTGCTGATGCCCGGCTTCTGTTTAACCCATGCAGTTGCATCGAGCAATCGCTCAACCAGCAGGTCAATATCAAAACGGCGCGAATAATCGCGATCCTCCTCGGGTGTCAGCAAATCCATCAAAAGGGTGCCGATACTCTGGTCGCGCAGCACACCTGCCACGTAGTTGTTGCGCGGGCTGTGGCGGCTGGATCCGCTGCCGTGTGCGAACAGCACCAGCCCAATGGGATGCTCCGGCAGTTCCAGTGCGCCTTCGATATGTTCTCCGTCGACAGGAATTCGAACGATCTCGTTTTTCATCGCATGCTCATGCGTACAGGGATGCGGCGTTGGCCGAATGCGCCCTCATATTTCTCAAAGCGCCCTGCGATTTCAGCCTGGCAATGCGGACAATGTCCATCATCAGTCACCTCGCATGTCAGGATGTCGTACCAGTCGCGCACGATTATCGGCTTCTGACAACCAGGGCAATAAGTAGTATCACCTTCACGATCGTGGACGTTGCCGGTATAGACATAATGCAAACCCTGCTCACGTGCGATCTGTCTTGCGCGTCTTAATGTTTCGGGTGGCGTGGGTGGGACATCAATCATCTTGAAATCGGGATGAAAGGCCGAGAAGTGGAGCGGCACATCCGGACCCATTTCCTTTGCCACCCACTTGGCTAGCGCCTCGATCTCCTGATTTGAGTCGTTATGCCCGGGTATGATCAGCGTCGTGATTTCCGTCCAGACTTTAGTTTCGTGATGCAGGTAAACCAGGGTATCGAGCACCGGCTGCAGATGCGCGCCAGTAAGTTTGAAATAGAATGCTTCGGTAAAGGCCTTGAGATCGACATTGGCCGCATCGATGACAGAAAAGAATTCCTGCCGTGCCTCGGGGGCGATGTAGCCCGCTGTTACCGCAACGGTCTGGATGCCGAGCTCATGACAGGCGTTTGCGGTATCGATGGCGTACTCGGCAAAAATTACCGGGTCGTTGTAGGTGAAAGCCACGCTCTTGCAATCGTAATCCTTGGCCGCTTGCGCAATCTTTTCCGGCGAAGCCTGGTCCATCAGCCGATCCATGTCTTTCGCCTTGCTGATGTCCCAGTTCTGGCANNTTCTCGATGGGATCGATGCAGAAACCGGACGAGCGTCCATAGGTCGTTAGAATAATCTGCTCACCTACCCTCTGCCGCACGAAACAGGCCCCTCGCTGTCCCTCGTGCAGCCGGCAGTCGCGCGGGCACAGATCACATTGAATTCTGCCATCGTCTAGCTTGTGCCACCACCGGCCTGGATAGGCTGATTGAGAAACTGGATGAGCCTCACCCATTCGTTGCCTCTTTCCACTTGCTGACCGAGTAGCGAGAGAGTCTCATCTCATCGTGCCAGAAGTTGGCCGCCAGTCCGGCTTTGCGCTTCAGGTGGGAAAGAAATGCCGCCGGGTCAGGAAGCGTCTCCCAGACCTGCGGCAGGAAGGTGCTTCGATAGCGTCCATATTGCAGGATCAAGCCGTCCACACCCGGGCGCAATTGACTCAACGCATGCACCTCATTTTCGAACGTCATGGGCAGGGCTGGCGTCAGCAGTGACACCTCGACACGTGTGAACTGCAATTCCTCTTCGCTCAAGGGTGCAAAACGCGGGTCATGAAAAGCCGCTGCAATCGCATTTTGCTGCACATCCTCCACCAAAGGCCGATGCGCTTCCAGAGAACCAATGCAGCCACGCAAATTTCCTTCTTGCGTAAGCGTTACAAAACTTGCCCCTGGTTTCTGCATCCATGGATGAATTTCGCAGGTCGGTCCTGTCTTGCCGAATTTGCCGGCAATGGAATTCCTTGCCACTTTCAGCAGTTCGCCGCCCTGCTCTTCGTCTGGCTCGATGGTTTCGTCTTCTGCTTCATAGAAAGCCAGGGAGGCATATCCCACTACACGTGACTTGTCCCCTCCTGTATCGCCCGAGTTTCGCAAGTCCAGCAATTTTGGATGCAAACCTTTGCGACGAGCCAAAACCATCAATCCATTGACTGGAGTGGCCCCACATGCCTGCTCGTGATTGAGCCTGGCATCCAGCTTCAGAATGTGTTGGACCGAATCCGTATCAATCTGACGCGCAAGATCATAGGGAAGAAAGTGCGACAAATCGGAACTGATGAGTATCAGTGTCTCGGGGCCACCCCACAATCGCTCCAGCACCTCGGCCACTTCATCCGGCGAGGCGCGCCCTACCACCATCGGAACAAGTTTGAATTTCCCGAGTACCGTCTGCAAGAATGGCAAGTGAACTTCCAGGGAGTGCTCCATTGCATGCGGAGACTCGGCAGTTATCACTTGCGGCAAGCCCGCAAGTTGTTTGATGGCTTCTGCATCAAGCTCAATCTCGCCCAGTGGCGTGGCAAATCGTTCTGCAATGGGCAGGGCTAGCCCATTTACCGGCACGCGATGCGCCGGACCAAGCAGCACTATGCGTTTGATCTGTCTCGCCACCGGCAAGATCTGCGCGTAAGCATGGGCTGCCACTGGACCGGAATAGACGTAGCCCGCATGAGGCACGATCAACGCCTTGGGTGGAGGGCCGACCGGCTTAGCTTTTGACAATAGTTGCGCGACCTCACTGCGAAGGCGCGAGGGTTCGTCGGGATAGAAGGTGCCTGCTACGGCAGGTACGCGAACAGCGTTCATTACCTCATCCTAGATGAGGGTCAATGAAAAAATAGCAAGTGTTTGGGGTTCTGAAGAGGGAACAACCCCCCTCCCCCGGAGAGCGTCGGGGGAGAGGGGTTTTGCTGCCTGCCGATTTAGCGGGTGAGCGACCGCTTAATCGGCCTGCTTGCGCAGGAAGGCCGGGATGTCCAGCGAGTCAACGCCAGACTCCTCCCAGGCCTTGACGGTACGCTGGCTGCGACCGCGCATGACGTTGGGCATTTCTTCTTCCTCGCCGACGGCCACCGGCATGTCATATGTGCCGGTGCGAATCACCTGCATGGGCTTGGGCTGCTGGCGTGCCACCGGGCTACCCAGACCGGTTGCAACCATGGTCACGCGCAAGCTGTCTTCCATGGCGTCGTCCACCACGCTTCCGACAATCACGGTAGCTTCGTCAGCAGTAAAGGCCTTGATGGTTTCCATTACCTCGTGGATTTCACGCATCTTGATGGACGAGGAAGCGGTGATGTTGACCAGCACGCCCCGCGCACCTGCCAGGTTGACGTCTTCCAGCAAGGGGGACGCCACGGCCTGTTCAGCAGCAATGCGGGCACGGCCTTCGCCATTCGCCTGGGCTGAACCCATCATGGCCATGCCCATCTCGGACATCACTGTGCGCACATCGGCAAAGTCGACGTTGACCAGACCCGGGCAATTGATCACCTCGGCAATGCCACCGACCGCACCATGCAGAACATTGTTGGCCGCCTTGAAGGCTTCCAGCATGGACACGTCTTCGCCCAGCACCTGCATCAACTTGTCGTTGGGGATGATGATGAGGGAATCGACATGGCGGCTTAGCGCTTCGATACCGGAGTTGGCGGCACGAACGCGCTTGCCTTCGAAGATGAAAGGTTTGGTCACCACGGCCACGGTCAGGATGCCGAGTTCCTTGGCGACTTCGGCCACCACAGGAGCAGCGCCAGTTCCCGTTCCGCCACCCATGCCAGCAGTAATGAACAACATGTCGGCACCATCAATAAGCTCGGCGATGCGCTCACGGTCTTCCAAAGCCGCTTCGCGGCCAACATCCGGGTTGGCGCCGGCGCCCAGACCTTTGGTAACGGCCGTGCCCAGCTGGAGCTGGGTCTTGGCCTGGTTGCGTTTAAGGGCTTGCGCGTCGGTGTTGATGGCAACGAACTCCACCCCCGACAAGCCCGAACTGATCATGTGGTCTACAGCGTTGCCGCCGCATCCCCCCACGCCGATGACCTTGATCACGGCGTCTTGCGTATCGGTATCCAACAATTCAAACATCCTGCTCTCCTTTGACAAACTGACAAAACGTGCTCACTGCATTTCCCTGACGGTTTGCGACAGAGAAATCCCTCATGCCCAAACTCAGAAGTTCCCCTTGAACCAGGACTTCATGCGTTCGAGCAAATCCTTGAAACTGCCTGCGCCCAGCTTGGATGGGGCTTCACGCCCATGTGCATCCAGGCCAGCCAGCAATAAACCCACACCCGTCGCATAGCGCGGGTTACGCATTACTTCCGACAAACCCCCTTCGTAACGCGGATACCCAAGTCGAACCGGCATGTGGAACACCTCTTCGCCAAGCTCGACCATGCCCTTCATGGCCGCCGATCCGCCGGTGATGACAATTCCTGATGACAGCAACTCTTCGAAACCTGAACGGCGAAGTTCGGCCTGCACCAACGAATACAGCTCTTCCATGCGTGGTTCGATGAACTCAGCCAGGGTCTGCCGCGACAGCGTTTTGGAAGGACGATCGCCCACTCCAGGTACCTCGATCATGTCGCGGGCATCGGCGAGCTGACGCAAGGCGCAGCCATGGCGAATCTTCAGGTCTTCGGCTTCTTTCGGTGGCGTTCGCAACGCCACGGCGATGTCGTTATTGACCTGGTCTCCCGCAATCGGGATAACTGCCGTATGGCGTATGGCGCCATCGGTGAAGACCGCGATATCGGTGGTGCCACCGCCGATGTCAACCAGGCATACACCCAGCTCCTTTTCGTCTTCGGTCAGCACGGCCATGGCAGAAGCCAGGGGTTGCAACACCAGATCACTCACTTCGATGCCGCAGCGGCGCACGCACTTGACGATGTTTTGCGCAGCAGAAACGGCACCGGTCACCATGTGCACGCGCACTTCGAGACGCACTGCACTCATGCCCAGGGGATCTTTCACGTCTTCCTGACCGTCGACCACGAACTCCTGAGGAATGGTGTGCAGTATCTGCTGGTCCATGGGGATGTTGACCGCGCGTGCCGTGTCAATGACACGCTCCACATCGATCTGGCTGATCTCCTTGTCCTTGATCGCTACCATTCCGTGCGAGTTGAAGCTGCGAATGTGGTTGCCCGCAATGCCGGTGTAAACCTCGCGAATCTTGCAGTCCGCCATCAATTCGGCTTCCTCCAGCGCACGCTGTATGGCGTTGACGGTGGACTCGATGTTGACGACGACTCCGCGGCGCAAACCTTTTGAAGGGTTCGAACCCATGCCGATGACTTCGAGTGTTCCTTCCGGCTGCACTTCAGCCACAATGCAAACGATTTTCGAAGTTCCAATATCCAGGCCTACGATGAGGTTCTTGGGGTCTCTCTGCTTGCTCATGATTGCTTTTTCACTTGTTGCACGTTGCGCGGCATTTTCACGGCAAAGCCGTCCGCATATCTCAGGTCTACATAAGTCGGGGGGGCACCCAGCCGCTCATTAAGTTTTGGGTATTGCTGAACAAACCTCATCAGCCGCGGCTCTGCGTCCAGCCTGCCGAGCGCGACCTCCATGCCGCTTTCTGTTTTGAAACGCCATGCACGTCGTTGTGAGAAACTCAGTTCCTTGATGCGCAAATCCAGGGGAGCAAGAATTTCGCCAAAGCGGTGGTAGGCTTCAGTGACTTCTTTTCCTGATCCGGCGTAACCAGTAAACGATGGAAGCTTCGTCTCGAGGCTTGCGTTGAATACCTCACCTTCGCTGCTGACCAGTTCATTGCCGTTCCAATGTGCAAGCGGGGTGTGCTCCACAATTTCGAGCACGAGTGTGTCAGGCCAGCGACGCGACACCCTTGCTTCACGCACCCACGGCAGCTTCTCGAAAGCCGTCCGCACATCCTCCAGGTCCACGGTGAAGAAGTTGCCGCGCACACCGCGGTTTGCCACCAGCTTGATATTTGCTTCCCGAACATGACCTAGGTTTCCTTTCACCTCCACGTGATGAAGCGCAAACACTGGAAGCGAAACCACCCATGCAAGTAATGCGTAGGCAAGCAAAGCGAACGCCCCGAGGTACAGGATGTTGGCGAATCGCTCAATGGGCATTCTCGCCTCCATCACAGCGTCATCTCCAGTATGCGCAGGCATAGGGCATCAAAATCCATGCCTGCCGCGCGTGCCGCCATAGGCACCAGGCTGTGGTCAGTCATTCCGGGTGAAGTATTGATTTCCAGCAAATAGGGATTGCCTTTGGTGTCCAGCATCACATCCACACGACCCCAGCCATGGCAGTCCACCACCTGGAAAGCCTTCAGGCACAGCGCCTGGATACTCTTCTCCTGTTCGGGTGCCAGACCACAGGGGCAGCGGTATTCGGTGTCGTCGCGAATGTATTTCGCTTCGTAGTCGTAATACTCGTTCTTGGGAATCAACCGGATCATGGGCAATGCCTCGCCACCGAGGATTGCGCAGGTGTATTCACCCCCATCCACAAATTTTTCGGCCAACACCAGGCTGTCGAACTCCGCCGCCTTTTCCCATGCAGCACGCAATTCACCAGGCTGTTTGACTTTGGTCATGCCGATGCTGGAACCCTCTCGTGCCGGCTTCACGAAAATGGGCATGCCCAGTTGCTTCTCGACTGCGGAGAAATCCGTCTCCGCGTCAAGCAGCGCCCACTCCGGTGTGGGCAGGCCGGCAGCCTGCCACAGCAACTTGGTACGCCATTTGTCCATGCCAATGGCGGAGGCCATGACACCGCTGCCCGTGTAGGGAATATTCAGCAGTTCGAGTGCACCCTGCATGCAGCCATCTTCGCCAAAACGCCCGTGCAGGGCGATAAAGACCCGGTCAAACTCGGCCATGGCCAGGTCACCCAGGCTGCGTTTTGCCGGATCGAACGCATGCGCATCCACCCCTTTTCGCTGCAGAGCTGCCATCACGGCACCGCCGCTTTTCAGAGACACTTCTCTTTCAGCAGATTGCCCGCCTAACAAAACACCAACCTTTCCAAACTTCTTCACAGCCTTTCTCCAATAATTCGCACTTCGCGAATCAGGCGAATATTCGTTTTCGCCTCCACGACCTCTTCTACCTTCTCGATTACCGCCTCTATATCTGCCGCTTTTGCTCCGCCAAGATTGACGATGAAATTTGCGTGCTTCTCGGATACCTGTGCATTCCCGATTCGCAGACCCTTCAAGCCACAGGACTCGATCAGTCGTGCTGCATAATCGTTCGGGGGGTTGCGGAATACAGAACCGGCGTTGGGCAAACTCAGAGGTTGTGTATCAATGCGCTTTTGCAGAAGCTCCTTGATGCGTTTGCGCGACGCTTCACCATCTCCCCTGACAAAACGCAGCCAACCCGCGACAAACCACTCTTCGTGAGCTTCACGCAAGGTCACATGGCGGTATCCCAATATGTAATCGGCAGCAGTCCGTTCATTAAGTTGACCTTCCCGATTGAGGGTAAGCACCTGCGCAACATGGTTCCATGTTTCATCGCCATGGCAGCCTGCATTCATGGCGAGCGCGCCACCCATGGTGCCGGGGATGCCGGCAAGAAATTCCGCGCCGACCAGATTATGATTGGCTGCAAAGCGCGCAACCTTGGGCGCAGCAACACCGGACTCCGTATAGATAAGTCCGCTATCCTCCATTCCCTTCGGCGCTTCTGGTATGCCAAAACTGCGAGACTCCATCGCGAGCCTCTTCAGCACGCCATGCAGCAGGATCACCACACCGTGCACACCGCCGTCGCGCACCAGCAGATTGCTGCCAAGGCCTGCCATGTGTATGGGTTCTTCGGCCGGAACGGCTTGCAGGAACAGGCGAAGGTCTTCCAGATCTGCGGGTATGTAGACCCGCTTGGCAGTTCCACCGGCTCGCCAGGAGACGTGTCTGGACATCGGTTCGTTGTGCAGAAAGCGGCCGCGCAAAATTGGCCCGTCCGCTACTGCCTGCCCTGCAGCACTGTTCGGCAAATCCTCAGGGGCAAGGTATCTGGTGTGACTATGCATGATTGGTCCCGGTCAGTTTGCCCGCAACATGGCCGATGGAACCTGCGCCCATGACCAGCACCACGTCGCCATCCTGCACATGACTGCGTACAGCATCGGGAAGCTCTTCAACCATCTCGACAAACAGCGGTTCTATTTTTCCGGCCACGCGCACACCGCGCACAAGCGCTCGTCCGTCGGCAGCCACGATTGGCTGCTCCCCAGCCGGATACACTTCCGTCAGGACCAGTGCGTCCACTTCGGACAGCACTCTTACAAAATCTTCGAAACAATCCCGCGTCCGGGTATAGCGATGAGGCTGAAACACCAGCACAAGCCTTCTGTCTGGATACGCGCCACGCGCTGCAGCGAGAGTTGCCGCCATTTCGACAGGGTGATGGCCGTAATCGTCAATGACTACCGCCTTGCCGCCATCGGGCGTGGGCATTTCCCCGTAGTGCTGGAATCGGCGGCCCACGCCGCTGAACTCGACCAGCGCCTTGATAATGGCCTCGTTGCTTGCGCCAACTTCGCTGGCCACCCCGATGGCGGCCAGCGCGTTCAACACGTTGTGCTGCCCGGGAAGGTTGAGCGTGACTGGCAGCCGAGTAACTCCGCCATTTCTGATTACCGCGTCAAAACGCATGAACGTACCTTCAGCACGGACGTTTTCTGCGCGGATGTCTGCCTCTTCAGAGAACCCATAAGTCGTAACCGGTTTGGTCACACGCGGCAGAATCTCGCGAACATTTGCATCATCGATACACACCACGGCACGGCCATAGAACGGCAGATGCTGAAGGAAATCGACAAAGGCTTGCTTCAGGCGATTGAAGTCATGCTCATAGGTTTCCATGTGGTCAGCATCGATATTGGTAACGACTGCCACGACCGGCGTCAGGTACAGGAACGAGGCATCGGATTCATCAGCCTCGGCCACCAGAAAATCACCCTTGCCAAGGCGTGCATGCGCACCTGCGGCTGTCAGCTTTCCGCCAATCACAAACGTCGGGTCCATGCCGGCTTCAGAAAGACAGGAAGCCACCAGAGATGTGGTGGTGGTCTTTCCGTGCGTACCCGCGATGGCAATACCCTGTTTGAGGCGCATGAGCTCTGCAAGCATCATGGCGCGGGGCACGATCGGTATCTTGTGTTCGCGTGCGGCCACAACTTCCGGATTGGTTTCTGGCACGGCAGTCGACACCACCACGGCCTCAGCCCCCGCAATGTTTTCTGCGCCATGGCCCTTGAATACCTTGATGCCAAATCCCTGCAGCCGCCGGGTGACAGCGTTCTCGGACAGATCGGAACCCGAAACCGTGAACCCCAGGTTGGCCAGCACCTCGGCAATGCCGCTCATGCCTGCGCCGCCGATCCCTACGAAGTGAATATGCTTTACCGCGTGCTTCATCGCGCCAGCTCCTCGCAAATATCCGCAACGGTTTTTGTTGCCTCAGGCTTGGCCAGCGCCCGAGCCTTGTGCGACATTTCCGCCAGATGCTCACGCGTTTCCGCTGCCAGGCGTGCCGCCAGAATTTCAGGGGTCAAATCTTTCTGCTGCATGCACCAGGCGGCACCCGCTTCACTCAGGAATTTCGCATTCGTGGTTTGATGGTCGTCCACTGCATATGGGAAAGGAACCAGCACGGCCGGCACACCCGCGCAGGCAAGCTCTGCAACTGTCATCGCGCCCGACCTGCAGACAGCCAGGTCGCACCATTCATACAGCGTAGCCATGTCCTCGATGTAATCGCGCACGTCGGCGACAACCCCGGCCTCCTCATAATTGGCGCGCAGTTTTTCAACATGCTGCCGACCTGACTGGTGCACGACCTCCGGGCGCTTATCGACTGGCAACAAAGCCAAAGCCTTGGGAAGCATCTCGTTGAGCGCAGTTGCGCCCAGACTTCCGCCCACCACGAGCAGCCGCAAGGATCCTTCACGACCTACATATTTTTCGTGCTCTTCAGCAAGAAGCGTGATCGGTGAACGGACAGGGTTGCCCGCCCAACTGGAATTGATTTTCCGGCAAGGTATCGGCTTGTCGTTCTTGTTGGTGAAAGCGGATGGGAAGGCCACCAGTACACGTTCGGCCACGCAGGCAAGTACGCGATTGGTCAATCCTGCAATGCTGTTCTGCTCGTGAACCACCAATGGCCTGTTGAGCAGCGCCGCCATCATGCCGCCGGGGAATGCCGTGTAACCACCCATACCGAGCACCACATCTGGCCGACGCGAAATGATGGCGCGCAAGCTTTGCCAGAAAGCGCGCAACAGCATGACCGGCGTCAAAACCATGCGGACATGATTCTTGCCTCGCAATCCAGACATCGACACCCACACCATTTCAATGCCAGCCTGCGGAACCACGCGCGCCTCAAGTCCGGCACGTGTTCCAAGCCAAAACACATCCCAGCCACGCGCACGCATTTCATCTGCCACCGCCATTGCCGGGTAAACGTGTCCACCGGTGCCGCCGGCCATGACCATGAGGGTTCTGTTCGCTGTTGCCATCAGAACGTTTTCCCCCGCATCATCTGTCTGTGTTCCCAGTCAATTCTGAGAAGCACGGCAACAGCTATGCAGTTGGCAACGATCCCGCTGCCGCCGAACGAAAGAAAAGGCAGGGTCAAGCCCTTGGTGGGGAGCAGGCCCATGTTGACACCCATGTTGATGCCAGCCTGAACGCCAAACCAGATTGCGATACCCATGGCAACCAGAGCACAGAAATTGCGTTCGAGTCTCGCTGCATGCCGGCCAATGAGGAACGCCTTGCCCACCAGCACAACAAACATTGCAAGCACTGCGGCAACACCTGCAAAACCCAGCTCTTCCGCAATCACCGCCAGCAGAAAATCGGTATGCGCCTCAGGCAGGTAGAAAAGTTTCTCCACGCTGCCGCCCAAGCCAAGTCCAAACCATTCGCCGCGACCGAAGGCGATCAGCGAATGTGACAATTGATACCCTTTCCCGTATGGGTCGGCCCAGGGATCAAGAAACCCGAGAATGCGCTGCAAGCGATAGGGTGAAGTCAGGATCAGGGTGACAAACCCCACCAACAAAACCGAGAGTAGTGCGGCAAACACTTTCCAGTTGAGCCCCCCCAGAAACAGGATGCCGACCGCAATACCGGTAATGACCACAAAAGCTCCGAAATCCGGCTCGTGCAACAACAATGCCCCGGAGAGCAACATGACTGCAGCCATGGGCATGAAGCCCTTCTTGAAGTCATGCATGACCGCCGCCTTTCGTGTGGTGTAGTCCGCCGCATAGAGCACAGCAAAAAACTTCATCAACTCCGACGGCTGAAGATTTGCAAACCCAAGTGAAATCCATCTGCGGCTGCCATTTACTTCCTTGCCCAGCCCCGGAATCAGGACCACTACCAGCAACACCAGTCCCGCCATGAACAGATAGGGTGCAACCTGCTGCCACGTACGCATGGGCACCTGGAACACCATGGCGCCAGCAACCAGTGCAGCCAAGACAAACACCGTCTGGCGCAGCAGGAAGTAATAGCCATGATGCCCGGTCATGCGCGAACCTTCGGCTATGGCAATCGAAGCGGAATAAACCATGACGAGGCCAATTCCAAGGAGGCCGAAAATGAGCCAGACAAGCGCAAAATCCAGTTCACCTGTCGGTTTTGGTGGGCGGGCTGTGTATAGCATCAGGCGCTCTCCCTCATACCCTTCAGTCCGCGTACGGCCTGGATAAACACTTCCGCGCGATGCACATAGTTACGGAACATGTCCCAGCTGGCGCATGCCGGTGACAACAACACGGCATCGTCTTCCCGGGCCAGTTCAAACGCCAGTTCCACAGCCGCCTGCATGGATGAAACTCTTTCCATTGGCACGCCACTGTCCTTTATTGCTTTCTCGATGATCGGAGCATCTCTTCCGATCAGAATGACTGCGCGTGCATTCGCTGCCACGGCTTTTTTTAATGGCGAGAAGTCCTGCCCCTTACCGTCGCCACCCAGAATCACCACTACCTTGCGATCCATGCCGTAAAGCGCTGCCTCTGTCGCACCGACATTGGTACCCTTGGAGTCGTCGTAAAAACGTACGCCGCCAATTTCGTCGACAAATTCGACCCGATGGGACAGCCCCTTGAATTGCCTCAGGCCGTGCAGCAGCCCCGCTTCCGACAGGCCGATCGACGTTGTCAGGGACAGTGCAGCCAAAGCATTGGCGGCATTGTGCAAACCGGCCACGGACAAATCGGCAGTCGACATCAACACCTTTTTGCCGTGACAAAGACTGCCATCACCCAACCCGAAATCCGAGGCGGCGGGTGCAGCATTCAAACCAAAACTGACTTGGGTGCGGCCTGCAATCGCCATGGCCATGACGCGCGCATCATCACGGTTCAAGACCTGCACACCTTTGCCGATGAATATGCGCGCCTTGGCGGCGGCATATGCATCCATGCCGGAGTAGCGATCAAGATGATCCTCGCTGATGTTGAGCACAGTCGCCGCATCAGCATCCAGGCTCGACGTGGTTTCAAGCTGAAAGCTGGAAAGCTCAAGGGCCCACACTTCAGGCTCGTCCATCCGCCCGGCTTCAATGTCCATCAGCGCATCCAGAACCGGAAGGCCAATATTGCCGGCAACGCATGTTTTCTTGCCGGCCGCCTCGCTCATGGCGCCGCACATCGCCGTTACCGTACTCTTACCGTTGCTGCCGGTAATGGCGATGACTTTGGCTTGCGATGCGCTAATCGCACGCGCAAACAATTCCACATCACCCACGATCTCGATGCCTTTTTGCATGGCGCGCGCCACAGCCGGCTCGACCAAAGGCACGCCCGGGCTTGCTACCAGCATGTCTGATGCCTGCATCACTTCATCCCTGAAGGGCCCGCAATGCAACTCAACCTCCGGCAAGGCTTGCTTCAATGCTTGTGCATGCGGGGGTTGCTCACGGCTGTCGGCCACCGACACAGTGGCGCCCCGCGCAGCCAGCCACCTTGCAGCAGACAGGCCGGTGTCCCCCAATCCGAGAACCAGGGTTTTGCGACCGGAGAGTTGCAGGCTGTCCGTGTTCATCTCAGCTTCAACGTCGACAAACCAATCAGCACCAGCATCATGGTGATGATCCAGAAACGCACCACCACCTGTGTCTCTTTCCAGCCCTTGAGCTCATAGTGGTGATGCAAGGGCGCCATACGGAACACACGCTTGCCTGTGGTCTTGAAGGAACCTACCTGGATCATGACGGACAGGGTTTCCACCACGAAGACGCCGCCCATGATGAACAACACGATTTCCTGGCGCACGATTACTGCTATCACGCCAAGCGCTGCTCCCAGGGCCAGTGCGCCGACATCCCCCATGAACACTTCTGCCGGGTAGGCATTGAACCAAAGGAACGCCAAACCTGCTCCTGCGATCGCTCCGCAAAACACGACCAGTTCGCCCGCGCCAGGTATGTGCGGCACGCCAAGATAGTTGGCGAACACCGCATGGCCGGCAACATAGGCAAAGATGCCCAGTGCGGAAGCCACCATCACCGTTGGAAGGATGGCGAGGCCATCCAGGCCATCGGTCAGGTTGACGGCATTGCTCGATCCGACGATGACGAAATAAGTCAACACCACAAAACCCACCACGCCAAGCGGAATGGCGACATGCTTGAAGAAGGGCACAATGAGCTCGGTTTGCGCCGGCAAGCTGGTGGAAGTGGCGATATAGATCGCTGCCCCCAGCCCAAAAACCGATTGCCAGAGATATTTCCAGCGCGCGATGAGGCCCTTTGGATTGCGATGCACTATCTTCTTGTAGTCATCGACCCATCCAACCACGCCAAAACCGACCGTGGTTAGCAGCGACACCCAGACATATTTGTTGGTCAGGTCCATCCAGAGCAGGGTGGAAATGACAACCGCAGCAAGAATCAGCGCTCCTCCCATGGTGGGCGTGCCGGCCTTGACCAGATGCGACTGCGGGCCGTCATCACGCACCGCCTGTCCGAATTTCATGATCTTGAGTTTGTCGATCATCCAGGGGCCGATCGCAAACGAAATCACCAGGGCAGTCAGCACCGCCATGACCGCGCGCAACGTGAGGTAGCCGAATACGTTGAAAGCGTGGATGTCCTGCCCCAGTGCCTGAAATAACCAAAGCAGCATCAGTGCGCTCCCTCACTCAAACTTTTAACAACGCGATCCATCTGCATGGCACGCGAACCTTTCACCAGCACCGTTACCCCAGGCGCCAGCGCGTTCTCCACATCGGCAAGCAATTCCTCGATGCGTTCGTAGTAAATGCCGCCCGACCCGAATGCTCTGACCGCCTCGCGGGCAAGCTCACCCAGACCGAAGATGCGCTCGACTTCGGCATCGCGTGCCGCCAGGCCGATTTGTGCGTGCATGGCCGGGCCTTCGCTGCCCAGTTCTCCCATGTCTCCCAGCACAAAATATTTGTGGCCCGGTTGACGGGCAAGGACACTCAGGGCAGCACGGGTTGAATCAGGATTGGCGTTGTAGGTGTCATCAATGAACAACCCGCCATGCAAGGCAGGTATGCGTTGCAGTCTGCCTTTCACGCCGGAAAAACCGGACAGCGCTTTTGCTGCGGTTTGCAGATCCACATTGACAGCAAGCGCACAGGCCATGGCGGCCAGCGCGTTGCGCGCGTTGTGCTCACCCGGAACCTGCAGGCTGATGCTTGTTTCACCCTGCGCACATCCCACCTTCAGCGTGCCGCCAAACTGTGATGGCTGAAATTCGCCATGCACATCCGATCCGGCAGAAAACCCGAATGTCAAAATGTGGCGACCTGCATTCAGGCTTCGCCAGTAATCTGCGTGAGGATCGTCTGCATTGATGATGGACACACCGTTCTCGCCCAGGCCTTCGAATATCTCGCCTTTGGCCTCTGCAATCGCCTTCACAGAACCCATGTGACCGATGTGTGCGGACTGCGCGTTATTGACAATCGCCACGTCAGGTGCGGCAAGCCTGGTCAAATAACGGATTTCGCCGGGGTGGTTCATGCCCATCTCCAGCACCGCATACTGGTGTTGCTCACGCATGCGCAACAGCATCGTGGGACAACCGATGTCGTTGTTGAGATTGCCTTCCGTAGCAAGCACCCCGGTCTGTGACGAGGCTGCACGCAGAATGGCGGCGGTCATTTCCTTGACTGTGGTCTTGCCGTTGCTGCCGGTGATGGCAATGACTGGAATGGCAAAGCGTTTGCGCCAGTGGTGGCCCAGCATGCCAAGCGCAATGCGGGTATCCTCGACATGAATCGCCGGCGCCGCATTCGAGGCGCCCCTGTTCACCATCACGCCGGCGGCACCGTTTGCAATGGCCTGTTTGGCAAATTCGGCGCCGTCAAAACGATTGCCTTTCAATGCAATGAACAGATCTCCGGTCTTGATGCTGCGCGTATCAGTGGAAACGGCAAGAAACTCGCGGTCTTCGCCGGCAAGTTCGCCATTTACGGCATGGGCTGCTTCAGAAAGAAGCATCATTTCCACGCCTCCAGTGCTTTCTGTGCCACGCCCACATCAGAGAAATGCAGTCTCTGGCCTTGCACTTCCTGATAGTCCTCGTGGCCCTTGCCAGCGATCAACACAATGTCGCTTGCACTGGCATTGCCAACAGCCTCAAAAATCGCGCGCGCGCGATCGGCCTCGGTTTGAAACTCCTTCGACGACATGCCTTCAAGAATGTCATTGATGATTTCGAGCGGCTCTTCATTTCGCGGGTTGTCGCTGGTGACATAGACGAGGTCGGCACCTTCAGATGCGGCACGTCCCATCAGCGGCCGTTTTCCCTTGTCACGATTTCCGCCGCAACCAAAAACACAAATGACACGCCCCTTGCCTGCCAGTGGCCGCAGGGTGGCAAGCACTTTTTCCAGCGCATCGGGTGTATGTGCGTAATCCACGACCACAAGCGGCTGATTGCCGCCACCCAATGTCTGCATGCGCCCGGCAGGCGGCTTGATCTTACCCAGCGAATCGCATGCCTGTTCAAGCGAAATTCCCGAAGCCAGAAGCCCTGCAAGGGCGGCCATCAGGTTGTAGGCATTAAACTGTCCCAGCAATCCGGATCTGAGCTCGGCCTTTCCCCAGGCAGTATGGAGCGACAGAACCAACCCTTCGCGCTCGGCCTTGATCGTCTCTGCCACGACTTCGCCATTTCGCATGCCGTAGCCGATGACTTTCGCGCTGCCGGTTTTCCCCACCAGCGCTTGTCCAAATTCGTCATCCAGATTAAGTACCGCAAATTCGAGCCCGGGCCATGCAAACAATCCTGACTTCGCTTCGGCATATGCTTCCATGCTGCCGTGATAATCGAGATGGTCGCGAGACAGATTGGTCAGCACCGCGACATTGAAATGGCATCCCTTTACGCGACCCTGGTGCAGGCCATGCGAGGAAATCTCCATGGCACACGCCTGTGCGCCTTCCTGGATATAACGCGCAAGCGCTTCCTGCAATTGCACTGCGTCAGGTGTCGTGTTGGCTGCGGGAGAAAGCTTGCCCGCAAAACCATTTCCCAACGTGCCCACGACTACGCTGGGCGTACCCAGCGATGACAATGCTTGCGCAATCCAGTGACTAACGGAGGTTTTTCCATTTGTACCGGTGACGCCAATCATTTGCAGCTTGCTTGAAGGGTCGCCATAGACGCAGGCTGCAATTTCTCCGACGAATTGCTTGAGTCCGCGAACGGCGACGTTGGGAACCTGCCATGCCGGATCCCACAGAAAATGATCCTCCTCCCAGAGAATTGCCGGGCTGCCTGCCGCAATGGCCTGGGGAATGAATAACCTGCCGTCATGCACCGCACCCGGATAAGCTGCAAATGCGATGCCGGGTCCGGCACGGCGGCTGTCGGAAGTCAGCGCGGCAACGGGCACCTGCAGTTTCTGCAGAATGGTTCGTGGAGCGACTTGGGCGGCGTGATTCATGTCAAGCCTCCCCCGCTTTTCTGTTTGCCTGTGGCTGTGTCAGGCGCGTTGGCGTTTCGGACGTTGCATCTGGCGACACGCCAAGCTGCCTGAGCGATGCCGCCATGACCTGCGCAAAAACCGGACCCGCCACCACGCCGCCGTAATGCGCATCGCCGCGCGGCTCGTCAATCATCACTGCAATGATGAGTCGCGGATCTGACGCCGGCGCCATACCGACAAAAGAGGAAATGTAGCTGTCTGTACTGTATCGACCATTGATCAGCTTGTAGGCCGTGCCGGTTTTTCCGGCCACGCGATAGCCCGGCACCTGCGCCAGTGTCGCCGTGCCGCCTTCGTGGGTAACCGTTTCCATCATCTCGCGAACCGTGCGTGCCACGCTCGTCGACAGGACACGTTCACCACCCAGCTCCTGCGGCTCGCGCTTGAGAAAGGTAAGAGGCATAACGACGCCATCATTTGCGAACGCCATGTAGCTGCGCGCCATTTGCAGCAGGCTTACCGAAAGCCCATGGCCGTAAGCATGAGTCGCCTGCTCGATGGGCTTCCATGTTGAAGGATCGCGCAATTTGCCACTTGCCTCGCCCGGAAAACCGGAACCGGGTTTTTCACCAAACCCCGCGCGATGCAGCATGTCCCAGAACTCTTCCGGCTTGAGTTGCATGGCCATCTTTACCGCACCGATGTTGCTCGACTTCTGAAGCACTTCGGTCACCGTCAATTGCGGGTGATAGTGAACATCCGTGATGTGCTTTGGGCCCACCGTGTAATCCTTGGGCAAGTAAAGTACCGTATCGGGCTTTACAAGACCGTGCTCGATCGCGGCCGCAACCGTAAAGGGTTTGATCGTGGAGCCCGGCTCAAAAGTGTCGATCACCGCGCGATTGCGCATGAGCCCCGGCTGGTAGTTCTTCCGATTGTTGGGGTTCACCACAGGCAGATTCGACAACGCAAGAATTTCACCTGTCTTCGCATCCAGCACCACAATGCCGCCACCTTTGGCCTTGTTCTTTTCCACTGCAGCCGAGAGTTCGCGGTGGGCGATGTACTGCAACTTCAGGTCCAGCGCCAGACCAAGATTGCCACCCATGCGCGCATCACGAGCCGGACTCAGGTCTTGAACGATGTGGCCACGGCGATCACGCAACACATGGCGGCTTCCTTCCTTGCCGGCCAGCCAGTCCTGATAGGCAAGCTCCACACCTTCCTGACCGACATCGTCGACGTTGGTAAAACCGATCACATGTGCAGCCACATCGGCTGCAGGGTAGAAACGACGAAACTCTCGTTGCAGTTTCAATCCCGGCAGGCCCAGTGCCGCAATTTTCACTGCCTGCTCCGGACTGAGATTACGGTTGATGGAGATTTCGCCCTTGTGCGGAGACTTGAGCCTCTTGGCCAGCTCATTCGACGGCACTCCCAACACCGAAGCAAGGCGGCTGACTTGCTGCCAGCTCAGCGATTGGGTAACGCTGGGGCGCGCCCACAAAGTTTCCACCGGCGTACTAATGGCAAGCGGCTGGCCGAAGCGGTCCAGCACCATGCCTCGGTTGGCCGGAATGGCCAGGGTGCGCGTTGCAACATCATCGCCCTTGCCCTGAAGAAAGTCGGTGTTCAAACCCTGCAGATAAGCCGCACGTATTGCCAATGCGCCAAACCATGCAAAGAGGATTCCAACCACGGCGGCCACGCGCCATTTGATAATGTGAACCTGGAGCAGTTTCTTGCTTGAATAATTCTTGCTCACGGCTGCACCCCGGCATCGATGAGCCAGATTCTGTCGAGCGGAGGCGTCGTCAACCCAAGCTGCGTTTTGGCCATGGCCTCAACCCGGGCATGGCTTGTAAGCGTGCCTTGCTCCAGTTGCAACTTGCCCCACTCCACTTCCTGATTTCTTGCTTCCTTTTTCAGAGCCTCAAGTTCAACAAACATCGTGCGTGCGCGATGTTGTGCATTCACCACCGCCAGGGCGCAAACCATCAACACTGCCGCCAGGGCGATATCCATTTGCCTCACGCCGGCACCTCCACGCGTTCAGCCACACGCAACACCGCACTTCTTGCACGCGGATTTGTTTCCAACTCTGCCTCGTCAGCATGGATCGCCTTGCCAATTCGTCGTAAACGCCCGGGCTTGATGTCCGCAGCACGCACGGGCAAATTTCGCGGCAATTCTTCTCCGCGCTCTTCATCACGCATGAAGCGCTTGACGATGCGATCTTCCAGAGAGTGAAAACTGATGACTGCCAGCCTGCCGCCGGGTTTGAGTTTTTGGACACATGCCGGCAGCACTGTTTCTAGTTCCTCAAGTTCCCGATTGAGGTAAATCCGTATAGCTTGAAAGGTACGCGTCGCCGGATGTTGCCCGGGCTCGCGCTTGCGAACGGCCCCCGCGACAATCTGCGCAAGTTCCCCTGTCGTGTTGATTGGAGAAGTTTTTCGCGCCGCAACAATCGCGTGCGCAATCTGTCGAGCAAACCGTTCCTCGCCATATTGCTTTATCACCTCCCTGATCTCTTCCTCTTCGGCCTGCGCAACCCAGTCCGCGGCGCTGATACCGCTATCCGGATCCATGCGCATGTCGAGCGGGCCTTCAAGACGGAAGCTGAACCCCCGCCCCGCCTCGTCGAGCTGAGGCGAAGACACGCCTATGTCCAGCAAAATGCCGTCTACGTTTTCTATGCCCAACCCGTCCAACACTTCTGCCAACTGCGAAAACGGCGCACGCACCAGCGTGAGCCGCACATCCTTAATATCCTGCCCCGCCTGAATGGCAGCCGGATCGCGATCCAGCGCAATCAGCCTGCCGCGGGCAGACAACTTATCCAAAACCATCCCGCTGTGGCCGCCTCGCCCAAAGGTGCCGTCCACATACACGCCATCCGGATTGATGGCCAGGGCCTCGATGGCCTCCCTGGCCAAAACCGGAACGTGCCGGGTCACAAAGTAAAGCCCTCCAGTTCGGGCGGCATCTCGCCATGCCCGAATCCGATCGCACGGTCGACTTCAGCCTGCCAGCGATCCTCGTTCCACATTTCCAGCTTCGAACCTTGACCAACCAGCACCACGCTCTTCTCCAGACCGGCGTACTGGCGCAACATGGGCGGCAACAAAATGCGGCCAGCCGCATCCATGTCCAGCTCGTGCGCATGGCCAACCAGCAAACGTTGCAGGGCGCGAATCTGAGGATTGAAACCAGAAAGACCAGAAAGCCGTTTTTCAATCGGCTCCCATTCAGGCAGGGGATATAAAAGCAGGCATTGAGAAGGGTCGGCAGTCACGACCACGCGGCCGCCCGCCAGCGCAAGAAGCGCGTCGCGATAGCGTGCAGGCACGACAACGCGCCCTTTGCTATCCAGACTGACGGCACCAACCCCTCGAAACATGTCTCCTCTGACCCCTTTTACTTTGTTGTGGGTGTTTACTTACATTTTGCGACCGACGCAGGAATAAATACCCACAATCATCCACAAAATGACACGCCTTCCCACTATAGAGGCAATAAAACGGGGGTGTCAATATCCACAGGAAAAAAATTCCTGTTGACTCAAAGACTTACAGCAACTATCCACAGATGCGGGGGGCTTATAAAACCTAGGCTTACCCATGTTCCTTAAATACAAAACACAGATAAATTTGATAACAGCATGATTATTAAGAGTAATGGGGGAGCTGGCCTGTAAGCCGGGTTCTGTCGTGGACAGTCATTCCTCTAGGCCCGTCATTGCTGACGGACTCAAGCCACCTACCCGCAGACTCAGCGAGCAGCTTCATCGCCTGCCTATTTGGTGTTGCTCCGGATGGAGGTTACCGCGTTTCACCCCGGTCTTAACCGGCTCGTCTCTGTGGCCCTATTCCTCGCCTCTCGGCGTCCGGCCGTTAGCCGGCATCCTGCTCTGTGGAGCCCGGACTTTCCTCTCCGTATAAATACGCAGCGACTGCCCGGCCAACTCCCCCACACATTATATGGTTGTTTAATCGCCGAATGTCGTCTAGCAAGAATAGTGGGATTGATCCCAATGTCTGACGAAAGCCCGAATGATTCGCCCGATGCGGCGAATGGATCTCGGGGCTTTCTTTCCTCCCCGCCGCGACCCCCCTGTCGCGGCATTCACCCGGGGTGCAACACTCCGGGCTACGGCAGGCTGAAAAGCCTGCCGTTATTTTTTCATCGCCGGGTTTTGTTTGTCCCGTGTCTGCGGAAGCGGGTCGATTAGCGAGTCTTTGCATGCAAGTTAATGCGTGATTGCTCCCGTCAAGGCAAGGTCGACCGTTGACACCCCAAAGCCGTGTCTTCTCAAATGAGGAAAAGCGGTTGTTTAAGGCCGTTTTTTCGAGCTTTTCCTGAATCCCATTTCTGCTCTACTGCAACAGACAATCCAGATCGCCGCTTGAGCCTGCAAACAAAGGCCATGGTGATCGGGCACTTCATGCGCACCCAAGACAAAAATTCATGTCGTTGGGACCATAAGGTGTCGCCCGATGCGGACGATTCTTCCGTATAGGGTAGTCATTTGCGGGGGAAGCAAATAACAGCCCCAAAAACACCCGAACCAGCCCTGTCCGGTTTGGCAGGATGATGCGCAGACAAGGAATCTCAGGAAGAGGAAAAATGAAAAAAACCCTGATTGAAATGGACGCAAGGACAAAGCAACGCCGCACCAATGCGCCTGGTGTTTTTGTGAATTTTTGCATGCCTCCTTGCGCGCACGCGGAACTGACGGCTTACATGGGTCGCCATCATTTTCATGGCTGTTTCAATGCGCATCTTCAATCCCCTGCGACAAGGAAAACCCAATGAACCAAACCGCCGATCTCAAACGATTTGCCGGGCTCTTGCGCCCGGCCACGCTTGCCCTGCTCGTGACCTATGTACTTGCCGGTTGTGCGGTAAACCCCAAGCCGTTCAGCCGCGAAGAATTGATCATGGCCAGCCAGCAGGATCGTCAGGCGGCACACGCCATGACGGCCCCCATCGGGGGCCCGGTCAGCCTGGAAGAAGCTATCGCCCGGGCACTGAAGTACAACCTTGAACACCGCACGCGCATGCTGGAGCAAGCCTTGGCCTCAGGCCAACTGGAAGCCAGCCGATATGACATGCTGCCCAAGCTGTTGGCAAATGCGGGATACAACTGGCGAGACGAGGAAAACATTCGCCGGGCAACCGATTCGGTGACAGGAGAACCCTCCCTCGCCAATCCCTACATTTCCAGCGACCGTGCCCACACNNCAGTGAGCGCCGGCGCAAGGCCATGCACAACCTGATCCAGAACGTGCGCACCTCCTACTGGCGCGCCCTGGCCGCCCAATCCTTGAGCAAACGCATCGAAGCCACCATCGCAGAAGCAGAAGCCGCTTTGGACAATGCACGCAAAGTTTCCGAGGAGCGGGTCAAGGACCCGGCGTTTTCCCTGCGTTACCAGCGCAATCTATTGGAAAATCTTCGTCTTCTGGAAAGCGTCCAGCGGGAACTTGCCAGCGCCCGCATCGAACTTGCCAACCTGATAGGTGCCGAACCCGGTGAACAGATTCAGCTCATCGAGCCTTCCAACAGCACGCCCACGAAGCTGGACATGACCCTCCAGCGCATGGAAGAGTTGGCACTCCAGAACAACGCCGACCTGCGTGAATCCTTCTACAACTCCCGCATCGCCGCCGCCGACACGCGAAAGGCGCTGCTAAGACTGCTTCCCGGACTGACTCTGGATTACGGCTACAAGCACGACGACGACAGCTACCTGATCAACAACCTGTGGCAGGAAGCCGGCATACGCATCAGCTTCAATCTGTTCAATTTGCTGTCCGGCCCCCGACAGATGCAGGCTGCCGAAATGAACGAAAAGGTATTTGAGGCCAGGCGCATAGCGCTGCAGATGGCGGTGCTCTCCCAGGTTCACCTCGCCAAACACCTTTACGATGACGCCCAGCGTCAATACCTGCGAGCCGACGCCATCTTCAAGGTGGACGACCAATTGGCAGAGCTGATCCAAAGCCAGGCCCAGAGCCAGATGGCAAGCGGGCTCGAACACATTTCCTCAAATGTCACGTCCATCCTCAGTTCTGTGCGCCGCTATCAAGCCATGGCCAAGGTCCAGGAAGCCGCCAGCCGGGTTCAGGCCACCCTGGGGCTGGAACCGGAGATCGGCAGCCTGGACGATACCGATCTGCCCACGCTGCAAAAGTCCATCGAAAAAACTCTCAAGCAGTGGTCCCAGGCTGAACGGACGCCCGCACCAGAACTGCCGGCTCTTCTCCCAAGCGACCCGAAATGAACAGTAAAATCATCCTCAGGCTTGTCCCGGCCTTTCTGGCCGCAGTACTGTCAACACCAGTCCAAGCCCAGTACACCCTGGACGGCATGGAAATGCGCGCCCAGCTATCGCCTCAGCGCTTCACCATCCTCTCCTCCGAACTGGGCGCCAAGATCAACCGTCTGACCGTGCGTGAAGGCGACCGTTTCAAACAAGGCCAACCCCTTGTTGAGCTCGACTGCGCCGTGCAGACCGCCCTGCTGGACAAGGCAANNACAGCGCCACGGAAGTACAGAAGGCAAAAGCCGATGTCGCACACCTGCAGGCCACCCTCGACAAGTGCACCATCAGCGCACCATTCGATGGCCGCGTGGCCGAACAAAAGGCGCGTGAGCAGCAATTCGTGCAGCCTGGCCAACCCCTGCTGGAAATCCTGGACGACAGCGCCCTGGAGCTGGAATTCATTCTGCCTTCGCGCTGGCTGGTCCGGCTCAAGCCTGGCCACAAGTTCCAGGTTCGCATTGAAGACACCGGCAAGACTTACCCGGTCAGACTCGACCGCATCGGCGCCAAGGTCGACCCGGTCAGCCAAACCGTCAAGGCTGTTGCCGTCATCGATGGCCACTACCCTGAACTCATCGCCGGCATGAGCGGACGCATCCTGCTCTCAATCGCCAAACGCTAGCCCTTCACAGCGCCCACGGAGACCGTCATGCCCACCCCCCAGCGTCCCGCCCGTCGCAAACTCCACCGCACCGAGCCCCAACCCATGCGGCTGGAGCCCCGCCTCATGTTCGACGGTGCCGCTGTGGAAACCGCCCTGGACAACCTTGCCGCCCCAGCCCCCGAAGCCGTGGCTGAAACCGGCAGCGCCGACTTGTTCAACCTGGCTGCGGCCCCGAGCGGCCTGCAGTCCGCTGCGGAACTGGCCCAGCAGCAAATCCGGGATTACCTCAACCAGGCCAGCACAGATCAGCTGTTCTCCCTTTTCAACGGCGGCCAAAGCCAGTTTGACGCGGCCTGGGCCGAACGACTGGAAAGCCTGCGCGCCTCCCTAAACGCCAGCGAATTCAGCGTAAACGTGGTGGCCATGGACAGCGTTAGCCAGTTCACCGCCATCGCGGCTTACACCAGCGAGGGGCCCAACGGCCAACCCACCGTCTTCATCAATGCACACTGGTTCGACATGCTCGACACCCAGGACATCAGCCGGGCACTGATCGAAGAATTCGGCCATGCCATCGACAACTATCTAAACCCAGGTTCGGATACGGCAGGCGACGAAGGCCAGAATTTTGCTGCCGCCGTAGTCGGTAGCGCACCGAGCGACGGGTTTGATTTGGGTACCGAAACCGGTCAGGTCATTGTGGATGGCGTCAGTTACGAGGTGGAATTCGCTGCATTCAATTTCAGCAACGCTTACGAGATGGTGTATGACCTGAACAGTGACGGCGCCATTGATGTGAACGAGCGCTGGGCCGACAAAGAGCAGAACTCGCATTATTTCAACACCACTTCTCTTGGCCCGGTCACCATTGATGACAACGATTACAACAGTCAGTACTTCAGCGGCAACGATGTCTCGGCGATTGGCATCAACATCGACGGGCAGGACTATTACGGCTGGCTAAGCCGGCCTATCAAGTCCGGCGGGATCGTACGCGGCTTCTACTTCTGGACTGACACTGACTTCGTCGATCTGGCTACTGCCCAGGCTGACGGCAACCAGGATGGCGACGGCAACGTTCTCGACAACCAAG
>DKAU01000067.1 GCA_002450925.1 Thiobacillus sp. UBA6918 | reverse complement strand
CACCATCATCGGCGACAACTGCTTCATCGGCGCCCGTTCCGAGGTGGTGGAAGGCGTCATCGTCGAGGACAACTGCGTCATCTCGATGGGCGTATACATCGGCCAATCGACCAAGATCTACGACCGCGAGACCGGTGAAGTCACCTATGGCCGCGTACCGGCTGGTTCCGTGGTGGTGTCGGGCAACCTGCCTTCCAAGGACGGCAAATACAGCCTGTACTGTGCAGTCATCGTGAAGAAGGTTGATGAAAAGACCTTGAGCAAAGTTGGCATCAACGAGTTGCTGCGCGGTATCTAAACACCAAGGCCGTTGAGGCCTTAGCTTACAATGGCCTTACATAAAAACATGGCGACTCAAGAAATTCAGGCTTGAGACGTAAGATGTTTACTAGATGTTGAAATGATAATTAAAGCGGAGAGAACATGAAGAAGATTGCTGCAGGTCTTGCTGTAGGCTTACTGGTTTCCGGCTGCGCCACCAAGGAATATGTCAACGAACAGGTTTCCGGCGCCAACAAGCGCACGGATGCCAAGGCTACCGAACTCAGTGGGAGAATCGATCAGTCCAACCAGGAATCCGCCGGCCGCTATGCTTCACTGGATGGGCGCATCAACCAACAACAAGCTGCAATCGATGGGGTTTCTCGCACAGCGCAGGATGCGCTTGATCGTGCCAACGCTGCCGGCAAGCTGGCCGAAGGCAAGCTCGTATACGAAATGAGCATTTCCAGCCAGATCGCCTTCAAGTTCGAAAGCAGCAACCTGACCGACGCAGCCAAGGCCGATCTCGATGCCTTTGCCACCAAACTCAAGACCGACAACAAGAATGTGTTCATCGAAATCCAGGGCCATACCGATAGCAGCGGCTCGCAGATGACCAACCTGAAACTCGGCCAGGCCCGTGCCGATGCCGTGCATTACTACCTGGCTACGACTGGTGGCCTCCCCCTTCACCGCATGAATTCCATTTCCTACGGTGAATCTGCTCCAGTTGCCGACAACAAGACCCGCGACGGGCGCATGGAAAACCGCCGCGTCACCTTGGTCGTACTTCAATAGATTTTTGGTTGCTCCCTGACTAGCCCGCGAAAGCGGGCTTTTTTTGTGGCTAACGTTTGAATTAAGGGGCGCGCTTTAGCGCGTCCCGCTTGAATGATTTGTTAGGCTGCCACCATGACCAGATAGAGAGAATGCAGCCAAGTGAGTAACTAAAAATAAACGATGCGTCAGACGGCCAAAGTGCCCAAGCAAGAAGCCCAGCAGAAGCGCAAACGAGCAAAGGTGCAAGTGGATATAACGATGCACGCTTGAACCAAAATGTAAGTGCAATTACGACCGTAAGCAAATTGGCGATGGCGAGCCAAACGAAAAATCCTCGATTTTCATAATTCGGTGCAAATATGAACTCTAGCTGGCCGAGCGCCCGCTCCCACGGGGTGAGCATGGTGTACCAGGAAGCAACCATAAACACGGACATGACCGAATATTGAGCGGCGGCAAAGTGGCGGGCAGTGATATTCACGGATTAGCCTAACGTTATTTAGACAATATGAAATCTAGCGAGCTATGTTGCCTAAATCAACGGTTTTTCAGCTAACTAGAACTTTGGCAATAGGTCTTTCTGTTGTATGCGGTTTTAGGGAAACCTAAAAATTTGCGGATGGAAGTTGGAGCTGGTTCTAAACAGCGACCGACAGGGCCTGTCGGTATCCCATCTTCAGCTGATGCTAATTTCGGTGCCCTCTTCAACCAGGCTGAAGAGGTCCAGCACATCGGCATTCTTCATGCGGATGCAGCCATGCGAGGCAGGCGTACCGATGAGATGTTCTTCGTCGGTGCCGTGGATGTAGATGTAGCGGGAGTGGCTGTCGACGGTCCCGCCCTTGTTCTTGCCCTCTTCCATGCCTTCCAGCCACAGGATGCGAGTCAGTATCCAGTCGCAGTCCGGCTTGTGAGCTGCCAGTTCTCTTGACCAGACTTCACCCGTCGGCACACGTGCCTTGAACACGGCGTACAGGGGCTGACGGTCGCCGATCTTTTCCGCAATGCGATGGCGGCCTCTGGGTGTGCAGTAGCTGCCGCTCTGTTCTCCAAGGCCGTTCTTTGCGGTTGAGACGGGGTATTCGCGAATCAACATGTCACCTTCTGGATAAGGCTCCCACAGATACAAACGCTGCAATCGGCTGTCGATGTCGATGCGGTATTTGGGCATTATTGTTCCTGCCTGCTCTGGCGACGGCGCTCGGCAAAAAAGTCGCTCACCAGTTTGCCACACTCTTCAGCCAGTACGCCGCCTTCTATCTCGGCGTGGTAATTCAGTTTCGGCTCGGCAAACAGATTGACGATGCTGCCGGCTGCACCAGTCTTGTATTCGGCTGCGCCATACACCACCCTTTTTACCCTTGCATGGAAGATGGCGCCGGCGCACATGGCACAGGGTTCAAACGTCACGTACAGGGTGGAATCCACCAGCCGGTAGTTGCCGATATTTTTTGCCGCATCGCGCAGCGCCATGATTTCTGCATGTGCGCTGGGGTCGTGACTGGAAATGGGCTGGTTGAAACCGCGTCCAACAATCTCTCCATCCTTGACTACCACTGCGCCCACGGGCACTTCGTTTTTCTTCCGTGCCAATTGCGCCTGTTCCAGCGCTTCGCGCATGAAATCTTCGTCGGTCATAGCATTAACTTGAGACCGATGAGGATAGTGACGATTTCGAAGGAGCGCTTGATCCAAAGGTTGCCCTTCTTGATGGCGACATGGCTGCCAAGATATCCGCCGACCAGAGATCCGGCAAGCAGTGCCGGCATCCACGGCCAGGCGATGGTGCCCAGATAACCCAGCACCAGCGCGCCGGTACCATTCCAGAACAATCCGCACAGCACCAGCGTGTAGGCCACGGCGCGTTTGTAATCCAGGCCAAAATGCCTGATCAACCATATGGTAAGAAACAGGCCTGTTCCGGAAGTGATCGAGCCATTGAGAAACCCGATTCCGAACAGACCGGCCATGCCGACCATCATGCCGCGCCCTTCCCAGTTGCGTGGCTGGTATTCCATGCCAAGCCTGGGTTTGAAAATGGAATAAATCCCCAGGCTCAAGGTGAGCATGCCCAGCAAAAAGGTCGCGAGGTTTTCGGACACCTTGAGGATGGTGGAGGCGCCAACCACAACGCCGGGCAGGCCCGCTCCCAGAATAATGAGCGACTCGCGCCGCGCCAGATGGCTTTCCTTCATGTGGCGTATGGTTGCACCCAGGCCGAGCGCTACGCTGGCGACTTTGTGGGTAGCGAGCGCAACGCCAAATGACAGCCCCAGAAAAATCAGGATGGGAAACTGGATCAGTCCTGCCCCGCCGCCGGAAAGCGCAGAAAAGAAGTTGGCGGCCAGCGAGGCCAGTAACAGGATGATCTGCCCGCCGAGGTCGAGATCAGTCATCAGATCTGAGGAGAATGAAACAGCTTCCAGGTTACCCAGCCCATCCCGGCAGCAACCAGTGCACCGAGGACGTGCGATGAAATGGTAGCCAGGGCCCAGCCATATCGACCATGCACCAACTGATTCAACACTTCAGCCGAGAACGCAGAGAAGGTGGTCAAAGCACCCAGAAAACCGGTGATAAAGAAAAGCCGCCATTCCGGTGCCACCTGGGTGTGGTGCGCAAACCAGGCAATGGCAAAGCCGATGCAATAACTGCCAATAATGTTTACGGCTAGCGTACCTAGCGGAAGAGACTCAAAACGGGGGTTTAGCCAGACGCTCATGCCCCAGCGGAGCCAGGCGCCCATCATGGCTCCGAGGCCAACAGCCAGAAAGCCTGTCATGGAAAAGTACGGGTAATACGCATAGACAGGATTCTAACCTGCCCAGCGCGGCGAATTGCTAAATTGCTTCCTGGATGATCTCGGTCAGTAGTTTTTCGATTTGTTTCAGGACCTTGTTCAGCTTTGGATTCTTTGTCTGAATGGGCTTGCGATACGACACATACACGGCATCGTCTCCAGGAATCTTGTAAACGGAGATGATGTAGGGACACATGACAATGGCATGTGGGTCTGCTTCCATCATGCAGCGCGAAACTTGTGCGCTACAGAACTCAAACTGCTCGCCGCCTTCATAGACCTGCTTGGTAGCACCCAGATCTTTGCCGGTGCGTTCCAGCATGGTGGCGATATGGTTCATGCTGTTGATCTTGAGGCCCTTGCCTTCGATGGCCATTTGTACGGAATCACGAACGTCTTCATATTTGCCCTTTGCCTTGAAGACAACCGTGTAATTATCTGCCGCCATTGCAAAAGATGAGAACAGCGCAAGCAGCGTAAACATGAACAGCTTTTTCATTTTTTTCTCCAATTAAACTTGTTTCTTGCCATGGTAGCTTAACGACCTGCTGGCAATGGTGGTTTAATAAAACTATGACACTTAAACAACTAGAAGTTCAAGGCAGAATTTGGCTGACGCTGAACGGCAAGCCTCTGCTGGGCAAAGGCCGAGTCGAGTTGTTGAAGCAAATTGAAGCAACAGGCTCAATCTCCAAAGCCGCAAAAGCCATGAAAATGAGCTACAAGGCCGCCTGGGATGCCGTCGATGCCATGAACAACGTTATGGGAACCCCTGTCATAGAAAGTGAAATTGGCGGATCCAAAGGCGGTGGCAGCAAACTGACTGATGCAGGGAAAAGACTGATCGCCGAATATTCAGTTCTGGAAGACAAACACAAGAAGTGGCTGATTTCGGCCACAGAGGGTTTCGCTACAGGCCTGCTTGAAAGATAGCAAAGCTTGCCACCTTTGGATAAGGGTCTAACCTTGTAGGAGTAGGTTTTTTCAACCCCTTTATGATTTCAGGAAAACACCATGCAAAAGAAATTGATGCTGCCGATTTTTCTGGCACTTGCCTTGAATGCCTGTGGAAAAAAGGAAGAGCCGCAGACAGTAGCTGCTCCGGAACCTGCGCCGGTTGCTGAAACTCCTGCGCCACCCCCGGCTCCCATGGAGGCTGCAGCACCGGCAGAAACGCCTGCTGAGCCGCCTCCGGCCGCGGCAGCCAGCCCTGCGCCCGCAACTGTCGCCCCAGCCCCGGCAACGCCACCGGCTCCAGCACCTGCACCTGCCACATCCGGATCAGCCGAAGGCGCGAAGAAATACGCTTCGGCCTGCATGACCTGCCATGGAGCCAAAGGCCAGGGTATCGGCACATTCCCGAAACTGATTGGCCTGACTGCGGAGGTTGTAAAAGACAGACTTGCCAACTACAAAGCCGGCAAGCAGGTTGGGCCCATGTCCGGCGTCATGATGCCGATTGCTTCCGGATTGAGCGATGCGGAAGTGGACGCACTGGCAACCCACATTGCCGCGCTGAAGTAAGCCGGATTACGCAAGCGGGCTGGCTGATGCCAGCCCGCCTTTATTTTTCCCAGCGATTGGCGGCTGCTTCGTCAGTTTGTCGGGCTTCGACCCAGCGTTCGTTCCCGGGCGTTCCTTCCTTCTTCCAGAAGGGTGCCTGTGTCTTGAGGTAATCCATGATGAATTCGCAGGCGGC